>CAZGDE010000432.1:1826-6174 GCA_964524315.1 uncultured bacterium
TGCCAACCGTTACCACGGCCGATTCCAGGGGATCGACATTACGAGCAACGACAGTTTGCAACGCATTCACCACCTGCGCGCCAACGACAATGGAATCGATCGTAGTTTGGGGAATAGCACCGTGCCCACCCTTACCACGAATGGTGCAATCAAATAATTCCACAGCCGCCATCAGTGGCCCACTTCGTACCCCAACCGTACCAAGGGGTAGATAATTCCACAGATGGAGCCCAACAATGGCATCCACATCCGGCTGCTTCAGGACACCCGCCTCAATCATCGGCTTGGCACCACCAGGCCCCTCTTCCGCTGGCTGAAAAATGAATTTGACCGTGCCATTGAACTGATCGCGATGTTGTGAGAGATAACGCACCGTACCGAGGGCGATTGCCGTATGTCCATCGTGACCACAGGCATGCATAGTACCTGGATGTTGCGATTTATAGGGCACCTCGTTTTCCTCCTGGATTGGCAAGGCATCCATGTCTGCCCGAATTGCCAGTACCGGCCCTGGTTGCTGCCCCTGGACAATAGCCACAATTCCCGTTTGGGCGATCCCCGTTTGGTGTTCAATGCCCCATTCTTGCAATTTGCCAGTGATAAACGCTGCTGTCAGATGCTCCCGAAAACCCAGTTCTGGGCGTTGATGCAAGTGCCTGCGCCACTCAACCAGTTGGGGTTGCAATTCCTGAATCGCGGCACGGATACGATCAGGGTTAATGGCGGGGGTCGCCAGGGGAGTTGAAACCATAGGAAATGGGAGGGTAAGGGTTAAAAGCGAGTTTGGGTGAAACTCGCAAGCCAATGGGAGCGAAACTAAATGAAAACGATCGGGTAGATTAACTCTTGTAGATTAACTGTGTTAACCGAGCAAAGGGTATTTTGAGGAGATGATAATCAGAGTAGAACCATAAAAATAGCCTGGATGGGGTGACTAACCGCCGCACCGCTGCGACATACTGTCCTCATCCGCACCAGGTTGCGCGATCGCTCCTCGTCTTTATTATGCCGATTGTGGCAGGTTATTGCCGTTTGGGGCAACCCTTGCACCTCCTTCAAGAACTTCCATGACCGTTTCTCCTAATCTCCCGACGGGTTGTACTCTCCGTCCCGCCCAACCCACTGACCGGGTAACACTCCGCCAATTCGTCACCCAGTTACAAACAGAACTGTTACCAGCAGCCTCACGCTTTCAGTTCGTCATTGTTAGCGTAATTTTGAGCTTGATGGTGCTGGCATTACTGTTCATCAGCCCCCAATTGCTGTTGCAGGTAGCAACCAGCCTGATCGTGCTGGGATTATGCAGTTGGCTCACAACAGTTTTCGTACAGTCTCAAAGTGGTTGGAAGCACTTTTGGGTGATTGAATCTGGTGATTCTCTGATTGCTTGTGCCAAGCTATGCCAGTATCACAACTATGCAATTTTGTATGATGTCTATGTTGTTCCTACGTGGCGTAGACAGGGGTTAGGATCTTATCTGGTACAAGCTCTCAGCCAACAGGCAACCAAACCCTTGTACCTGGCATGTTTTACCAAAACTGTTCCGTTTTACGCCCGCCTGGGGTTTATCTCCATTTCACCGCGCAAACTTCCTCCTATCGTGCAGCATGACCTGGGAATGTTAAATCAGGCAGGAGTTGTACCCCTGGTATTGCTATAGGACTATCAGGCGATCGGTAATAGACGGTCAATTTCTAGATCAGCAGCCACCTGTACCAATTTGTCCAGATCCGTTGGATTGGTTAGGTAAGGAATCAGACCCAGTACTGGCACACCCGTTAAAGATTGAATCAGGCTGGCGGGTGCCCATTGGGCAATCTCTGCCGCTGTACAGGACTGGGGACAGTTCAGCACAATGCCCTTCAGGTGTACCCGTGACATTCGCGCCAGCGCCACATTTGCCACGGCCTGGCCAATCGCCCCCAGTTTTACGGGTACCACCAGCACGGCCGGTAACCGCCAGTCCCAGGCAAGATCGGCAACGGTCGTCTCAAAGGTAACGGGAGAACCTAAACCACCCAACGCTTCCACAATCACCCAGTCATATTTATGGCGCAGATGCTCAAATGCCCGCCATGCGATTTCAAGCTCAACCCGTTGCCCTGCCTTCGCTGCGGCCAGGGGTGGTGCCAGGGGAGCTTCAAACCAAATGGGATTCACCTCATTCGGGTCACGCTGGAAAAGACGACTGTAAACTTCGCGATCGCCCACACCGGACTGCACCGGCTTCATGATCCCCAAGGTACGGTTGGAGCAGTATTTCTGCCAGTAAGCTAGCAGGGCTGTCGACAGGACAGTTTTGCCAGCATCGGTATCGGTTCCAGTAATGAGTAAAGCGTTCAAGGCAGATGAGATAGGTATGAGGTTATGGATAAGCGCCGTTTATCCAGGCGTTGCGGGCGGAGATTACAGTGTGATGATTACAGTCTAATAATTAATATTCACCATATCCTTTTATCGGACTAAATCCTTTTATCGGACTAAATCTTTCACACTGATATCTAGCTCAAAGCCAGTATTTTGAAAAGCAACGACATCAACCATATAGTCGCCACTACGGGGTAACTCTGATTCCCAGGACAAGACATTGGCCGCATCTTCCACGGGCTGCCCCCCTGGATAGCGAATAGTGAGGGTAACCGCACCGCTGGCAACCTTTGCCTGGAAGATTTGCCCATCCCTGGCATTGACTAGATAGCGTTTCGTGACCGTTGGTGATGCCTGATCGGCAACCACTGTACTGGTTGACCCAGGTGGAAACCGTACCCGTTCCGTGTCAATCGTAGGTGTGGGGCTGGGGGAATCCGTGGGGCTGGGCGAGGGTGATGGTGTGGGGGCACTTTTGAGCGTCATTTCCAGTTGGTAATCACTCCGCTTCATGCCTTTAATTGTTTTGAGTTCAATATAGTAGTCACCTGTGTATGGCAAAGTTCCCTGCCAGTAAGATACCCGCCGCGATCCTTCACCGACCGGCTCTTTATTTGGCCCTCGCACAGTCATCAACACACCTTCCCCACTCAGCAGGGCATTCAACTGTTCACCCTGCTGTCCGGCAAAGATGTAGTTAATCGTTTCATTCTCCTTAAGTGACCCTTCGCGGATCAATTTTGTATCCGGTGCCACATCCAACCGCTGACTATAGGTCACAGGCTCAACCGTCGGTTTCGGTTTCGGTGTGGTGGTTTCCGTGGGCGAAGGGCTCGGTGAAACAACCGCCGTTTCCGTGGGCAAGGGATTGGGCGGCACGTCAGGATTCAGTACGGCCCGCACGATCGCCCAGGATGCGATCCCCGTTAGCATGACCAGGGCCAGACCGATCGCCGTTACAGCCCAGGGATCATCCCAGACAGAACTACGCTGTTCTACCACTGGTTCCGTCTGGGGTGGGGCCGGGAGGGGGTCAGGACGGCGACCAACGGCCATCGTCGGAACCCGTGACACATCCGGAGGAGGCTGGTACTGCGGTTGTGGCGGCGGATAGGACGCTGGCATTGCCGGAGACGGTAGCGTTGGCGTTTGGAGTGCCTGGATCACTTCGCCGGCTGATTGATAGCGATCGCCGGGCCGGTAAGTCAACATCCGATTCAACACCTGGGCCAGTTGGGAACTGGTAGTCACCCACCGCTGCCAGTACCAGGTCAGGGTCGCATCATCAAACAATTCCTGTGGTTCACGCCCAGTCAGCATCACCACTGCCGTCACTGCCAGCGAGTACAGGTCACTACTGGCATAGGCTCGCCCCGTTTGTAACTGTTCGGGCGGCGCATAGCCCACTTTGCCCACTGTTGTCTGGTTACCCGCACCTCCCGGAAACACTGAACCAGGAGCCTGAAACCGGGTTGCCAGTTCCTTCACCACCCCAAAATCAATCAACACCGGCAGGTGATCCTGCGATCGCAAAATCATATTATCCGGCGTAATATCCCGGTGAATAATCCCCTTGCTATGGATATGGGCCAACACCGGCAACAATTGCAGCAATAACTGTCTAACTTCCGCTTCGGAAAAAGCATACCCCTGCGATCGGCGCTGGTCTAACAGATGGCGATAGGTCTGGCCTTCCACGTAGTCCTGCACCAGAAACAACCGCTGCTCGTACTCAAATGTTGCCCGGAACTGGGGAATCTGGGGATGCTGAATTTGATACAGGATTTGGGCTTCGCGTTGAAACAATTCCTTCGACTTTTCCAGGGCATAGGCTCCCACATCAGCGGGAGTCAGCTCCTTTAAAGCGCACAGTTCATTAAATCGCCCCTGATCCTCTGCCAGGTACGTCCGTCCAAACCCTCCCTGGCCCAACACGCTGAGGATCCGATAACGGTCTTGCAGGACAGTTCCATTTAAAAG
>CAZGDE010000433.1:0-6149 GCA_964524315.1 uncultured bacterium
GCAATTACCGCGATCGCTCTCTATGGCTTCATTGGCCTGACCTGGTTACAACCCTGGTGGCGACGACGCTGGTGGTTAGCGTTATTACTGGGAGCGGGTTTGGTGGCAATCCCAGCATGGCAGGTACGGGCTGATCTGTTCCGGGTAACGGTACTGGAAACGGCGACCCAACCAATCATGGTAATTCAGGATGGGGGACAAACAACCCTGGTCAATAGTGGCGACGAGAAAACCGTTGGCTTTACGGTGTTGCCATTTTTGCAGAAGCAGGGGGTGAACGAAATTCGCTGGGCAATTGCAACCGACATGCAGGCGTTATCCCCCGGATGGGCAATCATCCAGAAACGACTCCCCATCCGGTCTGGGTATTCCCTGGTTAAACTCAGTGATCGCACTGCTACAGAGCCATCCGTACCAGAGTCTTTTCAACCATTGCCAGTTAACCAACCAATACAGATAGGGAAAACAATCATCACTCTGTTGCGTAAAGATCCGCTTCTATTGACAGTAACGATGGCCGGTCAAACCTGGCTATGGATCGTCAACCTATCACCGGAACAACAATTTGCCCTGATGCGGCAGGGGTCACTTCCGCCGGCTCAGGGGTTGTGGTGGTCGGGGCAATGGCTTCATCCAGATTTGCTGGCAATGGTACGGCCACGGTGGGCGATCGCCTCTGGCAAAATCATTCATCCGAAAACAGTGGAGCAACTTCTTAAAATGGGGGTTCGCCTCTATGTGACTGGACAGGATGGGGCGATCCAGTGGACACCGACAGCAGGTGTCAAAACCACGGTGGAATCAGGAGATCAGCAGCCCTCAGCCCTGTAAACCATTGCCACAAAACGCGGAGTGCTTGTACGGTACATTGTTGGTCAGGACGGATCACGCCGAACTTCGAGTTCTCTTTTTTAAAGCTGTGGATTTAATAAACCAGCAAACTGTAGAGGCGGGTTTTACCATCAAATCCATTGTCGGATAAAGAGGCGTCTGCTAAACCCGCCCCTACCCAATGTCGAACTTATTTAACTCCCATTCCTTAGAGTTTGGTGGCAATGTGGGCCAATCGTTCAGCGGAACCATTCGTTGGTTGGCTATCAGCTTGCTCTAACAGCGATCGCAACTCTGCTTTAATCGAACCATTGACAGGGTCACTCTGGTAAGCCTGAACTAAAGCCGCCAATGCATCATACCAGATGCCATTTTGTGCGTAGACAGTAGCTTTTTCCAGCTGAGTTTTAGTTAATAGAGCCTGGGCGACAGCAGGATTATCTACCCGTTCGATGAAGCTTCTGGCATAAACCTGGTTGGCCGGGTTCTCCTGACAGGCAACCACCACCGTCCAACGATAACGGGTGCCAACTGGGAGGGAAAAGTCAGTGGGCAAGGTGGCAGTCACAATACCGGCACGATTGACCGTCATCGTCTGACTAACAATGGGTTGGGCCTGGTTCGGTGCCGTCAGCACAAAGGTTGTAGAGACAGGCTGCGACGTTTGCACGTACCAGGATAAGTCAGGACGAGCAGACGTGGTCAAGAACTGATTACCGTTACCGGGCACCAGCAGCGTGATCGCAGTTTTGGGAGCGCGGTCACTCTGCCCACAGGCAGCAATCTCCTGACCTCTCCTACCACCGGATACTGACCCACTTAGACTGCCCATAGTGGGACTGGGAGTCCAGCGAACCCGTTGTTGGCTAGCAGAAGCGGCGTTACCTGTGTCCAGAGAATGAGAGAGGAAAAAGAACACAATTGTTGTAACTGTGACCGCCCCTGCTGATAAATAGGCCCGGAAGAATTTAGATTTACGCATAGTTGAAATCTATTAAAGAGGGTTAAATGCCAGTGAATCGCAGATTCAGATATGAACAAGCAAGATTTGTGGCAGATGCAGTAAAAACCGGAGTAAGGCTTTCTAGCCAGTAACCCATTCTTATTTGATGTTACAAAAGATACCTGATACGCGTTGATAAACTTCAGTAAAGTACGGCAACTTTGTTACTGATTTTCTATAAAGAAGAGAATAAAAATTTGGATTAAATATTACCAGGGATTACCAATCAAAACAAACGGCGACCAATAAAACGGATGTTTGAAGCTCAACTGATTGTTAGTAACCAGGTGAGCGGGTAGAAGAACACTGCCCCGACTGGTGAGTAAACGGTTTTGGTCAATTCGTACCTCTCCCCTTAACAGCGCCAGTTGTGCCCGTTGCAATGCTTCTGTACGCGTGGCCGCATTCTTTAGTTGAATGTAAAACTCGCTCATTAATGCCAACGTGCCAATATCGGAAACAGCCCATAAACTGCCCAGTGTGCTACGTACACCGGCTGCCGCCGCTAATCCTGCAAACCCTAATTCGGCATTAGGGCTCCCTAGAGCTGTGGTACAGGCACTCAGCACCAGTAGTTCCAGTGGCGGATTACCCCAATCGAGCGATCGCATCTGGTCGAGCGTAATTTGCTCATCCCAAAGTTGAATATAAGACTGGTTAGGAGCGCCCTCATTAAAGCGGGCATGGGTCGCCAGGTGAATAATGCCAGGGTTTTCGAGACGTTTGCGGTTAATCAAATTCTGCAAGGTCAGATTTTCGTTCAGCACGACTGAACCCTGCCAGAACTGCTGGCTCACTAATTCCACTTCCGTCGGTACCGCTGGTAGGGGTTCCAGGGAAGTAAACCGTTCCACACCCAAGGCCAACAAGGTGCGCCAGATCAAATCGTTTGATGGTGCAATGCGGTAGTCGGTTAACCCAACGCTGGGAATGATCGACATACTGTAGCGTTCAATGGCGAACCCGCTATCGTGCCGCATTGCTGCGATAGGAATTGTCCGCAACCCTTCATCCAGGCAATAAATCAGACTGGTAATGTTTTCCTGCTGCAAATCCGCCACCAGCGGTTCTAGGAGCCAGCTATAAAGCTGCCGTGCCAGCACCGTAAAACTTTGATCATCCTCAACATCGGCCGTCGTCATACGGAATAGTTGCGCTTGCTGTATCACCTGTGCCCGGGTCACAGTGAGCGAGTGTCGTACCAACCGTCCTGCCGGGGTAATCAGCAGTAGTTCCAGGCGATCGTCGTCGCGGGGTTCATTCGCCCGAAAGAATATGGAAATTGGTGCCGTGGCAACTGCTAAACCCGCCTGCCGCCGGGTTGTGGGCGTAATGACTTGAGGGACAAAGACCGCATAAATGATGGCTGGCTGTAACCCTTTTTCTTGTTTTACCCTGGTCAAAATCTGCTGGAGTTGTTGCAGCGTCAGGGATGCATTTGAACCAAATTGGGCTGAACTAAGTTGCAAAAACTTCTCGTAAGCCTGACTCAAAGCTTGATCAACTGCCGCCAACGCCTGATCAGTCTGGGAGGAAATAAACCTGGTTTGAATAGGCAAATTCGTCCGGGTTGGGTTGCTGGTAAGGTTAGTGGGGTTAATCCGATTAGGTATTGGCGATTGACTGATGGCGAATAGGCGTGGATCCGTCACCAGTCGCAATGGATTGAGGAAAGACTCGAATGCCCCAATATCTATACCATTCCCCTGGGGCCGCACCACACCCCGTTGGTCAATGCCGATCGCCGTGTTACCAGTATTCAATGCCGGGCTTGTTGCCAACAGGGCATGGGTTTGGGTCGGGCCACCATTATCTGCCAGGGGTGCCAAACCAGGAGGCAACGGCAAAGCACGGGTACCAACCAGGATACTTACGGTAAAGCCCGTACTACCATCCCGCACACCAATCAGGTTATTGCCCCCATCATTAAAGGGGCCCAAAACATCCGGCGCAGCAAGACCACTATTCGCAGCGACAATGGTGTTGAGCAGGCTTGCTGTACCAGTGTTAAAAATACCACCACCCTGGTTAGAGCGGCTCTGGTTTAGCGTGACAGTACTACTGTTGACCAACAAACGGCCGCTGTTAAAAATACCACCACCATTGCCGACACCACCCCTATTGCTGTCTGCCACATTACCGCTTAAGGTGCTATTGATGATCGTAGCCGTACCACTGTTGAAGATGCCACCACCACTGTCATCGGCCCGGTTATTGTTGAATGTACTGCTACGAATGGTCACCGTACCGCCATTGAAAATAGCGCCACCATTATTATTTGTCGATTGATTGCCACTCAACGTACTAGTAGTAATGGTCAGATTGCCAGTGTTATGAATGCCACCCCCCGTCGCCGCAATATTATTGGTCACCCGGCTATTAGCCAGCGTTAAATTACCCTGGTTGCGAATGCCACCCCCCGTCGCCGTGGCATTACCACCCGTAACGGTCAGGTTTCGGAGGGTTGCTGTGACACCGGAGGCAATATCAACCACACGGAAAGTATTACCGCCACTAATCACCGTATTGGTTGCGCCCGCGCCATTGATCGTCACCGATTGGTCAATCCTGATAGGTGTTCCCACATAGGTAGCAGCTCCCAGATCGATGGTCGTGGTTCCAGCAACGGTACCGATCGCCGCAATGGCAGATTGAATCGAACTGGCCGGGGCGATCGCCTCTGGATTGATTTGATTAATGGCAAACGTCAACCCGCCCGTACTGCTGAGATTGATGGTTGACCCACCCGACGTGGTAAACCGCCGTCCCACCAGGGTCAGAGAGGCCGTTCCCCGCCCCGTTTGTTGAATTGAGTTGAGTAATCGAATATCACCATTGCCATTGGCACCACTGGCAGTCGTGATGGTGACATTGGTGCCACTATCCAGAGCGGCGGCGATCACCGTCGGCGCAATGGAACTAACCGTAGAGCCTGTACCAGTCGGATCAAATACCCCACTTGAGATTAAATCCGTACCCCCATTTTGAATGGCGATATCGGTTGGATCCAGTAACCAGGTACCGGGTAAACCCTGGGGCGCACTAGCATCAACCTGGGCACCCGTCACATCCAGCATGACTTTGCCCGACGTTTCGACTAACCCACCATTACCACCATCGTTTCCTCCCCTGGCGCTGACTGCACCTGCGAAGTGGGTTGTCTCATCGGCCCAGACGATCGCCCGCCCCCCATCGCCCGTGCCAATAGCATCTACCGTAATGCGACTGGTGGCATCCACAAACGTTGTCTGGGCATTGGGTACAACCCCCTGCCCCTGGTAATCACCGCCAATGAGAACGGTACCGCCACCGCTGACACCCGCCGCATTAATGCTGGCACCAACCACCCCCACCGTATTTCCCAATATATGAATGGTTCCAGCCGTCATGGCCGTCTCCGTCGCAACTGACAACTGACCACTCACAACCGTTGTGCCAGCCTCAGTAGGTAGGGTTGTATGGGTGCCGATCAGCCTGACGATCCCCTGTTCCACCGTAATACCCGTGGCGTGGGCGAGTGTGCCACCGGTCAGTAAGGTTGGCAGACTGGGTGGGGTGAGGGGGGCAGGCGCGAGGGTCGCTTTCGTGGCCAGCGGCAGGTCAAGACTGAGCAAACTACCCGCTGGGGTCAGACGAACCAGTTTGTCACCGGCAAGAGCAGCGATCGCAATTTTGCCTCCTGATGCCGTTAGCGTGCCTGTGTTAATGACTGTCCCACCCAGTAACATCAAAGTTTGACCCTGCCCCACTGCCAGATTCCCGGCATTAAGAATGGTGCCCGGTTGGGGCACCGTCAAGGCAAACTGGGTGGGATCACCAACCATGGCTGCATAATCATTGGTGCCAATGGCATCGAACCACTGATCTGCCCCAAACCCAATACCATTAGCGGTTGTTGCAATAAACGAACCAGAAACATTAAGACTGGCATTTGCCCCAAACACGATCCCGGCAGGGTTCATCAAGTAAAGGTTGGCATTACTGCCCGTCACCTGAACCAACCCATTAATGACGGAAACATTACCACCCGTTACCCGCCCTAAAATGTTGTGGGTACCAGGCTGGGAAAGAAAGTTAGCGACCTGATTGGCACCCAGCCCAAAGTCTTGAAAGCTATGGAACAGATTGCCGCCTGCCTGGGTACCACCGCTAATATCAAGCTGGTTGCCACGGGGTGTAACCAGGGTGCCGGTACCATCGGTACCCGCTGTGATGGCTTGAGCCTGAGCCTTCACCGCACAAGTGGTGAATGTGCAGCCCCCCATTAGCAGAAGCAGTACCCAGGTTTGGTTCCCCATTGGTAGCGAATTATCAC
>CAZGDE010000434.1:0-6110 GCA_964524315.1 uncultured bacterium
AAGTCGTCACCTTCTCATATTGAGACCACCTGAGATTTCTGCACCACTAAGGAAGCGATGGATAGTGGCGATCACTCCAACTTCACTAACTTCACTAAAATGATTGAAAACTGGCAACCACCTGCAGTTCAGCCTTCTTTCGCGAAGGAAAAAGCTGCTAAGGCTAGTGCTGAGGCAGAAGTTTCGGAAGCAACTCCCGCGCTGTAGGCCATATTTCCCAAACCAGTTGCAATTGAACGGTTTGCCGCCATAGCAACCTGAATGATAGCTTTAATCCTGTATGCACCCTGTGTATGCAGGATTATTTGTTGGGAGTTTTACAGTGGCATACCCCATTATTAACCGGCAATGTTGATTCATCGCGATTCTTGGAAGTCTATCCTGATTGTGTAGAGAGTGTTAGGCTTTGCCGTAATGTCAGGTCTTTGATTGCTGGGTTAATAACTGACGAAGCGATCGCCCGCCTCGATTAAAGCAGTCTGAATGCCCGGCTCAGTCATGGAGTGACCCGCATCCGGCACAATGATCAACTCTGCTTCCGGCCAGACTTTGTGTAATTCCCAGGCGGATATCATCGGGCAAACGATATCATAGCGTCCCTGCACAATGACAGCAGGGATATGGCGAATGCGATCGACCTGATTAAGTAACTGATGCTCATGCGTAAAGAAACCCCCATTAACAAAGTAATGACATTCAATCCGGGCAAATGCGGCGGCAAATTCATCAGTACCAAACTTTGCCATTAAATCGGGGTCTTGTAAGAGTTTGCTAGTACTGGCTTCCCAGACTGACCAGGCGCGGGCTGCTGTCATACGGGTCGTAAGATCGGGACTGGTCAAACGTTGATAGTAAGCATTTAGTAAATCGTGGCGTTCTGACTCAGGAATGGGTTTAAGATACTCATCCCAGGCATCGGGAAAGATGTTACTGGCTCCCGATTGATAAAACCACTGAATTTCCTGGCGACGCAGGAGAAAAATTCCGCGCAGGATTAGGCCTGAACATCGACTGGGATGGGTTTGGCTGTAGGCGAGTGACAGGGTACTTCCCCAACTGCCACCAAAAACAACCCATTGTTCAATGCCCAGGTGCGATCGCAACTTCTCTATGTCTGCTACCAGATCCCAGGTTGTATTTTCCTGCAATTCCGCATTGGGGAGGCTTTTACCACAACCTCGCTGGTCAAACATGATAATTTGCCATTTCTGTGGATCAAAGTATTGCCGATAGAATGGCTGACTGCCCCCACCGGGGCCACCATGCAACACCACCACTGGTTTACCGGTAGGATTACCAGATACTTCATAGTAAATCTGGTGGAGGGGGGATACTTGCAGTGTGCCAGTTATGGAGGGGGTGATCGGCGGGTAAAGATCTCTCATGTCGGCAAATGTGGCTAAGCGGTGTCGGCAGTAAATTCTACCAGACGATTACAACGCTGGTACTATCTGGACTCGCTACTCAGGGTTGGTTGGTGCAGGGGCCTGGCCGGAGAAGGCTTTTACCGGATGCAGGTTGCACTGTGGCACAGGAACAACGTGAACCAGGATCAAAATGCCAACAGTCTGAATAAGCCAAGAATGCCAGTAGCCGACGGCAGGAAACTACCAACAACGTCTGTAATGCTGGCAAAGGTCGACTTGCCAACAATAATAGTGTCATTATTGCGGAGGGCGGGATTGGAATTTTGGTTAATGCCGCTGGCAAAATCAACCGTAACCGATCGCTGCGATACGGTGCCATTGGGGTTTAACCGGATAAATGTCACTTCCTTTTTCCTGGCCCGACTGTTAAACCCACCCGCTGCCAATAGGGCCTGGTTCAGTGGCGTATTGGGCGGTACTTCAACGGGGCCAGGTCTAACTACTTCGCCAACAACATTGACAGTGATTTTGCTGGGAGCAAAGCTGGCAGAAGCCAGTTCCGTTGCTTCACTGGCATTCAAAGAATTTGCTGTTGGGATGACAATCGTATCACCATCCTGCAATGGTAGATCTTGACGGAGATCACCCGATTGCAGTAATTCCCAGAAATTGATGGCGATGACTTGTACGGGGCCAGTTTTAGTTGGACGGTGTACCTGGATGTTCCGAATGTCTGCGACCTGGGTAATGCCACCCGCTGTTTGAATGGCCTGAGTCACAGTAGGAATTTGCACATTGGGCACACTAGAATTTGTGTCGCCTGTGGCTGGTTCCGGTTTCTCGGACAAGGTATAGGGGCCGGGGCGGTTTACTTCGCCAACCACGGCAATTCGTAAGGGGCGATTCGTGGCGGCGGCAAAGTTCGTTGTGGCCAATCGTTGGGCCTCATCCAGGTTAGCGTGAGTGGTGGAGGGGATGAAAATGCTATCACCATCACGTAAACGCAAATCCTGGTAAATGTCACCTGCCTGGACTAACTTAACCAGATCCAGGCTAATGGTTTCAGTACCACCCTGTGCGATCGACCGCAAACGACGTACCTGAACCTGGCGAATATCGGCGGCCTGGGTTGTGCCACCGGCCAACCGAATTAACCGTGTCACTAAAGGGACATTGGTATTGTCACCCGTTGCCACTGCTGGCACGGTGTAGGAACCAGGCCGGTTTACTTCACCTGCGATCGCAATGGTAATGGGGCGGGCCGCCAACAAACTGAGTGTCACAATTGGGCGAGTTAAGTAGGGTTGATAGCGGACGGCAATGGCTGCTGCTGCTTGCTTTAGCGTTCTACCCTGAACATTAACTGCACCCACTTCGGGTAAGTTGATTGAACCATTGGGTAAAACCTGATACTCGCCGGTGTATTCGGGCACGCTAAAAAAATCAATGCGGACGCGATCGCCTGCGCCTAACAAGTAACCGTCTTCATCCGTTACCACTGCTCCCCTGGGAGGTGGTGAGGGAGATGTTTGGCCGAAGGCAATGCTTCCCTCTGGGAACACACGGAATGTTATACCAACCAGTAATGTAACTAGTGTGAATTGCCCGACTCGCCCCAGAACGTTTTTAATTGTCCAAGATTTTGTTGGTTGCATCACACCCATATAGCCGTTCTAAATTGCTGGTGAAGGATGGTTGTGAAAATCTTTCCCTGTTAGGAAGGTTCTTTCACAATCCAAATAGGATCGCTATATCTGGAATATTGTTCTCAAATTTCAAGTTAGTACTCTTTTTGATAGATAGCAACTCAAACGTTATTCTCGCTGCATTTCTATTCGTTATTCATACGCAGCTATTCTATTACACAGTAAAAGCTTTGGTTAAAGATGACACATCTGACAAAGGTATGGCTTGACTTATTGAAGAAGTCGATTTTTGATTTTGTTCGATACTGTTCTTGGAAAATAACCAGCCTGAAACCCCTTTTTGATTGGCCGTTGATTAGCTAAAAGCCTTGCTTCGGCCTGATTGTAGCAATTTTAGCTGCTAGAGCTTTAACGATAAAAATCAGGTATAGACTGATACGAAGCGAAAATTAAACATTAATCAAACCAAATTCCTGCCCGGTTGTTTACCACAATATGTTTAATTTTGACCAATCAAGTAGTTTCAAACAGAATGCAATAAATTGCCTCTAAAAGGATATTGGGTGCGCATTTTTATACCGTGGTTCATTTACATCTTTAGACGGATGAACGGGGTTGACAAAATTTTTAACCTTCGTTAAGTTGTTTGAGTCTTTAGGGAAAAAATTGCCTGCTCATTCAGCGTTTTGTCATCAAATTCGATCAGTCTCAGAGTGATCTAGTGGCACGGCGATCTTGCCTGATGCTCTCACCCTGACGACGTTCACTACTACCCGTGAATGAGATGAGGTGCATAAAATGAGGAGTTATCGGTTGTCTGTCTCTGCTATTGCTGTTTCGTTAGAAATAGCCAACCCGAAAATCCATATCCCTGATGACGGTTCCCTGTTCAACTGTCAAGCTTTGTTTGAACTTAACTGGGTTCCCTGTTTACCCACGCTATTTCAGTTCAAGGAATTCATTCACCTCCGTGCTCCTGCCCAAGAACTTAGCTACTCTTGACAAGCTTGATCTGGAAACGCTTGATCGGTTTGCTTGAGATTGGTGTAATCAGCCTCGCTCATTACCAATGCCAACCCTGATATCTAGACCTTGAGGAATATGAAAGAGCTATTGGTGCAGGGTTTCGAAAACTGACACCTTTATCCTAAATCACTTCATTTCCATCTCTGGAGCGGTTGACATCCGAGTGCGCCTGTAATGTTGATACTGATTCCAGTTTCTTGTAGCCAGGGTTATTTCACATTCACCTGTTTGATTCACGGTTTGCTTGACAGTCTGTTTGAGTCCGGGATGTCTCTTCGCGCCTGTTGTTCCTTGCTGGAAATGCCATCGTCTTAATCGACGAAGCATAACTGAGCAAAGCGATGTTTTTAAGCAAAGCAATATTTGACAGTTGCGTACTACGTTTCAGTAAAACTGGATTTTTTTAACGTTTCTAGTCATGAAAGTTGCTTTAGTGCATGATTATTTGACCCAAAGAGGTGGTGCAGAACGGGTATTTGAGTTGCTTTGCCAGCGTTACCCTAATGCCGATATTTTCACCTCTCTGTACGAGCCGAACCATACGATCGACCTGAGCGATCGCCTGATCCACACAACCATCTTGCAAAAGATTCCAGGAGCAGCAAAACACTTCAAGTTACTGGCTCCCTTCTACTTCCCAGCATTTCGCGCCCTTGATCTGCAAGATTATGACTTGATTATCAGCAGTAGCAGTAGTTTTTCGAAAGCGGTACGCAAACGACCCGATGCCAAACATATTTGCTTCTGTCACAATGTGACCCGGTTCCTATGGGACACTCAAACGTATCTGCGCGAGTACACGCAATATCGCCAGTTTTACCCACTAATTAACCAGATATTTCAACTCCTGCGGCCAATGGACTTGAAATATTCCCAGGAGCCCGATCTTTACATTGCCAATTCCAGCGTTGTGGCACAACGAATCCAGGCAATCTACAAAAAACCTGTCGTTGTGATCAACTATCCGATCGATAGCAATCAGTTTGTCTTTTCGGAGCAGAAAGAGGATTTCTATCTCGTTTCCACCCGCTTGATTGGTTACAAACGCATTGATGTGATTATTGAGGCATTTAACTGGCTTGGTTTGCCACTCACAATTATGGGTGACGGCCCTGAACGGGAACGGTTACAGGCCCATGCAATGAGCAATATTGAGTTCATTGGTCATGTCAGTGATGCCGAACGGACTCAATTGATGGCAAAAGCCCAGGCTGTTGTCGTGGCTGCTCTCGAAGATTACGGATTGGTACCTGTTGAAGCAAACGTCAGTGGTACTCCCGTCATTGCCTATGGTGCGGGTGGTGTATTAGATACCCAAATTGCTGACCAGACTGGCATTCTATTTGAGCGACAAACACCAGATTCTATCCAGGCCGCACTACTGAGAGCCAGCAAAATGCGGTGGGCTTATCGAGATATTCGTGAACACGCCTTACGCCATTTTTCCGAGGAAGCATTTTTTCGCAAGGTTGATCAGTTTTTAGGGAAAGCCTACAGCTAACACATCTGGTCATTCGTTATTCGTCATGGGTCAAATGGAGGAGTAGTCACTGTGGCTGTAGACAACTACATCAACACCAACGAAACCGATCCTGGTTATGGGCAACTATTAGCTGCCTTGTGGCGGCAACGCCTGGTTTTAGTGGGTGCCTTTCTGGTTGTGCTGTCAGCATCGGCCTTACTGACATCAACGAAAAAGCCAACCTACCAAAGTACGATGCAGTTGCTCGTAGAACCCAATTACCAGGGTAAAAAGGACTCAACCAGTGAGAACCAGTTTGCTGATTCTAATGTAGTCATTGATAACTCCACCCAGTTGGCCCAAATGCGAAGTTCCCAACTGCTCCAAAAAGCGGTGGCACAGTTGCAGCCAACCTACCCCAAAATCACGGTTGATGAATTACAAAGTTCTCTTGTCCTGGCGCAACTAGAGGAAGATAAGGTCAAAACCAAGATCTTTCAGGCGGTTTATACCAGTGACGATCCCGTTAAAACGCGTGCAGTTTTGAAACTGTCTCTTATACACATCTGACGCAGCAACCGCTGCCAGTCGGCGCGGGCCCATCGGTCG
>CAZGDE010000435.1:0-4170 GCA_964524315.1 uncultured bacterium
ATGCCATCGTCAATATCCGATTGATAGGGTAGTTTGCAAGCTACATCGCCTGTGCGTCCAACAAAGGAACGGCTGTCAGGAATACCTCAGCCAACGGTACGACGCTGAAACTTACGACTCCACCAGAACTTAATCTGGTGATTTCATGACAGGGAAACGTCAGTAGATCTACTAACATCTTTCTAAGAGTATGGTCAAGCTTGGCCGTCACACACCCATTTACATCGGCGTTTGTAGGGTTGCCGCTGCGGGGGAAACGTCCGCCTGCAATCGCGATCGCGGTTGATTAATTTTTGTCAGGATATTTCGTAGTATTTCGTAAAATTCCTTGGAGACGGAAAGCTCCTTTGGTCATAGATTAGGGTTAATGGGGCGTTCGTAAGGGCGGAAAACCAGCATGGCAACCATGGTTCTGTTTCATCCTCCTGGCAGGTAGGCATTATTTGCACTCACCCCTAATCGTGCAATCATCTCGCTAAAACAGGTCGCCTTCCTGGGCAAGGACGCAAATTCCAGGCTAAAACGGGCATGATAGGTTAAGTAAAGATAAGCGTGTGTCTATCCTCTGAACATACTCAGGCAAAAGAGAAATCAATCGAATAAATCTTGGAAAACGATAAATCAGACTGTATAAATCGAATAAATAACAGTCAGAGTAAATGACAGTAGACGACTTAGATTTAAGCAATGCTTTGAAACAGCATGAAGCTCTTCTCCCAAAGCAGTGAGAGGTATAGGCAATTCCCCATGATGCCGACTCTACCCCGCTCCCATTGGGCCACCTGGAGACAGCAATGGTTAGAGTGGCGGGGAGTTTGGATCACAGCCCCAGTTGTCGCGGGGTTAGTGATTGCCCTGCGGTTAACGGGCGGGTTGCAAATTTTGGAGTGGGCAGCGTTCGATCAATTTTTTCGTTGGCGATCGTTGGAACCACCGGATCGCCGTATTGTCATTGTCGGCATTAACGAATCAGACATTGAACGCCTGGGACAGTGGCCTCCCAGCGATCGCGTCATTGCCCAACTATTAGAGAAAATCAAGCAACAGCAACCAGCCACCATTGGGCTTGATTTATTTCGTAACCTGCCGATTGAGCCGGGGAATCGGGAACTCAAGCGGATGTTTGAAACCACCCCCAACCTGATTGGCATCGAATTTTTGGCCAATCCGAATCAAGCGGCGATCGGGCCGCCACCGGTTCTAAAGGAAAAGAATCAGGTTGGTTTTGCGAATGTGATAGTTGATGCCGATGAACGCCTGCGTCGGGCTGTCCTTTATGCGGACACGAAGGACGCCATGTATGACAGTCTGGCATTACGTCTGGCCCTGCTTTACTTGCAACCACGGGGAATTGTGCCAGATGAGAACCCCCATGATTTTCAAATCGGCCGAACGATCTTTCCTCGGTTTCGGGCGAATGATGGTGGTTATGTGCAGACCGAAGATGTTAATTATCAAATTTTGCTGAACTTCCGTGGGCCGGCCCGTAGCTTTACGACCGTTTCACTGTTTGATGTGCTGGAAAACCGGATCGCCCCCGATTTGTTGCGAGACAAAGTGGTATTGATTGGATCAACCGCTGTCAGCGTCAAAGACTTTTTCTCTACGCCGTTTAGTGGCACACCCTTTAACGTCACCAACAATAACCCGATTAGAACGCCCGCCCAAACTGCCGGGGTTGAGATTCATGCCAATATTGTCAGTCACCTCCTCAGTGCCATCCTGGATGGGCGATCGAGTATCTATGTGTGGAATGAGTCTCTGGAGGGTTTGTGGATTTTCCTCTGGTCGGGTATCGGGGCGGGGTTGAGTTGGCAGTTGCGATCGCGGCGATGGGCTCCAGTACTAGTGGTCATGGCTGGTAGTGGTCTGGCGGTAGGTAGTTTTCTGGCATTTGTGGCGGGTTGGTGGGTACCTCTGATTCCACCATTGTTAGCCCTGGTTAGTTCCTCGGCCATTGTCACTGCCTATACGGCCCGTTCGGAGCAGGAACAGCGCCGCACGATTATGAACCTGTTTGAACGCCACGTCACACCCAAAATCGCGGAGGAGATCTGGCGTAACCGGCAACAATTTTTTCAAAAAGGGCGGCTACCGGGACGACGGATGGTGGCTACCGTGTTGTTCACTGACCTCAAGAACTTTACGCCGATCGCCTGTAATTATGATCCCGAAACACTGATGACCTGGTTGAACGAATACCTGGAAGCAATGGCCCAAATTGTCGTGACCCATGGCGGTGTCGTGGATAAATTTATTGGTGATTCGGTGATGGCCGTCTTTGGTGTGCCCATTCCCCGCACCACATCGGGAGAAATTGCGACAACCGCTAATCAGGCTGTGCAGACGGCTTTAGCAATGGCTAATAAACTGGAGCAACTGAATCGCAAATGGGCCAATGAAGGTTTACCGGCTGTCGATATGCGGGTTGGTATTGCCACGGGTGATGTTGTCGCGGGAATGCTGGGTGGCTTTCAAAAGCTGGACTATACCGTTATTGGTGATACGGTGAATGTGGCCGCCCGCTTAGAAAGTTACGACAAATCCTTCGCCAAAACTTTGCGGACAGGGGTTTGCCGTATTCTGATTAACGAGTCAGCCTATGAGTATGTCAAACATACGGTAGCAACCGAATTCGTGACCCGTGAGCAATTGCGGGGGCGGGAAGATGCCAGTGCCATTTACCAGGTTTTATGGTAAATGGCCGTTGTCATGCCCCGAACCGCAAGTCCCAAAGGCTCAGCAATCACCACCCCTTGAATCATGACAAGCTGAAATTGCAGGCTGATCATCATGAACTGGCAACAGAACATTCTTAGGGATGAGACGTAAATACGTTCAAGATTTGGTAGGGGCGTAGCATTCGGCAGCAGTTCTGGGCGTGCTACCGAGAATTTTACCCGAATGCTACGCCCGTACAGGAATCGCAGCATATAGCGGAAATTATTTAATCCATGATCATTAGTGAACCGGAACAAATCAAAGAGTTACTGTCCGCGACAACAACGATCGCTGTCCTCGGTATCAAGACAGAGGCACAGGCAAACCAGCCAGCATTTTATGTGCCCCGATACCTTGACTCTGTTGGTTTTGAGGTGATTCCTGTGCCTGTCTACTATCCCGATGTCACCCAGATCCTGGGGCACCCTGTCTATCGCCGACTGGTTGACATTCCGGTTGCGGTGGATCTCGTGAATGTATTTCGGCGGTCTGAAGCAATTCCTCCCCATGTGGAGGATATTTTAAGCAAACGACCGAAAGCCGTGTGGATGCAGTCAGGCATTCGCCATCCAGCGGTGGCCGAAACCCTGGCGCAAGCCGGGATTAAGGTTGTACAAGATCGGTGTCTGATGGTTGAACACCAACGATTGACCTGATTGTCTGAATAATTCCTTCCCTTGCCCAGTGAACCATGTCTTCTATCCAAACGATTCCCGTCCTTGATCTAAATGATTTCCATGCCGGGTCTGACCGCAAACAGGCGTTTATCCTGGCTCTGGGTGAAGCGCTGGCCGATATTGGCTTTTTTGCGGTGATTAATCACGGGGTGGATCCGGACTTGATTCGCGACGCCTATGCCGTCACAGAAGCATTTTTCTGTCTCCCGAACGATCGCAAGCAGCAGTACGAGCGCACCGATTTACATGGACAGCGCGGGTTTACCCGGTTCGGTCGGGAACACGCCAAAGACTCTCCTGTTCCAGACTTGAAGGAATTTTGGCATGTGGGGCGCGAGTTACCCCCCAACCACCCGTTAGCCACTCGTTACCTGGCCAATCTGGTGCCGGGAGAAGTACCCCGGTTTCACCCCGTCATGACCCAGTTGTATACCCAACTGGAAACCTGCGCCATTGATTTATTGCAAGCCTGTGCCCTGTATTTAGGTGAACCAGCCGATCGCCTGAGTGACATGGTGCGCGATGGCGACACGATTTTGCGGATTATTCACTATCCCCCCGTACCTGCCAACGCTCACCCGGCCAGTCTGAGATCGGCTCCTCACGAAGACATTAACCTGATTACCCTGCTGTGTGAGGCAACAGCGGCAGGGTTGGAATTGCAGCAACGAGATGGTACCTGGTTACCTGTAGCCGCTGTACCAGGGCAGATTGTTGTAGACAGTGGCGATATGTTGCAACAGCTAACGAACGGGAGTTTGCCCAGTACGAC
>CAZGDE010000435.1:4180-4474 GCA_964524315.1 uncultured bacterium
ATAATGATCGCGAGCGGCGCTTTTCCATGCCGTTTTTTGTGCATCCCCGTCCTGAGGTGGATTTGACCCCATTGGCGGGGTGTATTGCCAGAGTCGGTCAGCAACAGTTTCCCAACATTACGGCAGGGGCGTATCTACGGCAACGGCTCCAAGAAATTGGGTTGGCAGTATAGACGCAATTGAATCGGGTGTATCAAACTTTCGGCGTGATCCTGATTACATAGCCCACGATGGCAAGGTTACTATAGTTGATAAATTGTTCCCTTGCTAAATTTTCGTTGCTGGCTCAATCGT
>CAZGDE010000435.1:4484-6041 GCA_964524315.1 uncultured bacterium
CGGCATTTGATGACCTGGGGCGGAAAGATCTGCTCACCGGGTTAGGACTGTGGGTTGTCCTGGAGATTGTGAGTTTCGTACTCATGCCAGCGATGGGAGCGATTCAGCCAGGGGAACGGATGCGGGCCTGGTTTTCGCTCAGTATTCCGTTGGGATTGGGCGGAGCCTTTCTGCTCTCGTTCAGTTCTCGCTTTGTAGCCATCACCCATGAACGTGCTGGTATGGGCAGCAAATCATTGGCAAACTTTATCGGCCAGTTTGGTGGTTGGTTAGGGTTTGCCGGCATTACTTTTCCCTTTTTCATGGTCGTGAGCGAGTTTCTAACGAAAGCATTCTCGAAATCTTGAAGATTGATCGAAGATTGATCGAAAATTGATTGACCGTCGCGATCGCAGGATGTCATGCAGTTAATGGGGCAGCAATTGCAACCAGCATTGAAGGAATGGCAAGTTGCCATTCGCGCGTTAGAGCAGGGTGATACCATCATGCTGTTGCGGAAAGGTGGCATTCGGGAGGCGGGCAAAACGTTTGCGGTGCAGCACGATCGCAGCCTGCTTTACCCAACCTACGAACACCAGCAACCCCGGTTGTTGAAACCACCCTATGACCAGCAGGTCGAAGTGGTAGCTTCGGGGTGGCATCCCCCGGCGGTAGAGATTTCGTCATGGGCAGCAATTACAGACGCGCTGGTTGTGCCCAATCACGCTTGCATCACGGCCTTGGCCCCCTTTCACATCTGGAACGGAACATTTGTCAGTGAGCGCTGGCAATGGCAACCAAATCGCCCCCTCACAGTCCTGCTGTTACGCGTATATCGCCTGCCCACAGCAATCACGCTTCCCTATGATGCTGCCTATGGTGGCTGTAAATCCTGGATTAATTTGACCCGGGCAATCGACCTTGACGGCAGTGAACCTGTTTTGGCAGAGGCAACTTACCGTCAACGAGTCGAACCAATCCGCGACATCATGACGACTTCGTAGCTACTGGATAGACCGGCTTCTAATAGGCCAACTTTACTCACGTCCGCCTAACCACGTCCCCAGAAAAATACTCTTCACCGCGATCGCAATCCGGGTTAGGTCTTCATCAAGTAGCGGGGGCCAGGCCGTACCCGTTTTCCGCCCTATGTCAAACTGTTGGCGACTTTCAACCGCCAGTAAATGGAGGGCACTGGCTAAATCCCGTTCGATGGTAGGGGCATCACGCAATGCCTCAAACACCACTTTTAATGCCAGCAGAATTGATGTCACCTGACCGGGAATGGGGGGTTGTCCCTGTTTCAGACGAATGAGCAGAGCCTCGGCATCCTGGTTTGTTGCCATTCCCTGCTTGACCAGTAAGCTGTAAGCAGTTTGATAATCCACAAGATCTACGTGACGATTGTCAATGACAGATTTACCGACTCTTTATGTTAGTCGGTAAATCAAAATTGGCAACGGCTGAGTTGCCAGTTTTGCAGGCGGTTGAGGTGGTGCTACTTAACGGGAGATAAAATGTGCCCAGACTTTCCCATCGGGGCCGGCAACCCGATCCATATAGGCGTAGGAATAAAGC
>CAZGDE010000436.1:0-1669 GCA_964524315.1 uncultured bacterium
GTGCCGTGCAGGAACAGATGCAGGCATTGGTTGAAGCAAATATTCCATTTGAAGTGGTACCAGGCATTAGTGCATTTCAATTAGCCGCTGCCCGATTGCGGGTCGAACTAACCGTGCCCGCCCTGGTGCAAACGATTATACTGACTCGCATTAGTGGCCGGACAGCAGTCCCCGCAGCGGAAGAGTTAGCCACATTAGCCGCTCACAAAGCGAGCTTATGCCTGTACTTGAGCGCCCGCCACGTAGACGCCGCTCAGGCTGAATTGCTCCAGCACTACCCTCCGACGACCCCCGTGGCCATCTGTTTTCGGTTAGGCTGGCCAGACGAACAGATTTGGCTGGTACCGCTGACGCAAATGGCAGCAGTGACACAGGCCCAAGATTTGATCCGGACAACGCTCTATGTCATCAGTCCGGCGCTAGCAGCCGCAACGGTACCCGATGACGTGAAACAGGCCGGTTGGGCTACCGATCAACCCCAGGGCAGTGATTTAGGTAATTTAGTGAGCGATCTGGCAAGTCGGCGATCGCGCCTCTACAACCCTGACCACGACCATCTATTCCGTCCAGCCGGTAGAAAAGGGGGAAAAAATTAGCCCTAATCCGGATTCCCATCTCCCCAACGTGTTGTTATCCTCGAAGCACTCATAGGTACACCTCGCCCACCAGTTTTACCTGGGGGGTTTTTTATTGGGTTCTTCCGGCAACAGGGCAGGTTACCGCACTGTTAAAAATGAGTGAACATTACACAACGTAACTATTTTCCTGACAGGAGAGGAAAAGAAGCGGAAAATGAAATGGATGATACTGTTAGCAAACTTATTCATTGCTAATAGAGCAGGTGTTCTTAACAAAGAGTAATGATTTTTTTTAGCCGTGCGATCGCCCATCCCTTTAAGAAGCTCCGCCTGCGAACTACCCTGGTCGTCCCGTTTGTTTTACAAATTGCTGCTGCTGTTGGATTGGTTAGTTACCTTTCATTCCGCAGTGGCGAAAAGGCCGTCAACGAGTTGTCCTTTCAGTTGCGGAATGAATTGACCGCCCGGATCGAGCAAGAACTACGTAGCTATGCGGCAGTTCCCCACAACATTAACCAAATCAATACGGCTGCTTTTTTACAGGATGATTTTAACTTCACAAATCCCCAAAAAGTCTCCCAACTCCTGCAACAGGTCAAGCTATCACCCTTCATCTTTGGTAGCTACTGCGGCAACCAGAATGGGGATTATCTGGGTGTGGGACGAGAACCCTCCAAGAATAATCAGATCTTTCTGTGGTTGACCAACGCCGATACCAACCACCGCTTCTATTACTACGATTTGGACGCGGAAGGAAATCGGCAGGGGTTCGTGGAAGATTACGGCACCTACGACCCCCGTCAACGCCCCTGGTACAAAGCAGCCCTACAACAACGCCAACCCACCTGGAGTGAGATTTACCTCGACTTTACTACCCTCTTGCCAACCCTCACCGCCAGCCAGCCCGTGTATGACCAGACCGGTAAACTGTTAGGGGTTTGTGCCACGGATGTACTGCTGCCAGAAGACTTTCGCAAATTCCTCTCAAATTTAACCATCGGCAAATCGGGGAAAGCCTTCGTT
Source organism: uncultured bacterium (assembly GCA_964524315.1). Classification (GTDB taxonomy): domain Bacteria; phylum Cyanobacteriota; class Cyanobacteriia; order Leptolyngbyales; family Leptolyngbyaceae; genus CAZGDE01. The sequence goes on from CAZGDE010000436.1 coordinate 1,602, forward strand.
ATAGATCGGGCAGGGCAAATGATTGCCAGTTCGACCCGCGAACCGTTAACGATTGGGAAGGGCGAAGC
>CAZGDE010000436.1:1679-6010 GCA_964524315.1 uncultured bacterium
TTAGCGGGACTGCCACCTTTCTCAAAAATCGATTTGGCAATTTTGGGGCCATTCAGCGATCAGAGCAACTGGATTTTGACCTGAAAGGGCAACGCCAGATGGTACAGGTATTGCCATTTAAAGACGGTAAAGGGCTGGACTGGTTGATTGTGGTGACTGTGCCCGAAGCGGATTTTATGGAACAGATCAATGCCAACACCCGCAACACGATCGCACTTTGTGTCCTGGCCCTGGCAGTGGCGATCGCCGTTGGCATTTTGACCGCCCGCCTGATTACCCGCCCCGTCCTGCGAGTCACCCAGGCATCGGCAAATATTGCCAGGGGTATCCTCAACCAGTCCATTGGCTCCAGCCGAATTGTGGAAATTGAGAAACTGGCAAACTCATTCAACAGCATGGCAAAGCAGTTGAACGAGTCGTTCACCACCCTGGAAGTCCGCAATGAGGAATTGCGCCAGAACGAGGAACGCTTTCGCAGTCTGGTGTTTAACGTCCCCGGTGCGATTTATCGTTGCCGCTACGATGACGCTTGGACGATGGAATTTATCAGCGATGCGATCGCCGATATTTCCGGCTATCCCGCCAGTGATTTCTGCCACAATCAGGTGAGAACCTTTGCTAGCATCATTGAAACGATTGATCGAGACATTGTCGATATTGCCATCGAACACGCCATGATTATCCAGGAACCATTTGTCCTGGAGTACCGGATCAACCATCGGGATGGGGGCATCCGTTGGGTCAGCGAACGGGGCAGGGCAACCTTTGACCCAGAGGGCAATCCGCTGTATCTGGATGGTGCAATTTTTGATATCACCAATTTGAAAGCCGCAGAAGCCGCCCTCCGGCGGGCGAATGCTGAATTGGAACAACGGGTCGAAGCCCGCACGGCTGAATTGCGTCTGGAAAAAGAAAAGTCGGAACGATTGCTATTAAACGTGTTACCCAAACCGATCGCCGACCAATTACGCCAGTCCGAAGAATCCCTGGCTGAAAGTTTTGAGGAAGTAACGATCTTATTTGCCGATATTGTCGGCTTTACCGAACTGTCTGCCCGCCTATCGCCTCAAGAATTAGTCGATTTATTGAATCAGATCTTCTCTGCCTTTGATCGGTTAGCAGAAAAACATGGGCTGGAAAAAATTAAAACCATTGGCGATGCCTATATGGTGGCGGGTGGTTTACCGCTCCCCCGGAAAGACCATGCCGAAGCGGTGGCAGAAATGGCCCTGGAAATGCGCGATTACATGACGCGATCGCACAACAAATGGGGCGAAACCTGCCAGATCCGAATTGGCATTAATACCGGATCGGTGGTTGCGGGTGTAATTGGCATCAAAAAGTTTATTTATGATCTATGGGGTGATGCCGTCAACCTGGCCTCCCGCATGGAGTCGCATGGTACACCGGGTGGCATTCAGGTAACAGCCTCCACCTATAAGTATCTGAAAGACCGCTACCTGTTTGAGGAACGGGGTACCATTTTCGTCAAAGGACGGGGCGAGATGACGACCTACTGGTTAATTGGTCAGAAGACCTGAACATGGTCGGGGCAGAACTATTTCCTTGCCGCCACCATACCTGTCGGGTGCTGTACCAATCGTTCAACGGCCCTGGTTGCAAGGTAGGCCCTATGCCATAGACAACTCTGTAAATGCGGTGATCATCTCGGCAGGAATCGCCTGGGGTCGCATGGTGGTGGCATTGACCCAGACCCAGGTTGCCTCGGCTTTGACTAGCACATCTGACTCGCCCTGGCGACGAATTTCATAGCGCCGAATGGCACGGGGGCCCCGCATGGTTTCAATCCAGGTGGTTACTTCTAGCGTGTCACCGGCTACGGCAGGGCGCAGGTAGTCAATTTCAACCCGCCGCATCACATACACACCGCCCAATCGTTCGTAATGGGCGAGGTTAAACCCCACATGTTCCGAATGTTCAATCGCCGCCTGTTCCAGATAGTGCGGATAGGCGGCATTATTCACATGCCCTAACGCATCCATTTCGTGATAGCGCACGCGAATTTGGGTTATGAAGTGGGGAGTGGACAATCGAAAACCTTGGAATGCAATATTCCCAGTGTAGCGTTTGCCGCGATCGCCACCGCCATTCCCTCACTACTTGCATCTCACTACATTGCATCTCACTACATTGCATCTCACTACATTGCATCTCACTACTTGCATCCCCGTCCCTATGGCGCTGTACCTAGCATAGTTTGAATACTGCCCAGCAGTTGTTCCGTCGTGTACGGTTTCGGGAGAAACAGCTCCAACACTGCATTGTTGGATTCGGGAAGATGCAAATCCAACACCACACCGCTGGAGGCCAGGATTTTGATCAGGGGGTTCAGTTTTCGCAAAGCACAGATGGTGACCGCACCATTCATCACCGGCATCATCATATCGACTAAAACCAGCGCAATCTTATCCTGATGTTGGGTGTATAGACTGATGGCTTCGATGCCATCTGCGGCAGTCATTACCTGGTAATTATAGGCGGTGAGAGTTGCGACAGCCATTTCCCGGATCGGGGCTTCATCGTCAATCACCAGAATCCATTCCCCCTGCCCTTGACACAATTTCGCTGGCATGAGGGGCAGATCGTTACTTTCGGTCAGAGCGGGCAGGAAAATTTTGAACTCGGTTCCATAATGCAACTGGCTGGAAACCGTGATAAAGCCATGATGACTTTGCACAATGCCAATGACCGTCGACAGTCCCAGGCCCGTTCCTTTACCAAGGGGTTTGGTCGTAAAAAATGGTTCAAAAATGCGATCTAGCAGGTCTGCCGAAATACCACTACCGCTGTCCTTAACCGTGATCAAAATATAGTTACCCGGTAAAGCATCAATATGAAATTGCGAATCCGTTGGATGCAGAACTAAGTTCTTGGCATTAATTTGCAGCGTGCCTCCCTCTGGCATCGCATCGCGCGCATTGACACACAGATTCATGAGTACTTGATGCAGATGGGTTGCGTCCCCACAGACCGTCCATAAATCATGGGCGACATGGGTGCGGACTTGAATTGATCGCGGAAATGTTTCTTCGACAATTTGTTGCACCTCTGCAATCAAATGCCGTACCTGTAACGCCCCCTGTTGTCCCTCTATACCCCTGGCAAAGGAAAGCACCTGCCTGATCAAATCGGTGCCCCGACGGGTACTACTTTCCACAATATCGAGCCATTGCTGACTGCGATCGTCCGTCAGTTGCATTTGCAAAAGTTGCACCGAGAGGAGAATTGGCGACAGAATATTATTCAAATCATGGGCAATCCCACCCGCCAGCGTACCAATGCTTTCCAGGCGTTGCGATCGCAAAAATTGCCGTTCCAGGTGTTTCTTTTGGGTAATGTCCGTGTTCACCATCAGAATTGCCTTCGCCTGCCCCTGAGAGTTACGCACCAGAGTCCAACGACTAGCAACGGTAATTTCCTGATTGGTGCGATCGAGTTGCTGTAGCTCACCCTGCCAGGTACCCTGACCCAGTACCGTGTGATAAATATCCAGGGCAATGGTGGAGGTTTTAGGATAAAGCAGTGCAGCGGTTCGCTGCCCCATCACCTCACTGGCTGACCAACCATATATCCGTTCTGCCCCTTTGTTCCAGTAGCAAATTTTATGGTTTAGATCACTAACCAGAATGGCATCGGTGGCAACATCGAGCAATTCTGCCTGTTCCCGAATGGTTGTTTCGGCCCGTTGCCGCTCATGTAGTTCTCGTTGCACCTGCTCATACAGTTGGGCCTGTTGAATGGCGATCGCCACCTGGGTTGCCAGGTTTTGTAGCAGGGCTACGTCTTCGGGCTGCCACTCACGGGGAGCCGCACACTGATTGGCCACCAATAACCCCCATAGCGTGTCATCTTGCAGAATGGGAACAACGAGATTGGCCCGAATTTGAAATTGTTGCAGTAGGGCAATGTGGCAATGCGCCAGCTGGCTGCGATTGACATCAGCGACAACCTGAATTTGGCCGCTGGTATAGGTCTGACGGCGATCGCTGTCCTGAAAAAAGGAGTCATTCACGACCGCCCCCAAAATGGGGAGCCACCCGGCCCCAACCGATTCCACGACCACAATCCCACTCCAATCGGGAGTGAACCGATAAATCAGGGTGCGATCGCACTCTAAAAACTGGCGAACCTCGGTCACTGTAGTCGTCAGGATGGCATTCAGGTCGAGCGATTGCCGGATGCGCTGGGTAATCTCCACCACCAGGTGTTCCCGTTGGGCCTGCTGGTACAAAGCCATTTCTGCCTGTTTGCGAGCCGTAATATCATTCCGAATGGAAACATATTGGTACGGCTTACCCTCGGCATTAAGG
>CAZGDE010000437.1:0-5967 GCA_964524315.1 uncultured bacterium
CAGCTAAATCATGCAGATCCATTTTCATTTGGCCTGCCTTGCTATTGAGCTTTCTAATTTGATTCTTTAGCTCTACAGGATCAGTTATTTCTGTCACCTGAACCATACACTGCTCCATTGGCAATTTAAGATTTTAGGTTTTGTATTTGGGATTTGGATTTTGGAGCAATAATGACACTCCAAAATCCAAATCCTTTAATCCCGAACCCTAGAGTCTACCGACTTCGGGATACTTCTGTGCCAGGTCGATACCTGATTGCACCAGCTTTGCGCCTTCGGCTTCCAGTTTTTCTAACGAGTCAAAACCGAAGCGTTGGGCGTCGCGTAAGGTGCGGGCGGCTAATAGTAACCGACCGGAAAAGATCAATGCCCAACCAAATCCCTCGTGGCTCAGATCGATAACGACCTGGGAGAGGAAACCAGTCTCTTCTTCAATCCGATGGGCGACAGCACGGTAGAACGCGAGAATGCGCCCCTTCGTAATGGGATCGACCTCACCTTCAACCGAAATTGCCCGTTTTTGTACTTTGGTCACTACATAGGGCTTGAGCAATAGATCATCAGACCAGTTGCGTAACGTACCGTAGGCATCGTTAGCACGGATTTGCCCCACGATCGCCTTCAAAAATGGGCTATTTGAAATGTCAACGGTGGGAGTGGTTGCAGTGTCAGTCGTCATACGAGTGCTTCTTCCTCTTCTAATTCTTCAAGTGATTGGGAACGTTGATTGAGGGCTTTCCGTAACCAGGGTGGTGGATTGCCATTGAGCGTTTTCACTAGCTCATTGAGAACATCGGCTACTTCCTGTTCTTCCGATCGCGCTTTTATGGGGGTAATCTTTTGTTTGATCAAACGAGCCGCCGCACTGCCACCAATGGTTGACACGTAAACAATGGTGCAATCGTGCAGTGCTTCAATTTTGGGCAACAACTTATCTTCGTTACCGTCTTCGTTCAAATTGCCGTCGAAGACGAGTGTTTCTAAAAACTGATAGCCGTTTTGATCAACCTCATAGACATCAATCTTTCTGGCAGAGCCAAAATGGGCATTGATGTGAACTTTGTCATTGGTTGTGAAAGCTATTTTCATGGGTTCTCCTCCAAAAATAGAATTCAGGTAAAGGGAGGGAGCGGGGGTGGGATGCCCGACTCCCACATTCCTAATGCTTGACTTGCGCTTCTTCGTATTCCGAAAACAAATTGCCCAGATCGAAGACCAGTTGGGTGGTGCCGCGATAGCCGACTTTGCAGACGTGCCCATTGCCGAGGCGATCGAAAATGGGCATACCCTGGCGATAGAGGGGGATATTCAGGCGACGGGCGATCGCTGCACCGTGGGAGTTAGTCATCAATAAATTGGAACCAACTGCAAGTTGGGCAAAGTCTTCTAAGTCCCCAATCGTGACGCTCTCCACCGGAAGTTTTTCCAGTAGGGGCGATTTAGTCGTTGTGACGGCGGCATGAATCTCGCAGCCCATAGATTGCAGGAAATGGGTCAGGCACCAGAGCAGATCCGGTTCTACCGCCAGGGATACCCGCTTCCGACCGAAGAAGAAATGGGTATCTAACATGGCATCCTGCAACTGGCGGCGTTGGCGGCGATATTGCTGGGGGACTTCCATCCCGCTGATGTCGATCAGTCCTTGCAGGAAGGCATCGACGGCATCTAACCCCGTTAGGTGGGGGAACACTTCGTAGGGAGTGTTGAACCGTTTTTCCAGGATGGTAGCGGCACCGCGCATACTTTCACCGAGGGCGATCGTAAACACGGAGCTACCAATTTCCCGGAGTTCGGCAAGGGTTGTGCCACCACTGGTAACCGCACTGTAGTTGTCGGCCAGGTGTCCGTCAAGGGAGGCAGACAGGTCGGGGGCAACAATCGGCACCAGACCAAATGCTGACACGATGTCCTTAATTTCCTGCACATCGCCCGGTGTGAAGGCGGGACTGACCAGAATGGTAACCTGGTCACAGCGCACTTCACCCGGCTGGGGCAACTCCCGCATCATGCTTTCTACAGCGGCGGCATAACCGTCCTGTAATGCACCCCGAAAATCTGGCGTAGACGCAAACACAATCGGCAGATCAAACAATTCAGGATGGCGTTTGCGGATGTTTTTCAAAATACCATCCATGTCGTCGCCACGGGTTTCGGTGAGCCCCGTGGTGCAAAGTCCAACAATTTCGGGCTTGGATTTCTCCACCAGGGTTAGAATTGCCTGTTCCACATTGTCTTCACCACCGAGGATGGTGGTCACTTCAGTCATGGCGGTGGTAGACAGGGGAATGGCTTCCCGGAAGTGGCGGACTAATATCACTTTAGCGAAGGCTGTGCAGCCCTGAGAGCCATGAAACAGGGGCATGACACCCTTTAACCCAAGAAACGCTAGAGCGGCTCCTAAAGGCTGGCTTTGCTTGAGCGGATTGACTGCAACGGATTTTTTGGGACTGGTAATCGTTGCCATTAGAGTGATACCTCCTCTTCCCAGGGTGCCGCTTTCCTTACCTGTGCCCAGATCGGGCTATGGAGAGCCTCGTCAATTTCCTTTGCCATTTCCACCATGCCGGAGTAACCCGCATAGGGATGGTGCCGTTCCTGGTTAATGTCTAAAAAGGGAATCCGAGCTTTGAGGGCGGTGTACTGGTTCCGTCCACCCGCAATTAGCATGTCTGCTTTGGTCTGGGCAATGACTTTCAGAAGTTCCTGGGCGTTGCCTTTTTCCAGCACCATACCGTCTTTGCCCAGCAACTCTTTGATCCGGGCTTTGTCTTCTTCCGTACTTTTCTTGGTGCTGGTGGCGCATACTTCCATGCCCAAATCTTTGGCGGCGGAAATAATTGACCAGCTCTTAACACCCCCTGTGTAGAGAACAACCCGCTTACCAGCGAGGCGTTCTTTGTAGGGTGCCAGTTGGTGGGTCAGGTTAGCGGTCTCGACGGCAATGAGGGCTTCGACGCGTTGCTTCAGGTCGTCATCTCCGATCGCCGCCGCAATGTTCCGCAGGCAACGGTTCATGTCTTCCACACCGTAGAAGGATTCTTCGATGTAAGGAATGCCGTATTTTTCCTGCATTTTGCGCCCGACGTTGATCAATGCTTTGGAGCAGATCATGACGTTTAACTTGGCGCGATGGGCGTAACACACTTCCTCGTAACGGGCATCCCCTGTGATCTTGGCTAACACGCGAATGCCCAACTTTTCGAAGAGGGGTAGCACACTCCACATTTCCCCGGCGATATTGTATTCGCCAATCAGATTAATGTCGTAGGGAGTGGAGGAGTCGGGTTCACGACTACCAATGACATAATCCAGCAATGATTCACCACTGATGCGGTTACCCAAATTTTTACTGCCAACGAAACCTGGTGAATTGACAGGAATCACGGGTAACCCCAATTTTTCCGTCGCTTTCTGACACACCGCATCCATGTCATCCCCAATCAAAGCAGAGACGCAGGTGGAATACACAAAGATGGCTGCCGGATGATACCGTTGGTGAATTTCCGTAATCGCTTTGTAGAGGCGTTTTTCACCACCAAAAATGACATCATTCTCATTCATGTCCGTGGTGAAACCCATCTTGTACAACATCGGGCCCGATGAGAGACTGCCACGACTACCCCAAGAATTGCCCGCACAGGCGATCGGTCCATGTACCAGGTGGGCAGCATCGGTAATCGGCACCAGGGCAATCATGGCTCCATCAAAGGCACAACCGCCCTGCGCGGCACCGGGTTGGGCGACCTGGGTACATGATTTGTTTTTGCCTTTACCTTCTTTCTTGTGGTTATGTTCGCAGCCTGACTCGCTCAGAAGTTCGTTAATTTTGCCTTGAGTGAGTTTCATGGAAGTGGATCTCAGTGGAGTGGATTTAGCTGGGAAGAGTCACTGGTCATTGGTCACTGGTCACTGGTTACTGGTGATTGATCGCTTGTGATTGATCATTTGGTGTTTGAGGTCTTTACTCATGACAGATGACAAATGACAAATAACTAACAGATGTATTGCGTCACATCCTCACAACAAATGTCGGAGAGATAGGCAAGGGCACGGAAACGGAGACTAACGAATTCGTTGTATAGCGGATTGAGTTTACAGAGTGGGGGAATGTGAATCGTGTAGGTGAACAGGTTAAAAGTTCGTTCAAACGGACAGGTACAGGGAATTAAATGACAGATTAGATGGGCAGTTTGGCGATCGCGAATCTGAAACCCATCAAACCAGCGACGTAATGGTGCCAGTAAGTCAATCCGATGACGGTGTGGTGAATCGTGCTGAAAAGGAGAGAGAGTAGTGGACATGGTGGGAAGGGGGAGGGGAGAGATGGGGCGGAGGGAAGAGGGAGAGGTCGATGGGAAGTTAAGAGGTTGGTTGGCTAACTCGTGGTTCTGGTTTGGGTGTGGGCTTTTTTTTTGCGTCCGCTATCATGCGATTCAACATGAAGTCATGGGCAAACTTGTAAACGAAAAGGAGACCGAAACCAGCAAGTAAGGTTTCAAACATCAGACCCTCCTACAGGGTTGGGGTGAGGATTGGAACGCGGGGCTAAAACATAGGGCTAACGGGTATCTGTGTTTGAGTACTCAGCCAATCAAACGTGCAACTGAGTTCTTCGAGAGAGAGTAGACCGTATTGCCACAAAACCATTGGCAACGGATCGGTATCGTGGGCGCATTGTTTCAATGCCACCGCGATCGCCGCTTCCGAGAGAGCCATTTCAGATTGGAGAAAATCGAGCAGCAGGCGGCGATCCGGGGACATAGGACAAATGACTATTTCACAAATGACAACGTTAAACTGTCTTCAGCCAAGAAATGGGCCAGATGAAAAGCCCGATCTTCGGTAGTAAGCAGAATTTGTTCATACAGGTAACGGGTGGCGCGATCGCCCACACTTTCTGCCTGCCCGGCAAGGCGACGGAGCAGGTTGATCACTGCTTGTTCGGCTGCCAGGTCATGTTCGACCATTTGCCGACTGGTAAACACATCATCGGCTTCCGGGGTAAAGCAACACAGTTCGGCAAGTTTGCTGAAACTGGCAGCGGGGATACCTCCTAAACCATTTAACCGTTCACCCACGGCATGGACATGCCCCTGAACGGCACCCATGCTCTCATTGAAAAACTCATGCAGACTATAGAATTCTGCTCCTTCCACCACAAAGTGATGTTTCTGGTATTGCAGATAGAGAGCCTGAAAGCTTGCCAGAACCAGATTCAAGCCTTCACAAACGGGAACCGTAACCTCATTACCAAAGCCAACGGGATTGGCGTTTACCTGTCCGAATGTTTGGACAATTGTTTGTGTCATCGAAATGAACTCCTGCGGTTAAAAAGGGTTGTCGGGATTTACGTGGTGGGATTAACGGATTCGGAGTCACTAACTGTTGACTTTGGGTGTGGCAGATGTGTACCAGCAACGTTCCAGCCAATCAATTAATTCGGCACGGGAGGCAACGAATTGCTTTACCGTACTATGGACAAGAATGGCAGCCAGGACATGGTTGACCTGTACTTGGAGGGAGCCATCGGCGGGGCACCAACTGGGTATCATCAGTTCTTGGAACCGTTGATGGATGCACCAGCGATCGCCCCGTGAAACCTGCACCTCCTGGGCAGTGGAGACTTCATAACTGGAACCTGGGAACATCGGTGTTACCTCGATAGGGGTTGGGTGGGGGACTCTTGAGAACGGTGTTGCAATGCCGCTAATTGGTCTTCGAGTTGCTCAATGCGATCCAGCAATTGCCGGGTGAAGTCGGCGGTGGCATCGGGCATGCGGTCATGATCAAGGGGACAAACTTCTTCCTGGCAACGGCAGATATTGCGACCGGGAATGCCAACGACGGTGCAGGTAGACGGTACATCGCGCAGTACCACGGAACCGGCTCCAATCCGAACGCGATCGCCAATTTCGATATTGCCGAGAACCTTGGCTCCAGCTCCCACGACCACGTGTTGTCCCAGGG
>CAZGDE010000438.1:0-5962 GCA_964524315.1 uncultured bacterium
CGAATGGTCAGGTGGTTGGCGAAGTAACAAAGCCAGAGACTATCAATTACCGGATGTTAAAACCCGAAATGGATGGTCTGTTTTGTGAGCGGATCTTTGGCCCGGCAAAGGATTGGGAATGCCATTGTGGTAAGTACAAACGGGTACGGCACCGGGGTATCGTTTGTGAGCGTTGTGGGGTTGAAGTAACCGAGTCGCGGGTACGGCGACATCGCATGGGGTACATTAAACTGGCCGCTCCGGTAGCCCACGTTTGGTATCTAAAAGGTATTCCAAGCTATATGGCAATCCTGCTAGATATGCCTCTACGGGATGTTGAGCAGATTGTCTATTTCAATGCTTACGTGGTACTTAGCCCTGGTAACGCGGAAAACCTCCAATATAAACAACTGCTGACAGAAGATCAGTGGATTGAAATTGAGGACGAACTCTACAGCGAAGATTCCAAATTGTCGGGTGTAGAAGTAGGAATCGGTGCAGAAGCCCTCCAGCGACTACTTCAGGATATTAATCTAGAAACCGAAGCCGAACAGCTACGGGAAGAGATTGCTACTTCGAAGGGGCAAAAACGAGCCAAGCTGATCAAACGACTTCGGGTGATTGACAATTTCATTGCTACTGGTTCACAGCCAGACTGGATGGTCTTGACAGTCATTCCCGTCATTCCACCCGATTTGCGCCCGATGGTGCAGTTGGATGGGGGCCGATTTGCCACGTCTGACTTGAATGATCTGTACCGACGGGTCATCAACCGGAATAATCGACTGGCACGTTTACAGGAAATCCTTGCTCCTGAAATTATTGTCCGCAACGAGAAGCGGATGCTGCAGGAAGCAGTTGATGCATTGATTGATAACGGTCGGCGTGGGCGAACAGTGGTTGGGGCAAACAATCGTCCTTTGAAATCGTTGTCCGACATTATCGAAGGTAAACAGGGACGATTCCGGCAAAACCTGCTGGGTAAACGGGTGGACTACTCTGGCCGTTCCGTTATCGTGGTGGGGCCGAAATTGAAAATCCATCAATGTGGCCTACCTAGAGAGATGGCGATCGAACTATTCCAACCATTCGTGATCCATCGGCTAATTCGGCAAGGGTTAGTTAACAACATCAAAGCTGCGAAAAAACTGATTCAGCGCAATGACCCAACAGTTTGGGATGTGCTGGAAGAAGTGATTGATGGGCACCCTGTGATGCTCAACCGGGCACCGACGCTACACCGCCTTGGGATTCAAGCATTTGAACCAATTCTGGTAGAAGGTCGGGCAATTCAACTACACCCCCTGGTTTGCCCAGCATTTAACGCTGACTTTGACGGTGACCAGATGGCTGTCCACGTTCCCCTATCGTTGGAAGCACAGGCAGAAGCGCGCTTGCTGATGCTGGCATCCAATAACATTCTGTCTCCAGCAACGGGCCGCCCCATCATTACGCCGAGTCAGGATATGGTGTTGGGCTGCTATTACCTCACTGCAGAGAACCCAGACGCTATCAAAGGAGCAGGGCGTTTCTTTGCCAACCTGGATGATGCCATTATTGCCTACGAACAGCAGGAGGTAGACCTCCATGCCTATGTTTGGGTTAGGTTTGACGGCCTTGTTGAAACCGAGGAGCCAGACAACGATGTTCTTGAAGAACACCGAGGCGAGGATGGTTCCGTTACCAAAGTCTACAAGTTCCGTCGTGTAAGGGAAGATGCAGACGGACAGGTCATTTCCCAGTACGTGCGGACAACCCCAGGACGGGTTATCTACAACAAGACGATCCAGGACGCACTAGCAGTCTAAGACAAGTTCAATTTTTAGATTTTGGATTTTGGGTATCGGGTTCAAAATCACCTATCGCAAATCCAAAACTCATTCACGGTAGAGGCGGGGTAAATAATGGCTGAGCAGAACAACCAACCAATCTTTCGCAACCGGGTGATTAACAAAGGGCAGCTAACACGGCTGATATCCTGGTCATTTACTAATTACGGTACAGCGCGGACTGCCCAAATGGCAGATATGATTAAGGATCTCGGTTTTCGGTATGCAACGAAAGCAGGGGTTTCGATTAGTGTCGAGGATTTGCAGGTACCACCCAGTAAACGCCAACTGTTGGAAGCAGCGGAAGCAACCATTCGAGAAACGGAATACCGCTATACCCGTGGAGAAATCACCGAGGTAGAACGATTCCAGAAAGTAATCGACACCTGGAACGGTACTAACGAAGACCTGAAAAATGAAGTGGTCAAACACTTCAAGGTGAATAACCCCCTGAACTCTGTTTATATGATGGCGTTCTCTGGGGCACGGGGTAATATTTCCCAGGTGCGTCAGTTGGTGGGAATGCGGGGATTGATGGCAAACCCACAAGGGGAAATTATTGACCTTCCCATTAAGACCAATTTCCGGGAAGGGTTGACAGTGACGGAATACATTATTTCGTCTTACGGCGCACGTAAAGGCTTGGTTGATACAGCACTGCGGACAGCGGACTCTGGTTATCTCACCCGTCGTTTAGTGGATGTTTCCCAGGATGTAATTATTCGGGAAATGGATTGCGGCACTCAACGGGGTATCCATGTTCGTAGTATGAAAGATGGAGATCGCACCCTGATCCCGTTGAAATCGCGGTTGTTAGGTCGTGTGTTGGCCGAGGCAGTGGTTGATCCAACGACGGGAGAAGTGGTAGCAACTCGGAACCAGGACATTTCTGATGAACTGGCGGAGAAAATTGCGGCAACGGGCGTGGAAGAAGTGATGGTGCGATCGCCGCTCACCTGCGAAGCGACTCGTTCCGTCTGTCATTACTGCTATGGCTGGAGTCTGGCACATGCCAAGATGGTTGATACAGGCGAAGCCGTCGGTATCATTGCGGCACAATCCATTGGTGAACCTGGTACGCAGCTAACCATGCGAACGTTCCACACGGGTGGTGTGTTTACCGGTGAAATGGCCCGTCAGGAACGGGCAAACTTTGAGGGGACAATCCGCTTCCCGAAACGACTCCGTACCCGTCCCTTCCGCACCCGCCATGGTGAAGATGCACTGGTGGTTGAGTCAGTTGATGCTAAATCCCAAATCACGCTGGAAGGTAAAAATGGGGAGCAGCAAGCCTTCTCCGTATTGCAGGGTGCAACTCTGCTAGTCCGGGATGGTCAACATGTGCAAGCTGCCCAAATTCTGGCAGAAGTTCCGTTGACTGGCCGGGCCCGCAAAACAACGGAGAAAGCAACCAAGGACGTTGCGTCCGATATGGCTGGTGAAGTCCGCTTTGCAGATGTCGTCCCTGAAGAGAAGAAAGATCGACAGGGCAACACAACCCGTATCGCTCAACGGGGTGGTTTAATCTGGATCCTGTCGGGTGAAGTGTACAACCTACCTCCCGGTGCTGAACCTGTCGTCCAAAATGGTGATCAGATCGAGACAGGCGGTGTCATTGCCGAAACCAAACTGGTAACCGAGCATGGTGGTACTGTGCGCTTACCACAAGAAGCCGATGGTAAAGGTGGGCGTGAAGTAGAAATTATTACGGCATCTGTGCTGCTTGATCAGGCGAAAGTCCGGGTTGAGAGCTTCCAGGGTCGGGATCATTATCTAATTGAAACCAACCACAACCAGGTCTTTTCGCTCAAAGCAACCCCCGGCACCAAAGTCACTAATAACCAGGTGGTGGCGGAACTAATTGATGACCATTACCGGACTCAGACGGGCGGTATCATCAAGTACTCTGGTGTGGAAGTTGACAAACGGGGTAAGGCAAAGCAAGGCTATGAAGTGGTCAAGGGCGGCACTTTGCTTTGGATTCCAGAGGAGGCCCACGAAGTCAATAAGGACATTTCGCTGCTGCTTGTTGAAGATGGGCAGTATGTGGAAGCGGGCACAGAAGTTGTGAAGGATATCTTCTGTCAAAGCAGTGGTGTCATCGAAATTACCCAGAAGAATGATATTTTGCGGGAAATTGTAATCAAGCCAGGCGATCTGCACATGATTGATAACCTGGATGATGTCATTACCCGTGAAAGTCTACTGGTGAACCCCGGTCAACAGGTAATGCCCGGTTTAGTTCTAGACGAACTCCGCTACGTGGAATATGTGGAAACTCCAGAAGGCCCAGCCCTCTTGCTGCGACCAGTGACAGAGTTCAATGTTCCAGACGAGCCTTCTGTACCCAGTCAAGAATCGACGAACGAAGAGTCTGGGCGATCGATCCGGTTACGGGCAGTTCAGCGGATGCCTTATAAAGACGGAGAACGGGTTAAGTCTGTTGAAGGTCTAGAACTGATGAAAATCCAGCTCGTCCTTGAGATCGACAAAGATGCTCCCCAGTTAGCCGCAGACATTGAGCTGGTAGCAGACGAGCAAGATCCAGAAACACTCCGGTTACAACTGGTAATTCTGGAATCACTGGTGATTCGTCGGGATATTGCCGCAGACCAAACTCAGGGCAGTACCCATACCCGGATTCTGGTGAAGGATGGCGACCAAATTGTGCCTGGTTCCGTCGTTGCCCGTACTGAGATCCAGTGTAAGGAAGCGGGTGAAGTCCAAGGGATTCGCCAGGGGGCTGAAGCAATCCGCCGAATTCTGGTTGTGCGTGATGCCGATAAGGTCATCGTTGACACGGCAGGCAAGACACCCACGGTTAAGTCCCGTGAGCTACTCGTCGCTGGTTCTGAACTCGCTCCCGGCGTGGTTCTAGAAGAATCAGGACAGGTAGTCGAGGTAGGTGACGGTCAAGTCAGGCTCAGACTTGCTCGCCCCTATCGTGTATCTCCCGGTGCTGTGTTACATATCGATGATGGTGACCTGGTACAACGGGGCGATAATCTGGTACTGCTGGTGTTTGAACGCACGAAAACGGGGGACATCATCCAGGGTCTACCCAGGATTGAAGAACTGCTGGAAGCCAGAAAACCGAAGGAAGCGTGCGTTCTGTGTGAACGAGCTGGTATCGCCGTTGTGAATTACGGTGATGACGATTCGGTCGAAGTGAAAGTGACCTATCCTGATGGTGACTTTAAGGAATACGACCTCAGCCCTGGACAGAACGTGATTGTGTCCGACGGGCAGGAGGTTAGTGCCGGTGAGCGCTTAACGGATGGGCCAGCTAACCCCCACGAATTGCTCGAAGTCCTCTTCCGGGCAAATCGGGAGACAAAGGGCGTACATGATGCGGCATTGCATAGCCTACGGGAAGTGCAAATGTTCCTGGTGAATGAGGTGCAGTCGGTTTACCAATCTCAGGGGATCGACATTTCAGACAAGCACATCGAAGTGGTTGTGCGTCAGATGACCTCTAAAGCACGGGTAGATGATGGTGGTGACACAACCATGCTACCGGGCGAGTTGGTCGAACTGTATCAGGTCGAGCAGGTCAATGAGGCCATGTCGATCACAGGCGGTGCGCCGGCCGAATACACCCCTGTCCTATTGGGGATCACGAAAGCATCACTCAATACGGATAGCTTTATCTCGGCTGCCAGCTTCCAGGAAACAACTCGGGTCTTAACTGAAGCCGCGATCGAAGGTAAGTCCGACTGGTTGCGTGGTTTGAAGGAAAACGTGATTATTGGTCGTTTGATCCCCGCTGGTACAGGCTTCAATGCCTATGAAGAAGTAGGTAGCCCGGACATCGATCTGAGCTATGAAGGTATCAGCGTCTTTGACGATGATGCTGACTTGAAAGACGTGGTATTGGACGATCGCACTGCCCGGGCCTATGGTCTGGATAATTTCGACGATCGCCCCGGCTTCAGCTTTGATAGCTTTGGCATGACCAGCGAGAGTCCCGCGATTTCGGCGTCAATCCTACCCGACGATGACCTGATCAGCGATGACATGGAGGACGATGACGATGGCGATGACGACGATGATGATGACGATCTCTAATCGTCGTTACATTCACTTCTAACTTCGTAATCTAGTCTTGGAGGACAGGCGCGAAACGATCGCGCCTGTTTTTCTATTAGAAGAGG
>CAZGDE010000439.1:0-698 GCA_964524315.1 uncultured bacterium
CGAAACCCGATCTGATCGTCTGGCCGGAAACCAGCCATCCCGATGGCTGGCTGGCGCACATCGGTGTTGATGTCAGTCCTGCCCGCACCCCGATCGCCCCCCTGCAAGAATTGTTACCCAAACTGCGGCGGGTTTCCGTGCCAATCATCTGGCTGAACTGGGGCAACCGTCCCGATCTGCTAAACATCAATGCTGGTTTACGCCATGTCTACAATGGCTCAGGTGATGGCGTTGGTCTGGGTGATCCCCTGCCCAAAAACGGTGCCCCGGTTCTCACTAAAGACAGTTGGGCGGCAGCCGTTGTCGACGAATTAGAACCGCACCCCAGCGACATTCGCGTCGACAAGTATCGGATGAGCGGCTTCTGGGATACTCCCCTCGATAGCATTTTGAAAAACCTGGGCAAAACCACCTTATTTTTTGGTGGAGTCAATGCGGATCAATGTGTCATGGCAACGCTTCAGGATGCCAATTTCCTGGGGTATGACTGCATCCTGGTGAGTGACTGCACTGCCACCACCTCCCCCGAATACTGCTGGCAAGCCACCCTCTACAACGTCAAACAGTGTTTCGGTTTTGTCACCGATGCTGCTGCGATCCTATCTGCCCTGTAATTGTCAGTTATTAATAAGGGGGGGCATAACTACTGTCCAACCCATAACCCGCTTAACACCTGAAACAAAAGACTTTCAGGCACT
>CAZGDE010000439.1:708-5923 GCA_964524315.1 uncultured bacterium
CTCAAAGACTAACTCGCAAAGACCATAGTTTAACCGTCTGGCGGTGAATGAGAACCAGTTGTTATTGCCTTTTCATCCCATCAATATTGGCACCACCGTTTTCAAGACTCTTGCCTTCAGGAGCAGGTTGACAAGACTGGCTGACAAGACTGGTTGAAAAGGCTGCAGGACACAGGACGAACGACAAAGGACAGAAAAGATTTTTCAGGAGCAAGCTTATGTCTACGGATAGCTGCGTCATCCCGGTAGTCAAATCTCCCACCGACTATCAAGCCTTTCGGATCAGTCCCCACGATACCAATCGGTTAGCGATCGTGTTTGACCCTCAATCAGCCAACATGTCCCTGACCCTCTGTGTCGAAATTTTCGATGTTGGTGGTAAGACCCCTCCCAACCGTCACCAACTGGCCGTCGAAATGTTCTTTGTGCTAAAGGGCGAAGGAAAAGCTAATTGCGATGGTAAAACTGTCCCCATCCGCGCTGGCGATAGTATCCTCGTCCCACCCACGGGTACCCACGTCATTGAAAACACGGGCCCCGAACGGCTTTATGCTCTGTGTATCATGGTGCCTAACGAAGATTTTGCCGAACTCATCCGCAGTGGTACACCCGTTGAGTTAGACGAGGAAGACATGGCAGTATTACGACGGGCATCATCGCCAATCCTCTATTAGATGCTGTCAATTCCTCAATGTTTAATGTTTTGCCGAAAGAGACCGTATCCATGTTGACCCGTGATGGGGTGCGGTTGGATGCAGATGTTTATCGCCCGGACGCGGCAGGTTCCTTTCCCGTATTGTTAATGCGGCAACCCTACGGACGGGCGATCGCCTCTACGGTCGTCTATGCCCATCCCATCTGGTACGCTGCCCACGGCTACATTGTGGTCATTCAGGATGTGCGTGGTCGGGGCACCTCCGAGGGTGAGTTTCGCCTCTTTGAACACGAGATCACCGATGGTGCTGATAGCGTCACCTGGGCGGCGAATTTACCTGGTAGTACCGGTGCCGTGGGTATGTATGGGTTTTCCTACCAGGGTATGACCCAATTGTATGCGGCAGTTCACCAGCCCCCGGCACTGAAAGCCATCTGTCCTGCCATGCTGGCCTATGATCTCCATGCGGACTGGGCCTATGAGGGAGGGGCATTCTGTTTACAGGCAAATTTGAGCTGGGCCATGCAGTTAGCCGCAGAAACAGCTCGTTTAAAGGGTGATAGTGAAGCCCATCGGACGTTGTCTACGGCTGCCAAACACTTGCCCCTCTGTGATGAGGTGCCCACTCACTCTGGTTTGCTCAAGGCGTTAGATCCCCATTCCTTCTATCACGACTGGTTGGCTCACCCGGAACCAGGGGCATATTGGGAAGCATTATCACCCAAACATCTGCTGCAAAATGTCGATTTGCCGATGTTACACATTGGTGGATGGTTTGATGTTTACATGCGGGGCACACTTCAGCTTTACAAAGCAATGATCCGTCGGAGCCGGCAGCGGCAACAGTTGGTCGTTGGCCCCTGGGCCCATCTCCCCTGGGGGCGACAGGTCGGCGGGTTAGATTTTGGGGCAACGGCGGTGAGTCCCTGCGATCGCCTCCAACTTCGCTGGTTCGACCAATTTTTGAAAGAGATTGACACGGGCCTGTTAAATGAACCCCCCGTGCAACTGTTCGAGATGGGCAGTAACCAGTGGCGATCGCTCCCGGCCTGGGACAATAACAGTCCACAACCCTTCTATCTCAGCGGTACGGGACTGACCAGTATGGATACCTGCGAGGGAACCCTATCGGCCCAACCCCAGGTAACCCATCCCATCCCGGATGTTTTGGTTCATGATCCCTGGCGACCCGTCCCGGCTCTGGGTGGTCATGCCGCCATCCCGGCTGGCCCCTTCGAGCGTTCGAGCCTGGATAGTCGCACGGATGTTCTGACCTACACATCTGCCCCATTGACAGCAGACCTGCATTTGCAAGGAGACATGCGCGTTCTAATCTATTGCTCGGCTGACAGGCCAAGCTTTGATCTATGCGCCATCCTGGCCGATGTTTACCCCGACGGTCGGGTCTATAACTTCTCCCAGGGGTATGTCTGTGTCAAGTCAGGGCAATCCACCACATCCGTAGAAATCTGTCTACAGCCAACCTGCATGTGTTTGAAACAGGGACATTCATTGCGTTTGAGCCTGAGTGCGGCCTGTTTCCCAGCCTATCCGGTTAATCCGGGAACGGGTACCTTACCGGGCAATAGCCGTTTAATTGAGCAACAAATTATCAGTGTGAGTCTATGGAATGGGGGCGATCGCCCCTCCCAAATTTGCTTACCCATCGGTGTTGGGGATCCGGGTGCAACAGCTGGGACAACGGATTGATGCAACCTGGACGTGTTACAACATTTGTTACAACTCTTCATCTGGCACCTTCTGGCCAGCCAACCTCACCACAGGCAGTAAAATTATCCGAGACGTTACTGCATCTTGCATGTCAATTTGCCGCTCCATGCACCATCACTCCGCTGATTGCCACCACCATGTCGATCCTGGGCTCGACCCCAAACTAAAACAGACCCAACTCGCGATCGCCCTCCTGCTGATTGCCAGTTTTGCTGTTGCCGAGCTGGTTGTGGGGTTTGTTAGTCATAGCCTTGCCTTGATTGCCGAGTCGGGACACATGGCAGCAGACAGTTTAGCGTTGATCCTGGCCTTATTAGCAACCTGGATTGCCCACCTACCGCAAAAGGGGGGGGTAGGTAATGCGCGTCTGGAAAGTGTCGCCGCACTCATTAACGGCCTGGCCCTGGGGGCGATCGCCCTGTGGATTGGGCAGGAAGCAATAACCCATTTGCAAACACCCACGACCGATATTGCCAGTTTGCCGATGCTGCTAACGGCCTGCGTTGGTGTTGTGGTGAATGGTGCTAATGTGGTAATCCTCCATCGTGGTAGTGATCATGACATCAACCTGCGAGGCGCATTTCTCCATGTCCTTGCTGATACCATGAGTTCAATTGGGGTGATTATTGCCGCGATCGCAGTTGCCGTTCGCCAATGGTTTTGGGCCGATGGAGCCATTAGCCTGTTCATCGCCGTGCTTATCTGTGGTAGCGCGATTCCGCTCATTTTAGATAGTGTCCGACAACTGGCAAAACCGCAGGGCACAGAAAAGAACGGCGAAGTAGAGTTTAAGGGAGATATAGAATAGGCTCTATTTCTTATATTCCGTAAAGAGATCGCGATATGAACCCTTAAGGAGTGCAAAACTTGAGACATTGGGGCACTCTATTAGAAGAATTGCCCCCTTGCGATCTATCCCACGCTGTGAAGGATGCCCATGAATACCCCACCCTTGCCGACTTCACACTATTCTTTGCCGCTTTGATGCAGAGATACAGGTCGAGCAAGTTTCGTTCGTGGCGGTCAGAAATGGTTCACCCTAACGAAGTAGTCAAACTCAGTTAACTTGCTGTGTGCATCGACAAATGCTAATTCTGGATTCGTAATCCCTGACCTAAACGCCGTTTGCCAGTAAAACCTCATGGAAAATGACGTACTGACATCAGAAATGAAGGGACACCGCACACTGGCGACTGTCGTATTTACTGATTGTGTCGGCTTCAGCGCCCGAATGTCAGTTGACGAAGACCATACCTTATCACTGATTCGGCGAGATCTCAAGCTGATGAAGCGACTGTGCGAAGACTATGAAGGGCGGGTACTTAAATCAACCGGCGACGGCTTGCTCATGTGCTTTATTAGTGCTGTGAAAGCAGTTGAGTGTTCCGTTGAAATTCAACGCCAAATTACCACTGCTTCAGCGGCTTTGCCCGCTAACGATTCATTGAGGCATCGCATTGGCATCCATCTGGCTGACATTTTTATCAGTGAAACGGATGTCATGGGCAATGGGGTTAATATTGCAGCCCGCTTACAAACCCTTGCCGATCCGGGTGGTATCTGCATTTCGCAAACGGTCTACGATGTGATCAAAGCCGGTCTCCGGCTGGAAACTCGCTATCTTGGTCCGCAAGAACTCAAAAATATCCGGGAAGTCGTAGCAACGTACAAAATTTTGCTAGAACCGGAACCGGAAACAACTGATCCCTACCTCAATGCAGCGCTACAGCTGGAGGAAAACAGTAACCTGTTGCGGATCAAGAAATTATTGCTCTACGCCTGCCGTAATGTTTGGGAAAACGATTCCGCCAAAATCAATGCTGCTGACACCCGCGCGTTGCTGCAAGAACTATTGCGGCTGGCACCAACCCGCGATCGCCTGCAACCGGTACTGGATAGTGTAGTCAGAACCTTAAGCAAACCGGCGGAATACTCCCTCATCGCAAGCATCATCGCAGATGAAATCAATCCAGTTTACGCTATCCTGCAGCCTCAGTCGCCGCCAGATCGTTCCCTTAACCAGGATAGCTGGGCTGAGGCAACCGTTGCTTTTGCGCAGGCTAGTAGTTCTGCGGGCAATTCGCTATATGAGCAGATCGCTCAGGAATTGGCTCAGGCTGGCAACATCGAGCGGGTGAAAAAACTGATCTTCTACGTCTCTAAACGACGCTGGGAAAATGATCTTCATCAGCTTAATGGTGTGCCTCTCGCCGATTTAATTGCCGATTTGTATCAAAAGGCTCCTACTGTGGCACGGTTGCAGGCGTTACTGCAGGAATTCGTGCAAACACTGAGTAAACAGGTAGAGTATTCTCTGGTTGCCAACCTCATTGTTAGCAAGTTGCAGCGGCTCTATCCCCCGATCGAAGCACCGGCACAGGAAGATGCCACCTGTTTTACCGTGTCGGATGATGAGTTGGCAGCCGTTGCAGCCAATCATTTACCCTATACTGCGATCGCTACCGTCCTCAACCAGGATCCCAACCTGCCCCGCATCAAAAAAATGATGTTGTACCTCTGTCGGCGGCAGTGGGCCAATAATCAGGCGCAATTAGCCAGCGTCGATACAGAAGTTTTAGTCCGGGAACTTCACCAACTGGCGCAAACCCAGGCCCAACTTGAATTATCGTTAAATGCGGTTGTTCGCTCATTGAATAAGCGAGACGAGTATGCGGCGATCGCCCAAACGATCATCACCCAATTTCGCCGCCTCTACGGGGAGCAAGATACTCCCCCAACGGCTCTAGACCAAGCAGTACCCGCCCCCTCTAACCTGGTTGGAGCAGAACCGGTACCGCCAGTTTCGGCACCCCTCATACCCCATACCCC
>CAZGDE010000440.1:0-5921 GCA_964524315.1 uncultured bacterium
ACGGCATTGCGCTCGATTACACGGATAACCCCAATTTCAAAGCCAGTGGTCGCTTTGAATACCGGGCAACTGACCTGGGGAATAATCTCGTGATTTCTGCCACAGCGGCAGGAAAAATTTCCCCGGCGCTGACTGCCCTGGCACGCTACCAGCAGGCGAATTTCTCGAACCAACTGCTGCAGGAAGTCGCTGGTGACACGATTAACTTTAAGGCTGGGCTCGCCTATCGCAACCCCGTGAACGATAAGTTCAATGCGCTGTTGCGCTATGAGTTTCGGCAAAACCCCTCGGCTACGCCCGACTCCATCCTGTTTGGCGTGGGTACGGGTTCGAATGCGCACCTGGTTTCCCTGGAAACTATCTATACCCCCAACTGGCGCTGGGAGTTTTACGGCAAGTTTGGCTTGCGAAGTACCCGTTCCTACCTGGCACGGGATCTGGTGGGAACGAATGCCATTACCCTGGGCCAGTTTCGTGCCATTTACCGCCTCGGCTACCGCTGGGATGTGGGTGGCGAAGTGCGCTGGCTGAGCCAATCCCTGACGGGCTTTGATGAAGTTGGGTTTGCTGTTGAGGCAGGCTATTATGTGACTCCCAATTTGCGGTTGGCAGCAGGGTACAGCTTTGGACGGGCCAACGACCGGGATCTGGGCGATCGCTCCAAGGGCGGACCCTACGTCACCTTTACCCTCAAGCTGAACGAACTGTTTGAAGGGTTTGGTTTGCAACGAGCCTTCCCCGATAACTCTGCACCGAAGCTTAATCCTCCGCAGCAACAGGAGTCTTTAGTCCAACCTGTTGCAACCCAACCGGCACCCACACCAACTGCTGCCGTACCCACGGCTACCACCCCAACCACCACGGGAGGGCAGGAGCCATGAGACCAGTGGTAATGAGACAAAACCGGAGTGAATGGCAACACGCACGAGTAGGTGGATTACGCATGAATGGAACGCGAGATGCGGCTAAATTGACATGTCCGCGTCTGATGACGGTTCTGACCGGGATGACGGCACTGTTGGCGATCGCCCCCGTTGTGCAGGCACAAACCCCGCCGTTACGAGCGATCGTGAACAGCAATCAGGATGGGCCCGTCCAGGCAGACGAGGGATTGACCCTCCGGGAAGCCATACTGCTGATGAACGGGGCGTTATCGCTGGAACAGTTATCAGCAGCGGAACAGGTACAGGTGAGTACTTTACCGGCTGAGAGTAACCCCCGAATTGACTTCAACCTGCCCGCCGGGGATACAACCATTCGATTGGTGGAACCGTTGCCTCCGGTAGAGCGATCGGGCTTGGCGATCGATGCCACTACTCAACCGGGTTATGCTGCCAGCCGGCCGGTCATTAACGAACTACCAACCCCCGTGCCCGTGGTGGCAATTACCCCGGCAGCGGGTAAGGACGTGTGGCGTGGCTTCACGGTCACAGCCGATTTTGTCCGCATCAGTGGTTTCAGCCTGTATGGGTTTACATCCACTAAAGGCCAATTCTTGCTGGGTTGGCTAGAATCTACCGGATTTACTGCCAGTACGCCACCGGCAGACATTTTTATTGGTCATCGGTTACCTCCACCAAACACGAGTAAACAAAGGCCCCCTGCCAATTTCGCCCCCTATTACCCGGATGATGCCCCGCCTAAAGGTGTGGTGATTGAAAATAACTGGTTAGGCATGCCGCCAGGAGTTGATCCGGCGGGAACTCCCACCGTGCCACCCACCCGTTCGGCGTTTGGTGTCTCTGTATTTAATGCCACGGGTACCATCATCCAGCGCAACTGGATCGCCAATCACGATGGCAGTGCCATCATTACTTCGGTGCAGGCAACTGAAATGAACGTTGCCCAGAATGTGATGACGGGTAATGGAGTAGCAGGCATGCCCGATGCTATTCGCCTGGAAGGTAATGTTGCCCAATCACGGATTGCCTCCAATCTTATCTGTGGTAACGACGGCAGTGGCGTGTACCTGTTTAAACCAGCGGGTGCCACCTTTATCGAGGACAATCAAATCGTTTATAACGGGCGACGGTTCCGCCGCGCGGCGGTCTACCTGATGGGTAATGACCATGTGGTGAAAGGAAACGAAATTCGTTACCAGACAGGCCCCGGTGTGGTGGCGGCATCCTATCCGGAGACCCACCGGGCCTTGATCCAGGCGAATAAGTTTTCTAGCCTGGAAGGATTGAGCATTGATCTTGTCACCCGTGTGGGTGCGGGGGCAGGAACGGGGGTACAGGACTACCAGCGCGGGGATGGTGCCAACCCCCCCCGAGATAGCGCTAATCGCCGCAAGGAAACGGGTAATGCGGCGATCAATGCACCTATCTTTGTCAGCCGTGAATTTTTCCTGGTGGGTTCTGCGCCGGTGCAGGTCTTTGGTAAGGCTGACCCTGGCTCCCAGATCGACATTTATCGGTTGGCGCGTCAGGGGGCTGATTACGAGCCACTGGCTGAACCGATCGCCACCACTGAAACCGATGCCCAGGGCAAATTTAGCGTGCCCCTGGAAGGCTTACGAACTGGTGATGCCATTAGCGCGATCGCGACCGATCCCCGCTACGGTACTTCAGAGCCTGCCCGGACGGCGGTGGTGCGATCGCTCGACGCTGAGCAAGCGCCACTAACCCCCCAGTCACCGAGTTCTGTTCCCCGCTGTGTCACACCCGTTGCCCAGGAACCGCAAATCGTGCCACCGGGGCCAGCAACGTTGCGGGTACCCAATGTGATTCACTTTGCCCTGGACAAAGCGACGATCAGCCCTGCAACTGCGCGGGTGTTGAACGAGGTTGCCTCGGTGCTGCGGGACAATCCCACCATTGTGGTGGAAATTGTAGGCCACACCGATCCACGGGCGACGGATGTTTACAACCTGGATTTGGGCATGCGGCGGGCCCTCGCAACCCGTAATTATTTGCTGCAACAGGGGGTTGCGCCTGAACGGTTGACCATTCGCTCTCTGGGTGAACGGCAACGCCTGTCGTCCGGTCAGACACGGCTGGACTTTGCGCGCGATCGCCGGGTTCAACTCATCTATCAAGATGCGCGCAACATTGAAGTCATCATTCAGGAAACTGACCTTCAACTTGAGCCATAGTCCTTGAACTATCGTCAATGGTGGCTATTTTTACCCATTTTCTTTTTCTGCCCCTGCCAACGTGTGAGGAGATTTGATGAAACGTTCCTTACGGCTTCTGGGAAGCCTGTCAATTGCTAGCCTCGTTTTGAGTTCGCAGATTCTGCCTCCACCGCCGCCAGTACTTGCCCAGGCTGCACGGGTTTGTGCTACACCCGGCCGAGATGGCAACCCTGGGGCACTGACAGGTGTAGTGAACACCTACTATCCCGGTATCGCATCTGTCGCAGCGGGAGCAACCACGATTTCGGTAGGTGCTCCTACCGGCGGGGCACCCATCCAGGCTGGCGACCTGCTATTAGTTATCCAAATGCAAGGTGCCACAATCGATGCCTCCAATACCGATGCTTACGGTAATGGGGTTGGCGGTGATGTACCTGTACCTGTTGCCCAGCCAGTGGTTTCTCCCAACGGTCAATCGCCCATCGGAGCCAGTGGTTTCCTGACGGCGATCGCGGGTAACTATGAGTTTGTTGTTGCTACAGGTCCAGTCGCCGGGGGGGTTCTGCCAATTCGGGCGGCTGGAGCTGGCTCGGGTTTGCTCAATAGCTATGTCAATGCTCCTGCCAGTGCAGCTCAGGGTCAGCAAACCTATCAGGTCGTGCGCGTGCCCCAATATGCGACGGCAACTCTGGGTGCGCCAACGGCTTTGCCGTGGAATGGTGCGATTGGTGGCATCCTGGCATTTGATGTGGTCGGTAATTTGAACCTTGCGGGCACGGCTACTGTCACCGGACAGGGTTTCCGTGGTGGTGGTGGTCGCCAAGCGGGGGGGGATCCTGCTGCTCCTGCACTCAACAATACCGACTTTGTGACCTTGTCCGCCCGAACTCCCAATGGTTCTAAGGGAGAGGGTATTGCTGGGACACCTCGCTTGATCTTGAACCCGGCAACCAATACCGTAATTGATACCGGTGTAGAGGGATACCCCAACGGCAGCTTTGGCCGGGGGGCTCCTGGGAATGCGGGGGGCGGCAGTACCGATGGTGATCCAACGGGTTTATTAGGTGCGCCTGCCTTTGGTGGTAACGAGGAAAACTCTGGTGGTGGTGGTGGTTCCAATGGTGCCAGAGGGGGTATTGGTGGCCGCTCTTGGCGATCGCAATTGCCCGTTGGTGGTTTTGGCGGTAGCCCCTTCCCCGCATCAACCAGTCGTTTGGTGATGGGTGGTGGCGGTGGTGCGGGTACCTCCAACAACGGTACAGGAGCGCCTGGGGCCGGAGTTGCCAGTAGTGGGTCAGCCGGTGGAGGCATGGTGTTCATCCGCACTGGCTCGGTCAGTGGTGCTGGCACTATCAATGCTAATGGGAGCCCTGCCAACAACACGGTTCAAAATGACGGTGGCGGCGGTGGTGGTGCCGGTGGTAGTGTCCTGTTTAGTAGTCTATCCGGTAGTACCGCTGGTCTGACCATCAACATCCAGGGTGGCCGGGGCGGTGATGCAAACGTGGCCGTCATTGATGCTCACGGTCCCGGTGGTGGTGGTTCCGGTGGTGTGGCAGTCATCACACCCGGTGCAACCATTAGTGGTACTGGGGGCCCTGGTGGATTAACCGGTTCGGCTCCGGGCTTTCCTCCCACGCTACTCAATGGCGCAACCGCTGGGGATGATGTTGTGATTCCCTTACCATTAACAACGGTGCCGGGGGCAAATTCCGGGGCGGAGTGTTTGTTACCCCAACAGGCAGATTTGAGCCTGCGGAAAACGGTCAATTCTTCGTTGGTCACGGTTGGCCAAAATGTGACGTACACACTGACGTTAAGTAATGCGGGGCCTGCGAATGCGACGGGTGTGGCAGTGACCGATCGCCTCCCCGCTGGCCTGACGTTTGTTTCAGCGACTCCTAGCCAGGGTACCTATGCCCCAGGTACAGGTGTCTGGACGGTTGGTAATGTGGCCGTAAACGGTAGTGCGACTCTACAGGTAACAGCCACGGTAACAACGACGAATCCCATTACCAATACGGCGCAGGTGACTGCTTCTGATCAGCCTGACCCTGACTCTACCCCTAACAATAACAATGGCAATGAGGATGATCTGGCAACGGCCTCAATCGGTGGTCCCAGTTTCCGTCTGGTGAAGCGCATTACCCGGGTTAGTCGGGCGGGTGTCATCACGAACTTTAATACCTTTGTGGATGACCCTGCCGATGTGAATGATAACGCCCCTGGCTGGGCCCAGTTATCTCCTGTGGGCATCCTCAATACAGATCCGGCAAATCCACTCCAGAGTGGCGACCAGGTCGAATATACCGTCTACTTCCTGTCCGATGGGAACAATCCGATTACGGCTGCCAATGTCTGTGACCCCATTCCAGGCGGCACGACCTTTGTGGCTAACACGTTACAGATTCAACGTCCATTGGAGTCATTAATCGCGGGTGGTGCATTTTTCCCACCCCTGGCACCCCTGCCGCCCAATAATTCTTGCACCAGTCAAACGAATACGAATGGTGCTGCCATTTTTGATATTGGCAATGTGTCGAATACGACTGGCAGTAACGTTGGCTTTGTTCGTTTCCGGGTGAGGATTAATTAATGCAATGGCTGCATCCACCCGTTTATGCTGGATGCAGCCATTTCTAGCCGTTCCATGTATCGTTACCTCCTGTTTCACAAGCCGTACAATGTCCTTTGCCAGTTCAGCAAAGAGCCAGGCAGCCAACGGCCAACTTTAAAGGACTATATTCCTATCCCTGACGTTTACCCTGTTGGCAGGCTTGATCAGGACAGTGAAGGCTTACTGCTGTTGACCAATCATGGCCAACTCCAGCATCGTCTCAGT
>CAZGDE010000441.1:0-5913 GCA_964524315.1 uncultured bacterium
GCGCAATACCGAGGCCAAGCAGATGCAGGATAAGGTCATGGAGGCATTGACCGGAATTGAGAATCAACTATTGTTTTTTGACCTGGAATTAAAAGGACTGGATGAGGCAAAGTTAGCAGCACTAGAGTCTGCTCCTGTCCTCCAAAGCTACCGTCACTATCTTCACAACATTGCGACGTTTCGTCCTTACAAACTGGCAGAGGAAATTGAACAAACCCGTAACCAGGATAATTTGACCGGACGGCAGGCATTCATCGAACTACGCACACTGCATCTGGGCGAACAGGAATACGAGCCAGTCACCACCCCAGACGGTAAAACTGCCAGCACGGAAGCGGAGTTGAGTGCGTTGCTATTCCATCCCAATGCCACCGTGCGTTACAACGCCTATGCGTCAGTCCGCAAGGTGGTGAAACAGCACAATTCCCTGTACGCCTATATCCTGAACACGATCGCGCAGGATCACAAACTGGAAAACCAGATGCGGGGGCACACGTCCACTTTAAATAAGCAGTTATTAATGGACGAGGTGTCGGAGCCCGTATTTCGGGCCATTATGTCTGGTACGGGCGATCGCTTCGACCTTTGGCAACGTTACTACACCCTGAAGGGGCAGGCATTGGGGCAGAAAATTCGCACCTGCGATGTATACGCCCCCTGGGCCAGTGAACCGGTAGAACCGTTGCCCTATCAAGCAGGTGTCGAAACCTTACTGGCAGCCATCAGCCAATTTGACGTGAACTATGCCCGTCGAGCCGAAGAATTTTTCCTGAAAAACTGGGTGGATGCGAAAGTGCGTCCTGGTAAGCGAGGTGGTGCATTCTGCTGGTATAGCCACGGTAAACATAGTTACCTGTTACTGTCTTACACCAACGATTACAATTCCCTGTTCACTCTCGCGCACGAGATGGGACATGGGTTACATTTTGCCTGGATTGGCGATCGGCAAACCTATTTCAATAGCAACCCGCCCATGGTACTGGCGGAAATTGCCTCGACGTTTAATGAATTGCTCTTGCTCGATTACCTGCTAAAAACAGCGGGTGATGATGCGGCATTAAAAAAATCCCTGATTACCCGGCAATTAGAAGACCAACTGAATCTACTGTTCCGGCAAAGTACGATTAGCCGTCTGGAATTGGCAATTCACGAGCGGGCAACTCAGGGCAGTTTTGATGCCAAATTTGTGAATGAGCAATGGCAGTCGTTGTATCAAACTCTGTGTGGTGGGGCCGTAGAAGTATTACCGGAACATCAATATGACTGGTCGCGGGTAGGGCATATTTATTTCAAGCCATTCTACTGTTACCAGTACACGGCCTCCAATATTGTCAGCCTTGCCTGTTATCAAAAGTATCTGCAAGTTGGGAAGGACTTTATTCCTGGCTATATGGAACTCCTGGCCGCCGGTGGCAGTATGGACCAGGTGACTGCGTTGAAACAGTATGTTGATGTCGATCTGGAAAATCCCGCAACCATTCATGCCGCATTAAAGTACGTGGAAGGATTGCTGGATCAGTTACAGGCAATGCTGTAGACGACAACGGCAACATCTGGGGCCAGGGATCCGTTCGGCCATCGAGCAGAGGACAAAGCGTTTAACTTCTGCTCGATGCAGCTATATTTCAAAAAATTAAAACTTATACACTTCCAGGGACGATAGACGTAGCATGGAGACACTGAGATTGTGTTAAGCAAATATTAAGTTAATACTAACGTTCCAGCATCTACACCTATTTATCTATTCGTATTCAGCCACACATAAGGTCAGCGTGTTATCCCTCATGTAGGAGCCAGGCGACAATGCAGCTACTTCCCAAGCCACAGAAGCATAACCAGCGACCCTATTCGTTAGAGCTGGAATCATCCTTTGAACAATCACCCTCCATTGCCCCCTGTCTTAAGAATTCGCTTCATAATCATTCGTTGAATGATCCGGCGCTTAATGACAACCCTCTTTACCAGTCTCCTTTACAATCCCAACCCAATGAATTGCACCAACGGGTTGTTATCCTGATTGACGGCTCTAATCTTTTCTACGCCGCTTCTTACCTTGGCATCGAAATTGATTACGTTAAACTTTTGCGTTACATGACCCAAAATCGCCGGTTAATCCGGGCGTATTTTTACACCGGGGTCGATCGCACCAACGAAAAACAGCAAGGCTTTCTGCTGTGGATGCGGCGTAATGGCTACCGCGTGGTGACCAAAGAACTGGTGCAATTTGCCGATGGCTCCCGTAAAGCCAATTTGGATGTCGAAATTGCCGTAGATATGATGACCCTGGCCAAACACTGTGACACAGTTGTACTGCTCAGCGGTGATGGCGATCTGGCCTATGCGGTTAATGCCGTCGCTTACCAGGGAACTCGCATTGAAGTGATGAGTTTACGCTCAATGACCAACGATGCGCTGTTTAACATCGCAGATCATTATATTGACCTGGAAGCCATCAAACATGAAATCCAGCGATGATCATGCGAAGCTGGCTCGGTTAAACCACCCCCTTTCTTTTCTTTCTTTGAAGAGGGATTGACCAAAGTGTTGCTTGATTATTAATTTTATTGGCAGGAGTATTGATTTCAAATAGTCCTGCCGCACCCAATCTTGCGATCGTTTACTCCTTGGTACCATCGGTGAGCCATCATCACGGAGACTCCTAAAACTCCTCCATTGAACCCACTGGAGGCTGGCGGAAAACTGGAGGCAAAGACGCTTTATGCTGACCTGTACCAGACCAAAGCGCTTCCAGGTAGGCATCCCCCAGTTTTCGCGTTCATCCCACCCTAGTTGCAGCGAACCAGTGAGAGCGCCAATGGGGAGTTATGCTCTGGAAATTGACACTATTGGTGTACACTCATTCACCTTAAACCACCACTTTCTTCCTCCTTGCACCTTCACCAGCACGCGATCGCGTGACCACAGAGGCGCAGGAATCACAACACCATTCCGACCATCAGGCAGTTTAACGGGTGTACCAGGAGTGATTGACATAACTATCGTTTACACCAAAATAAGGCAGGACACAAAGTAGAACACAAGCAAACCTTCACACCGTCAAAATAACGATGTGTGCCAGCACTGAAACAGCCAATAACAACCAGGTGTACCAGTAGTTATTGCAGTCAGGGCAATATAAAGAAAACCTGAAGAATGTTAAAAGCTTACCTAATTCCTATGGCCGTTTTAATTCTCTAAATATTTCTTTACTTGGCTTGATTCAGGACTGGCTCTTTCCTTCTGTTTCGGTACTACTGTAGGCAGGCGATCGCTTAGGTAGTCGCACAGTTACGCGCGTTCCCCCACCTTCTTCACTGGCGATCGCAATATCGCCTGCATGGAGATGCACACAGGCTTTAACAATGGTTAAACCCATCCCGGTACCGGGAATATCCCCCACATTCTTACCCCGGTTGAAGGGCTGAAATAGATGGATCTGATTGTCTTGTGGAATGCCAATCCCCTCATCCGTAATGTCAAAGATAATATGGGAATCGGTACCTTGTAGATGCAGTTCCACCATCCCCCCCTGGGGCGAATACTTAATCGCATTGGATAATAAATTAACCAGAATCCGCCGGAGTAATTTTTGATCACCCCAGAACCCTCTGGTATTGCCTGTAATCTTAAAAGTTAACTCTGGATGGGCCATCCCCGCCGTCGGAACGATCCCCATCAGGGTTGAACGCTGTTCTTCAACAATGTCAGAGACAAATTGCAGTAACTCAAAGGGCAGTGGCAGAAAGTCTACTTTGCCACATTCAAATGTTTCGATTGTCAGCAAATCGTCCACCAGTTGGGTCATTTGCCGCGCTTTATCTTCAATCGTTTGTAAGAAACGTTGCTGTTTTGCACCCTGCAACTTATCGCCATGCAGTTTCAGGGTCGTTGCGGCCGCCAGGATTGCCGACAGTGGTGTGCGATATTCGTGCGAAACCGTCGCTACAAATTGAGAACGTAGCGCATTCAACTGTCGTTCGGTTTCCAGAGCGGTCAGTGCCTCATGCAACCGTTCTGCTTGAGCAATGGCGATCGCCACCTGCCCTGCCAGTTCTTCCAGAAGGTGTACTTCGTCCGCTTGCCATTGCCGTTTAGTGTCTCCCTGACAGGCAATGAGCAGGCCCCATACGGAATTCGCCAGCACAGATCTATCAGTAGATTGATCAATTAAGGGTAGTACAATCGGTGCCACCAGGAAGGTTGCGGCTTTCTTGCCCTGGGGAAACACGACGATCGCCGCAGGAGGATATTCGGCAGGTACACCGGAAACCGGTTCAGAGGTAGATGGTGGATCAGTTTCTTCCAAAACCCTGGCAAATTTCTGCACTGGATCAGCAATAGCCAAAGTAGAACCCGTTTCACACACTTTATGAAGTAGCTGGTCATTGGCTTGGCCGTTCGCCGGTTGCCCATTCCCAGTGCCTTTATAGACGGCCACGCGATCGCACTCAAGCAACTGCCTTACTTCAGTGACTGCGGCTTGCAGAATGTCTTCTAAATTAAGGGATTGGCGAATTCGGAGGGCAATTTCTGCGGTTAACGGGTGGCGTCCTCGGAGTTGCTCAGGGATTGGGGTGGATTGGGTTTGCGAGGAGGACTGTTCAATCACACTCCGAACGGTCAATTGCAAAATATCAGGTTGCAGATGTTGCTTGACTAAATATTCCTGTGCCCCTCGTTTCATGGCCTGGACGGCTATTCGCTCATCCCCCTGCCCGGTCAACATAATGACCGGTAAAGGGGCCTGCGATCGCTGTTGACGTAACTCATCCAAAAACTCTAACCCGGTCATATCGGGCAAGGAGAAGTCTAGCAAAATGGCATCGCAATGTTCGTGCTGACACAGTTCTAGTCCAACCTCAGCGGAAGCAGCTTCCAAAATCTGATACGACTGCCCTGGATCACGGGAAAGGTACTCACGGTAGATTTCCCGATCCTCTGCACAGTCATCCGTAATCAAAAGTGTCCAGGTATTAGGCATGGAAAGGGCAGACACAAAGGTCTGGCAACAATAGAACTGGCTAAAATCAAAAGCTAAATTTCACGAACCATATAGAGAGATGACAAATTCAATGGACGAGCAAGCGTAAATGAATTAAAAGCAGGCGGTGGAAAATAGGAAGCAGAAGTGTAAACGAAACCTAAAACAACGTCACTTTCCCCCTGGAATTACCTTTAGATGCTACCAAATTCTTCAGAAAGACACGCAAAACTTCTTGTCTCGACATGTTGATAGGAGTGATTACTTCAACCTATGGGTGGGTTCAACTACCAACAGAGGTGGGTTGAGGTGGAATATTTACATCCAACCAGAAGCCAACAAAGGCTTGCACCGTTTTTTCTAACTGATCTGCATCAACAGGTTTGATCAAATAACCATTAGCGCCCTTGCGGTAGCAATATTCAACATCCTGGGGATTTGAGGACGTCGTAAAGACGACAATCGGGATTTCCTTAAACTGTTGATCCTGTTTGAGTTGCTCCAGAACATCACGACCATCCATTCCAGGCAAGTTGAGATCCAACAAAATAACCGAAGGCCGGACGAGATCGGACCGATCGCGAAAATCCCCTTCCTGGTAAAGGAAATCTAAGACCTTATCCCCATTTGTACAGCGGTAAATCGGATTTTGCACGGCCATCTGCTGCATCAGTAATTGCAACACCTCAAAATCCTCATCGCTGTCCTCAGCAATCAAAACGAGATCATGCGACTGTATCGGCATTTTTTATCGACAATTTGATTCTTTTATATTTCAGGGATTGATTATCTTATTTCAGAATATTACAGCAACCCACCGGAAGTTACAAAATATTAATCTTTCCCTGACGGCCGTTCAGGGTGGGCTATGGGTAGCGTGTGTGGTACTAGATCATTCCAGGGATCATTGCGGGGCTTTCACTCTTGTCCTG
>CAZGDE010000442.1:0-5895 GCA_964524315.1 uncultured bacterium
TTACTATCAAAACTCAATTCTGACTAAATCCGGTGAAGAACGGCTCATCGCCTGGTGTGGGTGAGCAAATAAAATGGCGCGATTAGCAAATTAGTGGCGCAATCGTTTATAGGCTAAAAGCTTTTCACAGCCTGGCTTTTACTATTTCTACACTCTTTACCCTCCTTCACGGGTTGTTAGCAAATCAATGGCGCAACTCTATTTTCTCTAAAAATAATAATACCCCAACTAAAAAATTTCTACTCCGAAATGCTAGCAAATTAGTGGCGCAAATTTTTGATTGCTCAAAGCATTGTGACATATGGCTTTTCAGCTTTTGAAAACTTGAAACTCAGCATGAGAAGGGTGAAACCGATTTTTTGCAGAAATATGAACATCCAAACGTGAGCAAATCAGTGGCGTGGATTTTAGATCTCTAAAACCTAGAACATATCAGGGTTGCAGAGTTTGGTTGATGCTTCCTTTAGTATGCTGCCCTTCTTTTTGCAGCTTCAACGTGACATCATGGTTCATGCTCTGTCGAAGCATCACTCATAGATCGGAGGATGCTATCCAAGTTCAATCCAAATCGCTCACGCCTCAAGCATATTGTCGTTGTCGAGTCGTAATGTGATGACTTCCGCTCGATCTATCGGTGTCCTTCCAATTATGTGAGTGCCACATTGGATCGGACAAAGTGGTCAGTTCATACTTGCCGTCAAGGATTGCACAAGGAAAAATTGCTTAATGCTGAAGAAGAAGATGGAGATCACGTTTGTAATTTGAGCACGGGTATGAGTTGCCCTCTGAAATGCTTCTTAGAAATTCTTACATGCTGACCATCTGGGTTAGATGCAGTTCGGTGAAAGGAGACCCTGGAAATAAACCATTCAAGTTTCCCTTGTTTAAGGGGGATTTAGGGGATTTTCGGCGAGTAGTTCTGCTAGAGACAACTTTTTAGACATTGCTCTTACACAATAGAGCCGTTGAAGTTTGTAGAACTGCGTTTACCTTGAAGGAGGAACTGCGTTGCATTGCAGGCTGATGCTTTCATGTTATGGAAAGCCCACGCCGCTGCTCTTTTACGTGGCGTGGTTACCAGGAGTGTTCAGGAAGCCGGGGGCGATCAGGCCAGAACCCTTGATTTCCCGTTTTCAAATCCGGAATTTACACAAAAATGTGATCACTCCCTGGTTACCATGTTCCTCATCTCTGATCGCTCGTGTCTACCTGTATTCCTGAATTCTTAAAGACTCAGATTCGAGAGTGCGATCGCTATCGGTGCTGCTACTGCTTGACTAGCGAAGCCAAGAGCGGTCTCCGGATAAGCTTTGACCTCATTCATCTCCAATTTAAAGATAGGAACACTTCCTCTGAAACGTTTGTTTGGCTTATCGCTTCTGAAACGAGTACAAATCTGATTTGACCGAAGCTCAAGATCCGAAGCTATGGAGTACCCAGAACCGACAGCTTTTGGCTAATTCTAGAGATGAGCTAGCTTAGGGGTGTGGGGCGCATAGGTCTGGGGAATAGAAATGTACCGCTCGATTATCGGAAATTATATAGATTGACTCAGCCTGAAGAAGCCTTTGCGTAAGCAGCATGACAGTGCAGCATGGTCACTTTTTACTTTGCTGTTTAGCAGTGAGACCTAAAGCTCATGAGAACTCTTTATCAGGGGAAGCGATCGCACGTTTTCAGGACTTAGCCATGCTCAAAGCCCAGCTAAATTTGAAGAGAACGGTTACCTATTGATTAAATTGCCTTGTCGCGGTTGTCATTTGAGTAAGCTACACGAGCTAGCAGTTCAAAGAGCTACTACTTAATGTCTCCCTGTAGCTTACTATTCTAAAAATCGCTATAAGAGATAATAGCCCTCTGCTACTGAACATTTTATTGGCTGAATCCCGTGGCAGCCCAGCTTTCCCTCTACCAATAGTTTCTTTAAGCTGCATACAATATAAATTGCAAATTAGTGGCGCAAATTTTTCAAATTTGATACTGTGTTATTACTCTAGGTGTTGGTCTACTCGCTTTTATAGGGATAAAGCTATGCATGATAGTGAAGCCCCCCGCAACTTTCTACAAAAACTCTCTCTTCAGAGTTTGGATAAAAAGCAGCAGAATCTCCACGTTCTTAAATGGGTAGCAGAATCTCCAAATTATGCTGTTAGAGTTAGCAGAGAAACTGCTGCCATAGAATTTCTCGGCGTTTCCAACCGAACAGTTGAGCGATGGCTTCATGGTGCTTCTAACAGTGGCTTCACGCCCATTGCCCTTGAGCAGAAAAAGCCTGTGCCTTATGCTTGGCAAGCCTTTATTAATGGAGCTTGGGCTGCGGAGCGTTCCAAGGGAACTAAAGCGACTCCTTCCTGGGTTTACCAATTAGTCAAGGAGGAAGCGGAAAAGCAGCAGCAGAACAGTTACCCTTCATACAAATTCGTTGTCCACTTTTTACATTCACTAGAAGATTGAATGTAACAAAAAGCTTTGTCATCTATTTGAATTAAGCTCATTAACTCTCTATGACCAACCAGCTTGCTGAAACTGAGCAACTAGATTCTTCCTCTGATATTGTGCTGCTCGATCAAAGCAACTTTGATACAGATATTCATGAGTTCATTAAGCAACTCGTGCTAGATGGCGTTGAACCAAAGAAATTTAAGTTTCGGCTTGTTAGCTGGGTTGCTGCCTCACCTGACTCAACTACTAAAAGAATTAGGAAGAAAGAGGTTATTTCCTACTTAAATATTGGCAAGCGAACGTTTGAGCGGTGGTTGGAAATCCATTTCTCTAAGGGAAATGATGCTATCCCTGAAAATCCTCGTCGGGGAAAAGGCAAACAAAAGGTTACAAGGGACTGGGAAAAATTCATCACTGAGACTTGGGAGCAGGGGAACGCAGAAGGGCAGGAAATGACTCCTATGGATGTTGCTGGCTTAGTTGAACACGAAGCCGTTGAGAATTTGGGAGTAGACAAGTACCCGTCTTACTGGACCGTTTTACGAATTTTAAAGCCTTTGATAGAAGAAAGAAAAATTAGAGAAGGAGTTTATAGTGCAGGACAAGGTTCGCAAAATATTGTAAGAACTAGAAAGGGTAAAGCAATCAAAGCCAATTACCCACTGAAGCTTGTACACGCAGATCATACCCTGATAGATGTGTTTTCGATTTTTGAGGATGAGGAAGAGGTTTTATACGTTCAAAAAGTCCAAAATAGAAAGTCCGCACCTGAGCCAGGGGTAATACGGTTATGGCTAACTGTTATTAAAGATGGTAAATCCAAGTGTATATTGAGCCACTTGCTAAGTGCCAAACAACCTGACTCAAACACAGTTAAGCTAGCTATAAAGCGTGCAATTTGTCCTAAACACTTTCCTGATGACTATGACTTGAAAGATGTTGGAATTCCTTATGGCACATTCCGTTATTTAATAACTGATGGAGGAAAAGACTTAGACTCAAATCATGTCAAGGATATTGGTTTTGCACTGGAAGAGATTGGACCGAAAGTAGGTTTTACTCATCAGTTGAGGGAATCAGTAGAGCAAGGTGGAGATGTAGAGAGCGTTTTCAATGGTCTCAACAAAAGGGTTTTATCCAAACTACCAGGTTATACCTACTCAAATGTTACCAAGCGAGTTAAAGGTGCTGAAAAAAGAGCTCGCTTAACACCAAGAATGATAGATAAAAACATCTCATGGTACTTTTACGGAGAGTATAATCAAGAATGTCCTAAAGGGAAAATTAGGACTCGATATGAGGAGTTTTTATTCGGTTTAAAGGGTAAACTTCCTGCTGTTATAGATCAGCGTAGGCTCGACATTTGTTTAATGAAAGTCGTCCAATGCAGGGTTTACAAACATGGCACGATTCAGTTCAAAACTAGGCTCTATAGATCTGAAATCCTTAAAAGGTATGAAGGTCGAACAGTAACAATAAGATATGACCCTGATGATATTCTTCGTGTTCATGTTTTTGAGCAAGAAACAGACCAGAAAGTGGGGAAATATCTGGGTGTGGCGAGTATGCTTAATGTTATTGAGCTTAACAAAACAATTGTAGAACTTAAGCTTGATATAAGATTGATTAACCTCAAGAACCTGGAGGCTGAAGTCCTTTCCCTTGAAGAATTACAAGAAATAAATCAGGCAAAGAGTTTAAGTAGAGCGCAAGCTAACGAATCTACTAAAGTAACTAGAGTAAAGTATCGAGGCAAAAGACACGAGGTTGTGAAGGAGAATTCTAGGAAACGAAATTTAAGCAAGATCCAGAATGAGTTGCACTCTATAGCAAATGCTTCGACTAGTTCTAAAAAGAATAACGAGGGTACTGCATCTAAGCCTAAGTCCAAGGGAAGGGGGAGAAAACCAAAACCCGCAGATGATACTACTAACCAAGAAAGCCGAAATAAGGGCACTCAATTAGCGTCTATCAGCACTCCTCACAATCAACCACAGCAAGACCAAACTACCTATGATTCTAGTAAGTCTAAGATTATTGATTTAGGTGCAAAGCGTGAGGAACGTATATTTCAATTTTTTGCAGAAAGACTCAACTCTCAAACTTCAAACACTGACTAAGCTACGCTCATCACCATCGTCAACTTCATTGCTAGAGTAAATTAAATTATGAGTCAAGAGAATGCAACGGCTTCCTATCCTCTCAAAAGTTCTGCTCCTAGCTTTCAAGCAGGATTAAGTGTTGAGAACCAAGTTCTTAGATTGATAAACCGTGATTTTTTTGCGTCAACAAGCAGTGTTAAGGAACTACATAAGTGGCTTGATGAGCAGCGTAAATATAAGTCCATAGGAAGAGTTGTAGGACCACATGGGGTTGGTAAGTCGGTTGGTTTGGATACCTATAAGAATCCTAGAGGTAATGGAAGACTACGTAGTCTTCCATTATATGCTTTGTACATAGAAATTTTTCCAGGTTGGAGTATTCGAGACATTTGTGTTCGGATTTTGACTCTTCTTAATCACGGTGATAGAAGAGGTAAGTCGAAGAACTTGCTGTTAAGAACATGGGAAGCTTTGATAGAGTTTGGAGTTGAAACTTTAATCGTAGACCATGCAGATGAAGTGACCAGAAAAGCATTAATTAGCATGATTCGGCTTTCATTAAGAAAAGAAACTAGAATTTCACTAATTTTGGCAGGTTCTACCGAGCTAGAAAGCAGGTTGATTAAGGAGGACCTTGATAGTTTTTTTGAAAGTTGTCATGACTTTAGTGCTCTCTCCTACGTTGATTTCGCTAATGTACTGTTGGATGAATTTGCTGGAAAATTTCTAGGCTTATCGGACTCTAGTAGTCTCTTTGACCAAGAAGTATTGAAGCAATTGTTTAAGGCTTCTCGAATGGGAGACACAGAATGGTGTAACTTCCGCCGTCTTATGAATATTCTTGTTAAGGCAATTACTGAATCGTCCGAGAACCAGCCCTCTTGGTGTATTAATAAGGCTGTTTTGCAAAATGTAGTAGAGGGAGATGGAAAATCCAAAAGGACGCTACCGGAGTTCCCAGGAGAAATAGAGAATGATGCTGTCTGATGAAAGCTATGATGAAAATACTACTCCTTGGTTCAACACAGTGGAACCCAAAAATGGAGAAAGTGTTGCTTCGTTTCTTATTCGCTTTCGGAATGCAAAAGCAAATCGAATTTCCTCGGCTACCGGATTAGGTGAAATTGTTGGTGCTGACACACCAATTCATTGTTGGGAAAAACTCTTCTTTAACCAAAAACCAAAACAGGAACAATTAGAGGCGTTAGGTAGAGTGACAAGGGTTGAAGTTGAAAGGCTTCGGCAGATGTTTCCAGCTAAAGGTGAGCAATCGCGTCCACGCCCAATCCGGATGTGTGCTGCCTGCTGCCAAAAAGACTCATATCATCGAATTGCGTGGCAGTACATATCA
>CAZGDE010000443.1:0-4871 GCA_964524315.1 uncultured bacterium
CTGCTTCACTAGTCATCGTTTTTCACCTTTTTAAGCTGAAAGCGTATGGGCAAATTGACTTTATATATTCTTATAAAAAGGGGGGGCATTAGCAATGGAATTGATGGAAAAGTTTACTTAAGTTAAGAAGCCGATCAGCCAGTAGCAGATTGGGCTTTGTGGATCATATAAGAAAAGGAAATGC
Organism: uncultured bacterium; assembly: GCA_964524315.1. Classification (GTDB taxonomy): domain Bacteria; phylum Cyanobacteriota; class Cyanobacteriia; order Leptolyngbyales; family Leptolyngbyaceae; genus CAZGDE01. The sequence goes on from CAZGDE010000443.1 coordinate 185, forward strand.
CTGATTTTAACAGGGTATTTACAGCAGTTTTAACGCTTAAAAAATGAGGTTGATAATAAAAATCCTGATCAACGATTAAGCTGATCAGGATCCATTGAAACTATTGAGAGTCTCAAATCTCTCTAATAAACAGGAGCAATGAATGCCCCTGTTTTATCAATTTGGTACTAGCCGAACTTCGCAGCAGTTGCCCCAATCAGGAAGGCAGCATAGGTCACGATGTAACCTGCAGCGAAGTGAGCTAAGCCCACCAGACGAGCCTGGACGATAGACAGAGCAACGGGCTTGTCCTTGGGATAGCTGAACACCAGCGGAGTATTTTCGTGTGCCCACATCAGGGTTTCGATCAACTCTTGCCAGTAACCACGCCAGCTAATCAGGAACATGAAGCCAACTGCCCATGCCAGGTGAGCCGCCAGGAACATCCAGGACCAAACCGCGATGTTGCTGGTGCCATAGGGGTTGTAACCGTTTACCAGAGGACCGGAGTACAGCCACAGGTAGTCACGGAACCAACCCATCAGGTAGGTCGAGCTTTCGTTGAACTGAGCGACGTTACCACCCCAGATTGCCAGATGCTTCCAGTGGAAGTAGAAGGTCAACCAACCGAGGGTATTCAGCATCCAGAACATAGCCAGGTAGAACGAATCCCAAGCAGAGATATCGCAGGTACCGCCACGACCGGGGCCATCGCAGGGGAAGCTGTAGCCGAAGTCTTTCTTGTCGGGCATCAGCTTGGAGCCGCGGGCATCCAGAGCACCCTTGACCAGAATCAGGGTGGTGGTGTGCAGACCCAGAGCGATCGCATGGTGTACCAGGAAGTCGCCAGGGCCAACGGTCAGGAACAGGGAGTTGGTACCGCTGTTGATGGCATCTAACCAGCCAGCCAACCATACGTTGCCGTAGTTGGGCCATGCAGTGGTAGCGATGCTATCAGGGTTAGACAGCAGGGAGCTAATCCCGTACAGAGCCTTACCGTGAACTGCTTGAATCCACTGAGCAAACACAGGTTCGATCAGGATTTGCTTTTCGGGAGCGCCGAAGGCAACAACCGTATCGTTATGGACGTACAAACCCAGGGTGTGGAAGCCCAGGAACAGAGACACCCAGCTCAGGTGCGAGATGATTGCCTCTTTGTGTTCCAACATCCGCGCCAAAACGTTGTCACGGTTCAGTTCGGGATCATAGTCACGTACCCAGAAGATGGCACCGTGGGCAAACGCACCAACCATCAGGAATCCAGCGATGTACTGGTGGTGAGTGTAGAGAGCCGCAGTGGTGGTGAAGTCCTTAGCGATGAACGCATAGGAAGGCATTGAGTACATGTGCTGTGCAACCAGGGAGGTCACAACACCCAGGCAAGCCAGGTGCCAACCAAGCTGGAAGTGCAGCGAGTTGTTGTAGGTATCAAAGATACCCTGGTGACCACGACCAGTCTTCGGACCAACGAGGGCGAAGCTAGGACCAGACATCGCTTCAACCATCTCTTTGATGTTGTGACCGATGCCCCAGTTCGTGCGGTACATGTGACCGGCAATGATGAAGATGACTGCGATCGCCAGATGGTGATGCGCTATGTCAGTCAGCCACAAAGACTCGGTCTGAGGATGGAAACCACCCAAAAAGGTCAGGATAGCGGTACCTGCTCCTTGTGAGGTGCTGAAAACGTGCTGAGCAGTGTCAGGGTTCTCGGCATACACGCCCCAGTTGCCAGTGAAGAACGGTGCTAAACCAGCCGGGTGGGGAGGAGTGGACAGGAAGTTACCCCAGTTGACATGCTGACCACGGGATTCGGGAATCGCAACGTGAATCAGGTGACCAGCCCAAGCCAGGGAGCTTACCCCGAACAAACCAGCCAGGTGGTGGTTGAGGCGGGATTCAGCATTCTTGAACCAGTCGAGACTGGGACGGAACTTGGGTTGCAGATGGAGCCAACCAGCAAATAAGAACAGTGATGCCAGGATGATCAGGAAGATCGCGCCTTCAAACAACTCACCGTTGGTCCGCATCCCGATGGTGTACCACCAGTGGTAAACGCCGGAATAGGAAATATCAACGGGGTTGCGGGCACCAGCCTGGGTGTATGCCTCAATGGCAGGCGCACCAAACTGGGGATCCCAAATCGCGTGGGCAATGGGATGAACATTCAGCGGATCTTTGATCCACTGCTCAAAGTTACCTTGCCAGGCTACATGGAACAGCGTACCGGAAGCCCACAGGAAGATGATTGCCAGATGACCGAAGTGGGAAGCAAAGATCTTTTGGTAAAGATTTTCTTCCGTCATGCCATCGTGACTTTCAAAGTCATGGGCAGTGGCAATTCCGTACCAAATCCGACGAGTTGTCGGGTCTTGTGCAAGATCCTGGCTAAACGATGGAAATTTTGTCGCCATAAGCCAATTTTGGAAGTTGGTTTTGGATCTAGATGGATAAATTCAGCTTTGAGTTTAATGTAGTTGACTTGGATCTTGAATTGGCGGCACCAAGAATTAACGCATTATCTAGCTTTTATTCCCTGGTTCTGTCAATCCAAGACCCAACCCACTAAGAGTCTTTAACCCAGAAGCAGGATGCGGGCATGGAAGAACGCCCAGGTCGTTACAATCCCTCCCAGGAGATAGTGTGCCACACCAACAGCACGACCCTGAATAATGCTCAGAGCACGAGGCTGAATCGCGGGAGCAAACTTGAGCTTGTTGTGTGCCCAAACAATCGACTCAATCAGTTCTTGCCAGTAGCCACGTCCGCTGAACAGGAACATGAGACTGAAAGCGAACACGAAGTGCCCACCCAAGAACAATAAGCCATAGGCAGAGAGAGCCGAACCGTAGGAGGTGATTACCTGAGTGGCTTGTGCCCATAGGAAGTCACGCAGCCAACCGTTGATGGTGATTGCCGAGGTGGCAAAGTTACCAGCAGTAATGTGGCTGATCGAGCCATCTGGATTGACTGTACCCCACACATCGGACTGCATCTTCCAGAAGAAGTGGAAGATCACGATAGAGAGGGAGTTATACATCCAGAACAGACCGAGGAACACATGATCCCAACCAGAGATTTGACAGGTACCACCCCGACCCGGACCATCGCAGGGGAAGCGGAAACCGAGGTTTGCCTTGTCAGGAACGAGCCGTGAGCTACGAGCGTACAGCACACCCTTGAGCAGGATCAACACGGTCACATGGATCGTGAAGGCATGGATGTGGTGGATCAGGAAGTCAGCGGTTCCGAGGGTAATGGGCATCATAGCGACTTTGCCACCCACTGCCAGGACATCGCCACCGAAAGCCAAGCTGGCAGGTGCCAGAGCGTTAGGAGCGGTGTTGCCAGGTGCCAGAGTATGCAGGTTTTGCACCCACTGAGCAAAGATCGGCTGAAGTTGAATACCCGTATCAGAGAACATGTCCTGGGGACGACCAAATGCACGCATTGTGTCGTTGTGGACATACAAACCGAAGCTATGGAAGCCCAGGAAAATACAGACCCAGTTCAGGTGAGAGATGATCGCATCGCGATGGCGGATCACCCGATCCAGCAGGTTGTTCACATGCTGAGCAGGGTCATAGTCACGCACCATGAAGATGGCACCGTGAGCGCCTGCACCCACAATCAGGAAACCGCCGATCCAAACATGGTGGGTGAAGATCCCAACTTGAGTGGCATAGTCAGTTGCCAGGTAGGGGTAGGGAGGCATGGAATACATGTGGTGGGCCACGATGATGGATAGAGAACCCATCAGCGCCAGGTTAACAGCCAGTTGAGCGTGCCAGGAGTTGGTGAAAACTTCATACAAGCCCTTGTGACCTTCGCCAGTGAAGGGACCCTTATGAGCTTCTAACACTTCCTTAAAGCTATGACCAATGCCCCAGTTCGTGCGATAGAAGTGACCTGCAATGATGAACAGAACCGCGATCGCCAGGTGGTGGTGGGCTGTATCAGTCAGCCACAGGCCACCGGTCGTGGGGTTCAAACCACCCTTGAAGGTGAGGAAGTCAGAATATTCAGCCCAGTTCAGGGTGAAGAAAGGAGTTAAACCCTTAGCAAAACTGGGATAAATATCCGACATGAGTTTGGAGTTGAGAATGAACTCATGGGGTAAGGGGATGTCCTTCACAGCAACACCCTTATCCAGCAGTTCATTGATCGGCAGGGAAACGTGGATCTGGTGACCAGCCCAACCCAGTGAACCGCAACCCAGCAGGCCAGCCAGGTGGTGGTTCATAGCCGACTCAACATTCTGGAACCATTCCAGTTTGGGCGCACTGACGTGGTAATGGAACCAGCCAGCGAATAGCATCAAACCAGCCATCACCAGACCGCCGATCGCGGTGCAGTAGAGTTGGAACTCGTTGGTGAAGCCAGCAGCGCGCCACATCTGGAATAAGCCAGACGTGATTTGAATACCGTGGAAACCACCGCCCACATCTGCATTCAGGATGTCTTGACCGACGATAGGCCAAACGACCTGAGCACTCGGTTTAATGTGGGTTGGGTCAGATAACCACGCAGTGTAGTTAGAGAACTTAGCGCCATGAAAGTACATGCCGCTGAGCCAGATGAAAATTACAGCAAGATGCCCAAAGTGTGCCGCAAAGATTTTGCGAGAAATATCTTGCAGATCACTGGTATGTGAATCGAAATCATGAGCATTGGCATGGAGATTCCAAATCCAGGTTGTGGTTTTGGG
>CAZGDE010000443.1:4881-5874 GCA_964524315.1 uncultured bacterium
TTTTGGGTCCCCGCGCTAACGTACGGTCGAAGTGCCCTGGCTGTGCCCATTTCTCAAAAGAAGTAGGAACCGGGTTTTTATCTACGACAACTTTTGCTCTTTGCCTCTGCTCCGGAGGGCTAGCTGTCATTAGAGACTCTCCTTTTGCTAGATGGAAAGACTTTGATATCTTTACTCGGAAACAGGTGATAAGGGAAGGCCCGCTTTAGATGCTGACCCATTGCTGCAATCCTACGATTGGTTTGATAGAAAATATCCGCCCAGGTAGGGTTGCTCTGCCACTGAATACAAATAGCAGAGAATGGATTAAAGGTGAGTTTATCGATATTAAATGCAGCAATTCCCCCTTGCCCCCAAGGAAACCCAACACAGGAAACGGAAGGGAACCCTGGTAGCATTCCTGTCGAGAACGTGCCTTGACTCATTTGGATAAGTCGATCAGAAATGGTAGCAGCAATTGACACCACCAAACCGCAAAGCATCCGGAAATACCTTGCTGCTTGTACATCCAACACCGATCGCCCACTCTGATAACCGTTGTTAGCAGAGTGAAGATAACCGTCACTGGAAGCAAATGCTTTACCCTGACCCAGCAGCTGCTTGGAAGCGGCTACTGCCCAAACGGAATGTTCCTGCACCCCAGCGATTGCAACTGTCGATAACGTTGATAAAAAGGCGACCAGAACGGTGTTACTCCCACCCCAGAGGGAAATAGAAGTGAACTCCCCCACCCCAGCAAAAACTGGGGATACAGCAGTAGACAGGATTATTAAAATGATTACCGCCGTTAGCAGGGTAGAAATCATGGCCGCAGTTTTATCTAAGAGACAAATCAATCAGTTGAGATTGAACATTGCCTATGAGTTTCGTAGTTACAGAATCAGGGGGTCGCCCGTCTGAGGTATTCCACAGTCAAAGGCAACTTAATAAATAAAGGTACCACTGACTGTAAACCTCAGCTTTAGGCGACGCAAACAGACTTAATAAAAGTGG
>CAZGDE010000444.1:0-476 GCA_964524315.1 uncultured bacterium
ATCCTAAGTCGTAGATGTGATGGCAGAAGGTAACTTGAGCAGTTACTTTCTGCCATTTGCTTTTTGTAATTAATCGACTCGTTCTAGTTGCCAGAGAATCTGGTTACCCTCTCGACGCACACGGGAAACGACCCAATTTCGCCAGACCCAGTTGTCGCCTCGACTGGTGACAGAACTGGCGTTTATATCCATTAAGTCTGCGAGTTCAGAACTGGTAATCAGGTAGCCTTTAGTGGCAATTTCGTCGGCAATATGAAGCGAGTCAAGCAGGTCACGGAGTTGTTCGACACGGACATCACGAGGCAGATTGTCGAGAGATTCAACCGGAACAGAGGCATGGGTATCCATCTCAGCGACCTCAGAAAATATAGAGTCCAATCAGTTCTGATGTTACCGGAGTTTACGTAAATATTACAGGTAGTAATTCTTCTAAAAGTAATATTGCGAATGTCGATTGGTATTGCATTTCATGGTTT
>CAZGDE010000444.1:486-1339 GCA_964524315.1 uncultured bacterium
CATTTGGAACCAGACGCACTATGTAGGTAAGGAAACTATGACATTTGCAGTGCTGCAGATTGTCTGAGCGGAAAACTTTTTCCGGTAGCAAAAGCGCGAGCGATCGCATCACACCGTTCGTTCCCTTCATTTCCGGCATGTCCCCTGACATAGCGCCACTGCACCTGTTTAGAGTTGAGGGTATCCAAGATTTCCCACAGATCCTGGTTCAACACAGCTTTACCCGTGGATGTTTTCCAGCCTTTTTTCTTCCAGCCGTGAATCCATTGGGTAATCCCGTTCTTTAAATATTCGCTATCGGTATAAAGCTCAATCGGTGTTGTTTGACCGGATTCTGCCAAAAATTGCAGTCCGGCGATCGCTGCCTGCATTTCCATCCGGTTATTGGTGGTTTGGCGTTCGCCCCCACCCAGTTCATGCACGGAACCATCCGAGAAATAGACGACAGTCCCCCAACCACCAGGACCGGGATTGCCGGAACAGGCTCCATCCGTATAAATCTTCTCAATGATCGGGATGCCGCCCACCGGGGAGGTGCCCCCCCCTTTCACCCGTTCCAGAATCAACCGGGCGATCGCGTCCTGTTCGGTATCGGAGAGGTTTGCCAGGGCGGCGATCGCTTCATCAAGCAGTTTTGTCATGTTTGAGAGAAATCCAATACAGGCAACGGTTTGTGCAGAGACAGCATAGCATTTGAGCGACGACCCAGGGTCGTTGCCGTAAGCATGTACTAAAGATCTGTCTCGAAAAATTGTAGGGGCGGTTCGCGAACCGCCCCTACGAGATTTATTGGTAATGGGTTCACCGTTTGGATGGGTAAACCCAGTCACCAGACTATTCCACGCCTTCGATG
>CAZGDE010000444.1:1349-5874 GCA_964524315.1 uncultured bacterium
CCTGATAGAGCTGGCGCAGGCGGTCGAGGTTTTCCTCGCTGGTTTCCCAGTAGCCGCGACCATTCGCTTCCAGGAGGGTCGTCACCATCTTGCGGAAGGAGTTGGGGTTGAGGTCAATCAATCGCTTGCACATTTCCGCATCCTTGAAGAACGTGGTGTTCGTGTCTTCGTAGACCCAGTTATCAACGGCTCCAGCAGTAGCAGACCAACCCATCGTGTTGACCAGACGCTTGGACAGTTCCCGAACCCCTTCGTAGCCATGACTCAACATGCCCTCGTACCACTTGGGATTGAGCAGCTTCGTGCGGGTATCGAGACGTACCGTTTCGGATAGGGTGCGGATTTGGGCATTGGCAGTCGTCGTGTCTGCCATGTAGGCAGCAGGCGTTTTGCCATCATCCCGGAGCCGCGCCACGATCTTGGTTGGGTCAGAGTCGTAGTAGTGGGAGACATCGGTCAGGGAGATCTCCGATGAGTCGAGGTTTTGGAAGGTGACTTCCGCCGTTTTCAACGCCGACTCAAACAGTTCCCGACTTTGCTCCATCATGCCGGGATTATCCGACGAGAAGGCAAAGGACTTACGGGATAGGTACATATCCTGCAACTCGGCTTCCTGTTCCCAGGTGCCATTTTCTACTGCCAGATTGATATTGCTGGAGTAGGAACCGGACGCATTGGAGAAGACACGGGTGGCAGCCTGCCGCAGTTCCACACCCAATTCTTTCGCCTGTTGCATGGCGTGTTTACGGACAAAGTTCATTTCCAGCGGTTCATCTGCCTCGGCAGCCATCTTAACGGCGCGATCAAGCAGGGTCATCTGGTTAATGAATAGGTCACGGAACACACCGGAGCAGTTGATTACCACATCGATCCGGGGACGGCCCAGTTCGCTTAAGGGAATTAACTCCAACTTGTTCACCCGTCCGAGGGAGTCGGGTAGGGGACGGACACCAACCATCCAGAGGATCTGTGCCAGGGACTCACCATAGGTTTTGATGTTGTCCGTACCCCAGAGGACACAGGCGATCGTTTCAGGATAGTTACCACCATTCTCTGCCGCCTGACGAGCCAGGAGGCGATCGACCACAACCTTGGCAGATTTCACCGCAGCAGCGGTCGGAATTGCCTGGGGATCGAGGGCATGGATGTTTTTACCCGTCGGCAACACATCCGGGTTCCGAATGGGATCACCACCGGGGCCAGGCAGAATGTATTGACCGTCCAGCGCCAGCAACAGGGCACCCAGTTCGTTATCGGCAACAACCTGTTTCAGGCAGAATTGCAAATATTCAAACAGGGGCTTGAGGGCATCCGTGTCAACGTTGGTATAACCAGCACTATGGAGAGCTTCAATCCAGGGTTCCTTCTTGCCATTGAAATTGAGGAAGTTGGATAGCATCGACATACGGGAGACGCGACCTTCCTCATCGATCTGGGCGTTGACCATGGCTGTCACCGCCGATCGCACCGCCTGATTGATATCGTTCAGCAATTGCACATCGTCCAGAACACCGCGATCGCTGTTCTTGTAAATCTCCTCAATGTCCCGGTACAGGCTGTTAGCAATAATCCGTTGCAGGCTGAGAATTCCTTCCTCCTCCCGATCCAGTCCGGCGATGTTGACCAGGGTGGCGATCGCCTCTGAGGCACTGGGAGGTTTACCAATGACGTGCAGACCGCAGGGCAACAGACGCGACTCGATCTCCATCAGTTTGATGTAGACCTTACCGACGATCGCATCCCGCTCGTCCATCGTCATGTCCTTCGCGTCGGTGTCGGGCAGGTCGATGTCCTTGTCCAGGTTCACCATGCGACACTTGTCCATGATGGTGTTGGTAATGGACTCGCCCCGTCCCGTATCCTTCAACGTTTGGTAGGACGCAATCAGTTCGCTCAGTTCCTTCAGACCCTTGTACAGTCCGGCATTTTCCGCCGGGGGCGTGAGGTAACTGATCGTTTCGGCATAGCTGCGCCGCTTGGCGATCGTTGCTTCAGAGGGATTATTCGCCGCGTAGTAGTAGAGGTTGGGGATCGTGCCAATCAGACTATCGGGGAAGCACTCATCGGACATCCCGATCTGCTTACCGGGCATGAACTCCAGGGAACCATGCGTGCCGAAGTGCAGCACCGCATCTGCCTGCCAGATCCGCTCCAGGTAGGTGTAGTAAGCGGCAAACCCGTGATGGGGACTGGCAGAGCGGGAGAACAGTAACCGCATCGGGTCGCCCTCATATCCAAAGGTCGGCTGTACCCCAATGAAGACGTTACCAAAGGACTTCCCGTAGACCAACAGATTTTGGCCATCCGTATTCAAGTGGCCGGGTGGTTCGCCCCAGGAGGGGATTAGCCGTTCGTAGTAGGGGGTCAGTTCCTCGTACTCCGGTACCGACATCCGGTAGGCAATATTCAGTTCTGGGCTGTTGTACTGGGCGCGGGCATCGTGCAGCACTTCCAGCATCAACGCCTCCGGCGACTCAGGAAGTCCCTGCACGTCGTAGCCATTGTCATGCAGAGCTTCCATCACTTTGTAGATGGAGCCAAACACATCCAGATAGGCCGCCGTACCCACATTGCCCTTATCTGGTGGGAAGCTGAACACCGTGATGGCAACCCGCTTGTGTAACTTGGGTTTGCGGCGCAGATTTGCCCACTTCATCGCCCGTTGCGAGATCGCCTCGACCCGGTCTTGCAGGGCGATCGCCTTACCCGTCGCACCATCCCGACCCGACAGAATAATTGGTTCAATGGCTCCATCCAGTTCGGGTAGCGCAATCTGAAGGGCAACCTGGATCGGGTGCAGTCCCAATTCGCTGTCCTGCCACTCTTCGGTCGTCTGGAAGACCAGTGGCAATGCCACCATGTAGGGACGGTTCAACCGCTTGAGGGACTCGATCGCCTTGGGATGATCCTGCCGGGCGGGGCCACCAACAAGGGCAAATCCAGTCAGGGAAACCACCACATCCACAATGGGCTTTTCGCCTTTGCTGAGGGGGTCATAGAAAAACACATCAACCGGTTTGGAGAAGTCCAAGCCACCGGCAAAGACGGGAATCACCCGTGCGCCCATGGCTTCCAGTTCGGAAACCATCGCCACGTAGTGCGCATCGTCGCCTGTCACCAGGTGCGTCCGCTGTAGCACCAGACCCACCGTGGGCGCGAGCGGATCGCGCATGTCCTCGGAAATATCCCGCCGGGAATTAAACCAGTTCAGGTATTCCTTCAGGTCTTCGTACATACAGGGAGCCAGCGGATGCCAGATGCCCATGTCAGGATAGGTCACGGGGTCTTTGTACGGCATGTCGACAGCAGACCCCTTCAGGACATACTTATCCGCCAGCATCAGCAAGAAGTTCTCCAGGTTGTCCTGGGAGCCACCTAACCAGTACTGGAAGCTGAGCATGAAGTTACGGGCATCCTGCGCCTTGTCCATCGGCAGGTATTTTAAGACCTGGGGCAGGGTATTCAGGAGCTTCAGCATGGCATCCTGGAAACCAGCACCCGACTTCTCCTTCCGCTTTTTCATGAACTGGGCGATCGCACTCTTCGACTGCCCTAATTGAGCCATCGAAAAGCTGCCCATCTTGTTCAGGCGCATGACCTGGGGCATGGAGGGGAAGACGACAGCAACATCCAGGCGATCGCGATGCGGTTCGACCGCTTCTACCACCTTATCTGCCAGGTCTTCCAGGAAAATCAGCGAGGCAATGAAGACGTTTGCTTCGGAAATTTCCCGTTTGAAGTCTTCAAAGTTTTCGGGGTTGCGGAGTTCCTCAATTAAGTAACCACTGATTTCAACAGCCAGATTGGGGTGGCTCTGGTTAATGGAGCGAACCGCTGCTGAAAGGGAACTTTGATATTGAGGCTCCAGCACGACATAGACCACCTTAACCAGAGAACGTCCGCGTAGATCATCGGGGGCGACGTGCCTGATGGTGGGCTTGACGTGGGTGAACATGCGGTATGTGCTCCTTCTGCGTGAATCGGCGATTGAGAAGAGTCAGCGGCAAAGAGGCAAGGGTCATTGGTCACTAGTCATTGGTCATTCGGCGTGAGGTTTGCCAATTTGCAGATTTAAGCAAGTGCATGATGCCAGACAACAAATAGCAACGCTACGAATGACAAAGGACGAATGCCCAACACGGCTGACTTCTAGTAACCCATGAATGTTTGTATCAGAAAAGCGTTACCAAATGGGGATTACAGGCTCTATCTGACACAAATTGATAAAATTATCTAACGATCTGTTCGTAAAAGTTAATAAAAATGCGAGCATTTGCTTCAGATCTAACTTTAAAAAAATTAACTATATTGCTTTTATCGCTATTCACCTTACTGATTACGTAGTTTTGCCCTTCTCCATGCTGGCTTTTTGGATATGTCCCTCAACGCCAATATCAAGTGTAGGATCGGAGAGCAACTATGTTTTGGGAGCAGGGGGAACAACCTGTTCCGGCGATCGAAAAGGAGAGAGTATGACCCGCGCCATTATGGAAACCAGCAAGGGCACCATTAATTTGGAACTGTT
>CAZGDE010000445.1:0-1909 GCA_964524315.1 uncultured bacterium
CACCTGGATAATCTGAGTAACCTCGTTGGGGAATTGGTCGTTAACCGGAATAGTCTGGAACAGGATCAGGAACGGTTGCGCCAGTCACTTGATAACTTGCTGTACCAGGTGCAACAGCTCAGTGACGTGGGACAGCGTATGCAAGACCTCTATGAGCGATCGCTGCTGGAAAGTTCGCTACTCGCCAGTCGCCAAAGCCATCATCGCCACCATGCGCCTGTCCATGCCAAAGGGGATGGCTCGACCCAAACCGCTAGCAGCCCCACGGGTGTAGAATACGACCCCCTGGAAATGGATCGGTTTACTGGTTTCCATAGTCTCTCCCAGGAAATGATCGAGCTGATTGTGCGGGTACGAGAGTCAGCATCAGACATTGAGTTTATCGTTGATGAAACCGATCAGGTGACCCGGATGTTCCGGCAGGTCACGACCCAACTCCAGGAAGGTCTGACCCGGTCACGCATGGTGCCCTTCGCCCAAACCGCCGATCGCTTGCCACGTGCAGTCCGCGACATTGCCATTAAGGTGGGCAAACAGGCAGAACTGGTCATTGAAGGGCGGGAAACCCTCATCGATAAGATGATTCTGGAACAGCTCTATGACCCCATGACCCACCTGGTCAACAATGCCATTACCCATGGAATTGAGTCACCAGAGGTGCGGCGATCGCTGGGCAAGGCACCCACTGGACGCATCGTGATTCGCGCCTTCCACCAGGGGAACCAAACCATTATTTCTGTCTCGGATGATGGTGCTGGGATTGATGTCGAACGGGTGAAGACGAAAGCAATTGAAAAAGGGCTGATCACCCCCAGTGAAGCCAGAAGCATGTCTCGACTGGATATGTATGATCTGCTGTTCCATCCCGGCTTTAGCACCAAAGACCAGGCGGATGATTTCTCTGGTCGGGGTGTGGGGATGGATGTAGTGCGTACCAGCCTCAGCGAGATTAGGGGCGTCATCAACACCGACTCCACTCAAGGCAAGGGCACCAGCTTTACCATCCGTCTGCCACTCACCTTGAGTATTTCTAAGGCACTATGCTGCATCAGCGATCGCGCCCGTATTGCCTTCCCAATGGATGGGGTAGAGGACATGCTGGATGTACCTAAAGACCGCATCCAAACTAATCCTGAGGGGCAACCATGTCTGCCGTGGCGGGACTCTCTCTTACCTCTGCGGCCTCTGAGTGAACTGTTAGGATATAACCGTCATCTCAGCCGGGGCACTGTCTATGGTGGTAATCAGGAAGATGACATTGCTTCGATTGTTGTCCTCCGGAGTGCGGGTAACTTCCTGGCCCTACAGGTTGATCAGGTGTTGGGTGAGCAGGAAATTGTAATCAAGCAACTGGAGGGCCCAGTACCTAAGCCCATTGGCGTCGCAGGGGCAACCGTCCTGGGGGATGGTCGAATTATGCCGATCGCTGACGTTCTAGAACTGATCGACCTGGCAATGGGTCGTATCCGTAAGGACACCGGTGGTTCCCTGTGGGATCAGGGCGCAACAGCCACACCACAAGAGCCCGCTGTCATCAAGACCGAACCAATGGTACTCATCGTAGACGACTCGATCACGGTTCGCGAACTGTTGTCGATGACCTTCAACAAGGTGGGCTATCGGGTAGAACAGGCGCGAGATGGGCAAGAGGCTTGGGAAAAACTCCGTTCTGGGTTGCCCTGCGATATCGTCTTCTGCGACATCGAAATGCCCCGAATGGACGGCTTAGAACTCCTGTCGCGTATCCAGAAAGACCCGAATCTAACCAGTTTGCCAATCGCGATGCTGACTTCACGGGGGGCAGACCGCCATCGTCAAATGGCTTCCTCACTGGGGGCGAGTGGTTACTTCACTAAACCCTATCTGGAAGAAGCCCTCCTTGATGCGGCACAGCGTATGCTGAAAGGTG
>CAZGDE010000445.1:1919-4683 GCA_964524315.1 uncultured bacterium
GCTGTAATTGCCCCCAGGCTAGACCAGGGATTGCTAGATTGAGAACGTTGCCAGGGGTTTTACCGTAAGCCACTGGCATGATTGTTCATCCTGGGTTCCCATGCTTAATGACATTCGCTGGCTCGCTCCACTGCCTCCAGCCATTTTAGAAGCTCTGGTGGCTTACAATTTGACGCGCGAATTTTACCGGGAAGTGGAATACCGGGAAGAATTTGATCGCTACGTTCAGTGGTACCGAGCAACGGCAGCCACCAACCAGCGCGAGTTACAGAAAATGCAACGCGATATTAACGTGCTGGGGTGGTTTAATCAACATCGCCACCCTAAAGCTTAGTCATACAGGCATAGGAAAAAGGGCAGAAGGCAAAGGAAATGATCAAATCTTTGCTTTCTGCCTTCTGACTTTGCTTATGCTATTCGTAAACTTTGAACTTACGACACCGCCTCAAGCTCTTGCCCCTGGAAATGAGCCTTGAACTTGGGCCCAAACTTGACGATAAATGGCAGGTTGGCGCTTACAGGTTTCCCCTGCCATTCCCGTAAAACTCCTACCACTTCGCCTTCCTGACCTTGCAGGTCAAAGGGTTGGTTCCGGTGTTCAGGATGGTGGTAAACGATAACAGACTTTGCCACACGAACACGACTACCAACCGGGAACGCTTCAACTTGCATAACGGGTGATTCCTGTAAAACCGCCATCTCTGGTGCCAATGGAATACTCTCTAGAGGACAATTCCTTATCTTGACATAAGACTGTCACATTACCTCAATTGACTTGATTGAGAAATTGGAATTGAGAGAAATTAGGAGAATAAAAGTTGGGAAATAAATTTGGGTAATTAAGGATGTTGTGGCTCAATTGCGATCGCCCACTGCCCCCGGTATAACTTTTTGCCAAAACTGCTGGAAGCTCTGAGAACTTAATTGCGACCAGGCAAACAATCCCAAGCCGCCCCCCAATAACACGAGTGCCAGTAAACTGACTGGTAACCAGCGCTTTAAGCCATTGGTCGCAAGGGAGGGTGGAATCGGTTGTACCCGTTGTTCGGTACCCATAGCTTCATCCTGCAACAGGGCTTGCGAAGCAGGTGACCACTCCGCCCCCGCGGGATAACCCGCAGCAGTAACGTTTGGCATTGCTAAAGAGACGTGACAATGGAGCAAGACCATCGTGGCGTTATCGTGACCATTGTGATGGTTTGACAGGTCAAGCCAATTTTGCACCGTTGCTGCCAGCGATCGCTTCCCTGCAAACACGCCCTTTGTCACCTCTGCCCAGCTTTGCTCAACCAAGCCGTTATCACTCACCCCATCCGAACAAAGGAGCAACAGTCCGTCCTCCTCTAAAATGAATCGTTGCACACTGGGATGAATGAAATCGCCACTGCGTGTCCCAATCGCCTGAGTTAAGGCTCCCGCATCAGGACGATGGATGGCTTCACGATAAAGTGCCCGTGCCATGCGCACCTCTCGAACTGCCACGTCGTCGTCAACGGTCAACTGGTGACAATAGCGGGGGGTGATCCAGTAGGCACGGCTATCGCCAACGTTGACCAGATAGAGTTCGTGTCCGTTGTTGGTACCCAATCCATCCGTTGTTTCCACCCGTTGCGGTACCTGAATTGCCATTACGAGCGTCGTCCCCATCCGACGACGATCTTCCCGCCCCTGGGCGTTATTTTGGTCTGCCACCATGTTGTTAACGACCCGTACAGCGGCCTCCAACTGTTGTGCCAATAGGTTAGGCATAACGGGTTCCGTCTGTTCATTGACTTCCGCCAGCAAAGCCTGTGCCTGTAGTTTCAGGGTTTGGACGGCAAGCTGGCTAGCAACTTCCCCGCCCTCGTGGCCACCAATGCCATCACAGACGATCGCCACGTAGGGCATTAACCCATCGGCTTGCACAGATTGGTTTAACGTCAAGGGATAGCAAGCATCTTCGTTATGGGAACGCTCAGGGCCGGTCGTTGTTGCACCAACTACTTCTAAACGCAGGGGCAACTTCGCAGCTTGTTTGAGGAGTAACTCATTCAATTCCGCTGCAATTGCAGGAACGGTAATTCCCTCTACCTGCATCTGGCGACAAATCGATCGCAAAGGATCAATTACTTCAGGCCGGGCAGTCTCGACCCAGCCCAACCAAACGTTTGCAAGATCTGCCAGGCTTAACGCGTCCGCCTCTGACCGTTCACCACCTGAAACAATCTCACCGTCATGGTAAAGCTGGCACAATCGCACCCGCCAACCTTCAACCCGAATGTTATCTGTCGCTAGCAGACTGGCAACAACCCCCTGTTCCGCCAAAGGCGTCCATAGCTGAAGTAACTGCCATAGCCAGTAAACCTGGCGCACCGCTGTTGCCTGAAACCAGGCTTCGGCGATCGCCGGATGTAACAAACCTGAGCCATCCAGAGGCACATTCTCTAACAGGAAAACTGGATCGGTCACAGTATCACCGTTTTCCAGCCAAAAACCATACACTTCTGGGATGTGGAGACGGTAGGGATACAGAGAGAGGTAGGGCGTCACATCATCCGACCAATCGAGTGGCACATCCGGTGGTAAAGAGGGTTGCGTATCGAGCCAGATCCGCCGTGCCGTGACATAGTACCTGCCCCCAACCTGACTACCTAACGGAATTTGCTCGACCACCCGGCCAACTGCCCATAGGTAACGGTAAATCAAGGGAGTACCACAGGCATCACAGACCACCCGCCCAAGTGGGTTGAGCGGGGCATCACAGGCGGGGTTAGGGCAGCAGATC
>CAZGDE010000445.1:4693-5855 GCA_964524315.1 uncultured bacterium
GGATCTGGGGCTTGGAATGGCTCATGGGTGGATTAACAGTTTTTTGTTTTAGAACAATTTGGCTAGAAGGCTCAGGAGGAGGATGCATCGTTTCCTGCCGCCCATGACCTCTTTGCCTATATGAAGTTAGCTTGCATGATTAAAAGTGGAATGAAAAATCTCAACCATTATCCAGAAAAATCTTAATCATTCGTGGCTGTTTTTATCCCAAAGTAGCTTTTGGGAAGCTGGCTTTAATCTTAAGTGATGCTATCCGTCCTCTGACAATGGCTTGAAGCTGGAAATAAGGACTCCAGCCAGATTGGTTTGCGCAAATTTGCAACCTTCAACTTACGACTTCACAAGTTGCCACTGCTAAATTGGCAACTTTTAAGCCTACTGTGTTTTATCCCTGCAAATCGTCGGTGAGGTTAAATCGCAGACTGAATTGGCACGAAGTTTCAATTCAGACAACGCTTATTCATCCCTGGAAGCAGCAACGCCAAATCGTCCTATGAATGCTGTTATCAGGTATTTTTGTGTTGCTGTCATGACGGTTGATATGGCAAGGAACCGACATTGTGACCTTCGATAAAGAACATCAGGAATCAGCAAGAGCGATCGCCGTGGGGTATTAGCAGTGAGGTCTTGTTCTGGCCTCATAGAGAGTTGCGATCGCATTCCCTGAAATGCGAACACTGGTCATATCCCTTCAACGCTAAGCAAAACTCAACCAGTACCAGTACCCGAACTAAATTGGGATGGTTGACCTGAACCTTAGGATTTGGCAGGACGACGTGGTCGTTTCCAGACCGCTCGTTCCGCCTTTTCCCGCTCGTAGGAAATTAGCTTACCGTAGTATTCATGCTTGCTCAGATTCATCGACAGAAAAACATGCTTGCGGGTATTACCAAACCCTTTCCGCGTGAAAAACTTAACTGCTGGTAAATTCTCGGGGTCAGTATCGACCATCATAAACCGGGCACCATCGTCGATCATTCGTTCAACCAACTTATCAACCAAGCGATCAGCAATACCACGTCGTTGGAATGCCGGATTCACGCCCAACCAGATGATATAGCCATACGTCCAGGAAGCTTTATTAATGACTGTCCCTAAAATAAAACCGGCTAACTGCTCGTCCGCCTGCGCCACCAAACAATACTCCGGGTCAGTGTTATAC
>CAZGDE010000446.1:0-5854 GCA_964524315.1 uncultured bacterium
TCAAATGGGTGAACAGACATTTGAACAAGAAGTTTTAGCATCGTCTTTGCCCGTTTTAGTTCATTTTGGT
This sequence comes from uncultured bacterium, assembly GCA_964524315.1. GTDB lineage: Bacteria > Cyanobacteriota > Cyanobacteriia > Leptolyngbyales > Leptolyngbyaceae > CAZGDE01. Next base: position 71 of record CAZGDE010000446.1, read on the forward strand.
GCTCCCTGGTGTGGCCCCTGTCGCCTGGTTGAGCCGTTACTGCAGCGGTTCCAGAACGAATGGGGCAAGCGGTTTAAGCTAGTGGGGATCAACGCTGATGAAAATTTGAAGTTATCGAGTAGCTATCAAATTAGAACGTTGCCAACTATTCTGTTGTTTGAACGAGGCAAGGTCATTCATCGTTTAGAAGGTTTGTATAAGCGCGACGATCTGCTGACGGAATTGCAAAAAACAATGGCTCATGGTTCTGATCTGAGCAGCGCCACTTCTACTTCAGTTGTCAAAACCATTTAGTTAACCCTTTAAAACTGTCAAACCAATATTAAACAAAACTAACCACCGATAGAGACGCTAGCACTGCTTATTCATTAGACGCTTCTGATTGACTGGCTTTTGCACTAATCGTAAACACCAGTTCTAATTCTTCTATTTACGAAGCTGTCTAGTTTGTTAAAACGATCCTGATTCCCAAAATAAATCCTGTTTGAACAATAAACTCAGTTCAACTTCGCGTTGATACAGGCTTGCGCAAGCAGAACTGCCAAATTTTACCTTCGTTGCCAGACCAACCCTTGACAGCGACAGGTTGGTGTCACGTATGAACCAGGTTTTGCTTTTGCCCTTTCTGCCTAATGCTGGATTTTTTTGCCAGTTGTTTTTCATTAGGTTTAATGGGGAACTTTAATTTACGAAGAAGTTGAAATGTTGTGTTCGTTCTTGACAGTTTACGGTTGTGCGTGTGTCACAATGTAAACGGTTTTCCCAACCAAGTGAAGAACTTTAAATGTAGGCATAAGCAATGGAAGCTATCTATCAGTATGCCTGGCTGATTCCAGTCCTGCCGCTGGCGGGTGCCATGATCATCGGTTCGGGGCTGATTTCCTTTAGTAAGGTCACGAACAGTCTCCGGCGGCCTAGCTCTTTCTTTATCGTGTCGCTGACTGGCGCAGCCATGGTTTTATCGTTCGCGCTGCTGTGGAGCCAGTACCACGGTCATGACTCCTACAATCGCATGATCGAGTGGGCGGCGGCGGGCGATTTCCACCTCAGCATGGGCTACACCATCGACCACCTGACCGCCTTAATGCTGGTCATCGTTACCACAGTGGCGTTCCTGGTGATGATCTACACCGATGGGTACATGGCACACGATCCGGGCTATGTGCGCTTCTACGCCTATTTGAGCCTATTCAGCTCGTCCATGCTTGGTCTGGTCATTAGTCCTAATCTGGTACAGATCTATATTTTCTGGGAATTGGTGGGCATGTGTTCCTACCTGCTGATTGGCTTTTGGTATGACCGCAAAGCAGCAGCAGATGCCTGCCAAAAAGCATTTGTTACCAACCGGGTGGGCGACTTTGGCTTACTCTTAGGCATTCTGGGCCTTTATTGGGCAACACGTAGCTTTGAGTTTGATGTCATCGCTACCCGCTTAGAGGAGTTGGTACAGTCTGGTGCCCTCAGTGGGGCGATCGCCGCTTTGTTTGCCGTCCTGGTTTTCCTGGGCCCCGTAGCTAAGTCAGCCCAGGTACCTTTGCATGTGTGGTTGCCGGACGCGATGGAAGGCCCAACTCCTATTTCGGCCCTGATCCATGCTGCAACGATGGTAGCCGCCGGTGTGTTTTTGATTGCCCGTGCCTTTCCCATGTTTGAAGGGGTGCCAGTTGCAATGGATGTGATTGCCTGGACAGGTACCATTACAGCCTTCGTGGGGGCAACCACCGCCATTACCCAGAACGACATCAAGAAAGGCTTAGCCTATTCCACCATGTCTCAATTGGGCTACATGGTAATGTCTATGGGAGTTGGTGCCTATGCAGCGGGCATGTTTCATCTGATGACCCATGCCTACTTCAAGGCAATGTTGTTCCTTGGTTCAGGCTCAGTCATTCACGGTATGGAATCTGTTGTCGGCCATGATGCTGCTTACGCGCAGGATATGCGGATGATGGGCGGGTTGCGGAAGTTTATGCCGATTACCGCATTAACCTTCTTCATCGGTACATTGGCAATCTGCGGGATCCCACCATTTGCCGGTTTCTGGTCAAAAGATGAGATTTTGGGCAAAACCTTTATCGCCAACCCCGTGATGTGGGGCATTGCTTGGGTCACAGCAGGCATCACTGCCTTTTACATGTTCCGCATGTATTTCTCGACCTTCGAAGGTGAGTTCCGCGGTAAAAATGCTGACATGCGGCGCACCATTCAGTTGGAACAACTGCAAGCAGCGGGTGTGTCCATCGGCCCCGGCGCAATGAACCCCCAAGAATTAACCCTTGATCATGCTGCTCACGACCATGATGACCATGACCACGGCGATCATCACCATAGTGATACGCCCCATGAGTCGCCGCTGTCGATGACATTGCCGTTGATCATCCTGGCAGTACCATCCACCTTAGTTGGTTTGGTTGGTACACCCTTTGCCAACTACTTTGAGGCGTTCATTCATCCGCCTGGTGAAGTATTTGATCTGGCAGAAGAAGCGGCTCATTTTGATCTGCCAGAATTCCTGGTCATGGGTGGTAGTTCCGTTGGGATCGCGCTCATTGGAATCACTCTGGCCTCTCTTATGTACTTGCGTGGCAAGATTGATCCTGCGGCGATCGCGGCCAAAATTCCCGCACTTTACCAGTTGTCCAAAAACAAATGGTATTTCGATGACATCTACAACGGCGTCTTCGTGCAGGGCAGTCGTCGGCTGGCACGGCAGGTGCTGGAAGTGGACTATAAAGTCGTTGATGGTGTCGTTAATTTAGCGGGCTTAGTTACTCTCCTGACCGGAGAAGTACTCAAATATTTTGAGAACGGCCGGGCTCAATTCTATGCTCTGATTGTATTCGCAGCGGTTTTGGGCTTAGTTATTTTCTCTGGCATTACTTAAGAAGTTGTTAGTACTCCAGTTGTTAGTTCGAATCAACCCATAGAATTTGGAGCAATTAACAACTGGAAACTACTACAAGTAACCTCACTGGATACATTCACTGCAGTACTCCAGCTAACTAGTAACTCATCGCTAACCCCTAGCCAATCAAATGCTAACTGCTGATTTTCCCTGGCTAACGACTAGCATTCTTTTTCCCATCGTAGCTTCGCTGCTGATTCCGTTCTTGCCCGATAAAGATGGCAAAACGATCCGCTGGTATGCTCTTGTCATTGGGCTAATTGACTTTGTCATTCTGGTCTATGCCTTCTATACCGGCTACGATCCCGCCAGTGCCGAGTTGCAACTAGTCGAGAGCTACAGTTGGATTCCTCAACTCGACTTAAAGTGGTCGGTTGGTGCTGACGGCCTATCCATGCCTCTCATTCTGCTGACAGGGTTCATTACTACGTTGGCGATTCTTGCCGCGTGGCCTGTTACCTTGAAGCCGCGTTTCTTTTACTTCTTGATGCTAGCGATGTACGGTGGGCAAATTGCCGTATTTGCCGTTCAAGATATGCTGTTGTTTTTCCTGGCGTGGGAACTGGAACTGATCCCGGTTTACCTTTTACTAGCCATTTGGGGTGGTAAAAAGCGTCAGTATGCAGCCACTAAGTTCATCCTCTACACTGCTGGCAGTTCACTGTTCATTCTGGTGGCAGCACTGGCAATGGCTTTTTATGGCGATACTGTGACCTTTGACATGCGATCGCTCGCAGTCAAGGAATACGCCATTAATTTCCAACTCTGGATGTACGCAGGGTTTCTCATTGCCTATGCCGTCAAACTACCCATTATCCCTCTGCACACCTGGTTACCCGATGCTCACGGAGAAGCAACGGCCCCAGTTCACATGTTGCTGGCAGGGATTTTGCTCAAAATGGGTGGTTATGCACTGGTACGTATGAATGCAGAACTATTGCCAGATGCTCACGCCATTTTTGCTCCAGCGCTGATCATTTTTGGTGTAGTCAACATCATTTATGCAGCCTTAACCTCCTTCGCCCAGCGGAATTTGAAGCGTAAAATCGCTTATTCATCGATTTCGCACATGGGTTTTGTCACGCTTGGGATTGCCTCCTTCACTGACTTAGGTTTAAGTGGCGCAATTCTACAAATGGTTTCGCACGGTTTGATTGGTGCCAGCCTCTTCTTCCTGGTTGGAGCTACCTATGACCGTACCCATACTCTGATGCTGGATGAGATGGGTGGCGTTGGTCAAAAAATGAAAAAGATCTTTGCCATGTGGACAGTTTGCTCCATGGCATCGCTCGCATTGCCTGGAATGAGCGGCTTTGTCGCAGAGTTAATGGTGTTTGTGGGTTTTGCCCGCAGTGAAGCCTATGACCCTACCTTTAAGGTGATTGTGATTGCCTTAGCTGCTGTTGGTGTGATTCTCACACCGATCTATTTACTTTCGAACCTGCGGGAGATTTTCTACGGCCCAGAAAACAAGGAGTTGACCTCCCATGAAGTTCTGGTTGATGCCGAGCCCAGGGAAATCTTCATTATCAGTTCCTTGTTAGTACCGATTATTGGCATTGGTTTCTATCCCAAGTTACTGACCCAAATTTACGATGCCAAGACAGTTCAACTGACTGAACGCCTACAAGCAAGTTTAGCCGTCGTTGCTGATGGGACACCGGCAGAAGCGTTTTCACTGCCAAAATTTAACTTAGAAAAATTTAATTTGAAATTGCTGAAAGCTCCTTCGGTTAATTAAAGGTAGACAGCAAAGGGCAGCGGCTAGACGGCAACTGTAGAAGCCACAATACCTATTGCACCTTCTACAACCTGTTGTCTGGCCGTTGCTGCTTTGAGAGATGAGTAACCAACCAGCGGTTGCCATCTTAACAACTTCGCCATCTGAATAAGGAGCGTTTAGAATGGCTTGAAATCTTGAGAGTTAGCTATGTCTGAAGCATTACTCGAAAATCGCGACTACACGGTTATTATCGCGAAAACTGCTCCTAGTGTAGCCATGACCCCACCGGGCTTTGCCGATCGCTGGCAAGCTGCCCACAATGCCATTGTGGCCCTAGCAAAAACATGTGAAGCCTACGATCCAGACGGTATCAACATTTATATTTCTTCCCAGAATCATCCAGAAGGGGCCTTCAAACCTTACACACAGGTAAAGTCAGGGCAAATTGGGGAGATTTTCGGAGAGAATTACCCGCCGGAGTCCCTCAACTTATTGGATGGGTTACAGTCGGCCCTGGACGATTACTTTACCCGTAAGGATAAAAATCAGACAAAACCGAATGGGGAAATTATTATTGTCCTGATTGATGGTGAACCAAGTGATCGCATGGCAATTGTGAAAGCGATTGTGGAAGCCGCTGGAAAGCTAGAGCGTGATCAAGAACTGGGAATTGGCTTTGCCCAAATTGGTGATGACATTATTGCCAGAGGCTTTTTAGAAGCACTGGACGAGAACTTGCGCTCCACTGCGGGTGCAAAGTTTGATATCGTTAACACCCGCGTATTGGAGGAAATTCAACCAGGGTGCCTGACCGACTTTTTAAGCGATATTATTCATGATTGAAATTGGGAAATATTTTCTTGCTACCAGCGAATTGATTAACCGAGCAGGCAATTCAACCCGATTTAATTCAAGATCAATTGCTGAAAGATCAACAAATCTGTTGCACTTTCAAAAGCCTCAAGTATAATCACAGCAACTAATACGAGGGTTTCTGATCATGAATAAGGGCGAATTAGTTGATCAAATTGCGGCAAACGCTAACGTCACCAAAAAAGATGCTGACACCATTCTTACAGCAATGCTGGATGTGATCTTAGAAGCCGTTGCCAGTGGCGACAAAGTTACATTGGTTGGCTTTGGCACGTTCGAAGCC
>CAZGDE010000447.1:0-1148 GCA_964524315.1 uncultured bacterium
ACCATCACACTCTCTTACCCTCACTCCATCATTCTTTATCCTTTCCTAAATAGGAACTACCCAGGATCGATCACCCGGCCCTACCGACTAAAATCAAGATTCAAACAGTAAAAATCTCGCACTTAAACGGAGAACAGACCTTGCCTACACTTGGCGTTAACATCGACCATGTTGCTACCATCCGCCAGGCGAGACGCACCGTTGAGCCCGATCCTGTGGCGGCAGCAGTTCTGGCAGAGTTGGGTGGTGCCGATGGGATCACCGTTCACTTACGGGAAGACCGCCGCCATATTCAGGATCGGGATGTTCGCTTGCTGCGACAAACGGTACGCACCCACCTGAACCTGGAAATGGCCGCAACCGACGAGATGGTTGCGATCGCCCTCGACCTGAAACCCGACTACATCACCCTTGTCCCGGAACGACGGGAAGAAGTTACCACCGAAGGGGGGTTAGATGTGGCCGGTCAGGCAGACCGCATGGCCGATATTGTGGGAACGCTGCAAAGCGCTGGCATTCCGGTCAGTCTATTTATTGATGCCGATCTCCGTCAAATTGAAACGGCGGCGACGCTCAAGGCGAAATTTATTGAGCTACATACCGGACAGTATGCCGAGGCGCACGATGAGGCGAGTCGGGCCAAGGAACTGCAAGTGTTAGCCACTGGGTGTGAACGGGCGATCGCGGCGGGCTTGCGGGTCAACGCTGGTCATGGTCTCACCTACTGGAATGTTTATCCTGTAGCTTGTCTGCCCGGTATGGAAGAACTCAATATTGGACATACCATCATTAGCCGGGCAGTACTGGTTGGTCTGGAACGGGCAGTCCGGGAAATGAAACAAGCCATTCAAGGTCAGCTGTGACAATTCAGTCGTGGCAAATCAGCTGTGACAAATATGAGTAATAAGTTATTGAGTAAAACTTATTAACTCATGGGTTATTGGGGGCCTTCCAGAACTTATACTCATTAGTTGGGGCTTTTTTGCCGGTGAGCGGTGTCATCACCCGTTTCTATCCGCAACCCTTGAACGTTAAAAGTCAAACTTGAGAAAACGATGCAGACTTACTACTACCTTCTCGCCAGCCAAAAGTTTTTAACCCAGGAAGAACCCCTCGAAGAAGTTCTCAAAGAGCGCACCCGCCATTAC
>CAZGDE010000447.1:1158-2408 GCA_964524315.1 uncultured bacterium
CTTTTCTGGACGCACCCGAAATGGCAGCCGTGAAAGCGAAGTGTCCCCAACCGGCAACAGCAATCATTTCGACTAACCCGCAGTTTATTACCTGGCTTAAACTCCGGCTAGAATTTGTGCTGACAGGTGAGTTTCAGGCTCCCTCTGATTCCATTCCGCAACCGATCGCGTCGTTGGCTTCCGTATAACTCTTAAGGACAGAACTGGATAGGATCGTTCACCTATTTTGCTCTGTCCTAGACCTAAATTAAACGTAGGATGTGTTAGGGAAACGTAACGCATGTCTCCTTTCAACAGCATGGGTTACATTTCTTTAATTCATCCTACGAATAATCGGATTGATCGACTCAGGATCGTAGATGTAATAAATTCGCCAACTGTAGGGGCGGGTTTTGTCGTCAAATTTATTGTACGGTGCGGGTTCGTTTGCTAAACTCGCTCCTAACCCAATATCGAACTTACTTAATCCCATTCCTCAGCAGTAGTTGAGCATAGTTGAAATTTAGATAATGACAATTTTTTATTGTCAGTTGATTGATGCGGCTACAGCGTGACTAAGGTTGCAGATAAACTCTTGCCTATGGCGAAAAAGGCAGGATTTAGAAACAGTATCCTAAAAACAACATTCTAGAAACAATATTTCAAAAACAATATTTTAAGAGAAATATTCTAAAAACAATATTCTAAAAAACTCCATCTCAGCCGAACTTCAAGTAGAATGGGGACGCAAAATTTACCTTTTGCCACTGCCAGAAAGGTTTATGGTTGGTTAGAATAACCCTCTAGTTGAAGTTTCTAATTCAAAATTTATGTTTCGGTTTTATCAAAAATTTCTTTCTTCATCGCGGGTGTTCCTGTTAGCGATCGCAGGTTTACCATTTGCTACGGTTGCTAATGGGCAAAATGTTACTGGGCAAAGCTTTCCAACTCCCACCGTAGATAATGCGCCTGCCGCCCAGACTGTCTATCCGGTCTGTCAGCCTCCCGGCCCAGGGGAGTACCTGTTGCTGGTTGTTACTAAGACCCCAGATGAGCAGGAGCGTGTGCGCCGCACAATTCCGGCAAGTGCCCCTTCCAAGGTCTGCAACTATTTAGATGATGTCGTGACGCGGGTGGGTGGCTTTACTACCGTCGATACGGCGAACGCCTGGGCCCGTTACCTGACCGAATCAAGTGGGTTGTCGGCCTTTGTTACTCGACCCACTGAAGTTTCCACCAGTGGCACCGTAACTGTACCGCCACCACCGGCA
>CAZGDE010000447.1:2418-5774 GCA_964524315.1 uncultured bacterium
CTGCTGCTTTCCCGCAACCGACCGGCATTGAACCCCAACCGCAGCAGCAACCTCAACCAACAACGCAGCCAGCTACTACAGCTGCAACAACGCCGACCGTGACGACCGCCTCTGGCTTTAGTCCTAAGCCGCTAGGGGCAGGTTATGCGGTACTCGTCAACTATTTCAATCGCCCTGAATTAGCTGTCCAGGTGCAACAGGCGGTGGCAAAAGACATTGGACTGGCATCCTACGGCCAGCGTCCTTACCTGCTGGCGATTTACACTACCGATCAAACAGCAGCAAATAAAATTCTTCAGAGTTTGACTGATCGCGGTTTCTGGGCAATGGTCGTCGATAGCCGCCGGGTAACAGTACTGAAACAACCGCTCCGTCCCGCGCAACCGAAGAAGTAAGGGGGCGGCGATCGCAGAGGCGGGGTTTGTCCGCCGACTCAGGAATTATTACCATTCCCGAAAGTCCGCCCCTACAGAGAATTTTTGGATCACGAATGAATTAGACCTTACCGGGCAAACATGGCCTTCATGCGTGCCCCCAATGGTTCTCGCACCCGTTGCGAGTAGAATGAGGCAGATTGCTTACCCTGAGCGCATTCCTGGGCAAAGGTAATCAAATGGTGCCCAACTAAGCCGATATGGATCAGGTTTTCAATCTTACCGGCTTTGAGTTTTGGCCCTGCCATCTTCCAGAACGTTTGGCGATAGTTGCTTAGAAGGCCAATGCGAACAATCAGGTTGCCCAGGATCCACAATCCCTTACGGATGTTTTTCTTTGATACGCGGGCCGGACTCAGGGGGGGCTTGATCCGATTGGGGTAGGTGTGCTGCATGTTATAGGCAAAACGTTCGTAGAGGAAGTCGGGCTCATAGGCCATAGTAATGACCTTGCGCCACATCTCTAGTACCTGTTCGTAAGGTAGCAAAAAGTCAACGTTGGACTCGCGGGCTTCATCAAAATTCAGCCGTCCTTCCAGTTCCAGTCTGCGCCAGAGGGGGGTCTTGGGCAGTGCATGGAGCAGGTTGATCGTTAACATGGGCATTTGCGCCAGACGGATGAATTCGAGAATGCGATCGCCCGTGTCTGCCGTGTCCGTATCCAGCCCCATGATGATGCCGGAAACAACTTCCATACCGTAGCTATTGAGGGTTTTGATGGCCTCTAAAATGGACATTCCACCCATCAAATTTTGCTGCTTGGAAATGGATTTGAGGGCATCCTTTTCCGGCGTTTCAATGCCACAGAAGACTGTGCAGAAGTAGGCTTCCCGCATTAGTTCTAGCAGTTCTTTGTTCTGGGCCAGATTGAGTGTGGCTTCACAGGCAAACTGTACCGGGTAGCCCTGCCGCTTTTGCCATTCGATCAGATGGGGCAATAACTTCATGGCCGCCCGGCGATCGCCAATAAAATTGTCATCCACAAAATACACGGCTCTTAGATTACCCGACTCCAGCATGGCATCCAGTTCGGCAATAATCTGTTCCGGTTCTTTCAAGCGGGGATTGCGACCGTACAGTTCGGGAATATCACAAAACTCACACCGATAGGGGCAACCACTGGAGTACTGCACGTTGGCAATAAAGTAGTTGTCGAGATTGATCAGGTGATAGGCGGGAATGGGAAACTCGTTTAGTGGCAACCGTTCTGTTGTCTCAAACCGAATTTGCTGGGATGGGCGATCGGAATGTTGATCAACATATTCAATCAATCGCTCCATCGCATCCCCCAGTTCACCAATGTGAAGCAGGTCAAAGTCAGGGTAGTATTCTGGGCAACCAGACACCGAGGGGCCACCTAAAACGGTTAGCTTGCCATAACGATGGGCGGTTTCATTAATCTGGTTAATGCGGTGGCGCTGGATATGCATACCACTGACAATCACCGCATCGGCCCACTTATAATCGGCGGGCTTGGCAGCACGGATGTTTTCATCCACAAATCGCACATCCCACTGCTTGGGCAAATATGCTGCTGCGACTAAAATGCCCTGGGGGGGCATGAACGCCTTGACACCACCTAAAAAAGGATAGGCATTATCAAAGGTCCCAAAGGAGCGACTGTACTTAGGAAACACACAAAGAATGCGGCGGTGATTGGTCGGCACGTAGCGAGGCTTTCCCGGCGCACTTTCAGGAACAGGTTTCTCAAAATCCTTCAAAGTAGCAGTCATCAAGGCTCCTCAACATCACTTGTGGACACTTCAACTGTTTGCCACTTTAAAAGACTGGGGCATGGAATTTCAAGTGTTGGGGCGATGGGGGGTGCGATCGCGACCAACACTACGCCTTATGAGTCTTCCTAGCAAGAGATGTAATTTTGCCTGCGAGGAATATAGATTATCAGTAAAATTTCGGTTAAATCTTTGTCAAGACGCAATAAGTCGGGTTCGTAAGATGAAGATTAGGTTGTAATCTGGTTAAATTCAGGGAAAATACGCATCTATCCAGTAGGTTAAATATTTAACCTGATCGTTGTTCCAATCATAGTTGTATCGGTAGATAGTTATCCCAATAGCTATCCCAGCTTAATTAATCAAGTTGACGAACGGTAATTAGTCCTATCAGTCAATGCCCTGTAAAATCGCTTCTTTAAACAGGGAAATCATTGCTTGGAAATGTTCTGGTCTTGCCTGTTGTCTGGCTGATTAGTCCTCTATCCTCTTATGCGGACGATGAAGAAGTTTTTAGAAAGTTCCCTGGGAAAATTCTTGAAGTTCATTGATGGAAAACGCTACTTTTCTTTCCTGATATTTCTTCTGACTATTGATTTTATTTTCATCCTCATCTATCCCTTCCATCAAAGGCAAATTATTTTTGTTGATCCTGGTTTTGACATCAGCCTGGATGGTAGTTACAGTGAATGTTTTCAGTATTTCAAATTTGGTCTGATTGTGGTTTTGATGGGGTTATTAGCCCTGAAAAATCGATCGGTGATCTATCTCTGTTGGGCTGTTATGTTTGCCATCATTGGGCTTGATGATGGCCTCTCTGTGCATGAAAACGTTGGTTTAGAGCTATCACATATATTCCGCTTTAAGCCATTTTTTGGTTTACGCCCCGATGATTTTGGCGAAATGTTAGTCTATGCATTTTATGGCTTATTGATCGTTGTTTTAGCGACGGTTTCCTACCGACACGACCACAACCGAACTGCTAGAGCCGCTTCAGTTCGCATCATGATTTTGATGGCATTGCTGGCGTTGGCGAGTGGAGGCATGGATATACTGCACATTATTACCTTGAAGCAGTTTGGCGTAAGTGAGTATTCTCGACTTGGGATGCTGATTGAAATATCGGAGGATGGCGGCGAACTAATTGTAGGTAGTTTAATTACGTGGTTGACCTATGTGGTGTGGAAGC
>CAZGDE010000448.1:0-5750 GCA_964524315.1 uncultured bacterium
GGCTTCTCCCATCAGGCGCATTACACCTGTATCGGTGCCACCGTCCACAACGGTTGCCTGCCATCGTTCAGCCAGGGGAGCCAATACTTCAGTAAATAAGCGACGGACACGCTGAAAATCATCTGGACTAATTTTGCTGGCTCCCCCAACCACAACCAGAACCGGACGACCACACGTCAACCCCATCTGCAGCAAGAGTGAATTCAGATCAACGGTTGGACTAACGGTGACGACCTGAGCGGTGCAGGTATTAGAAAAAGTAATTTTGAACGGTTGTTCCATGGGGAGCTTTAACACAATTTCAACAGATTTAGCATACTCCGACCGATAGAACTTAATCGGGCAAAGAAATGTAGCGATTAGATAACAAATATTGTGTCAGGGTGAAGGCATCAACTCCCATCACCGTGCGTTCCTGGGCTGCCTGGATACCGGCATGGGCATGGCACCATGCTGCCGCCGCGACGGTATCAACCAGATTGGGTCGTGTTTTTACAGGAGTCTGGGCCAGTAAGCCACCCAGTAAGCCGGTTAGTACATCCCCACTCCCCCCCCGTGCCAGGGCTGGCGTACTGTCGGGATTAATGCGCGTGTCACCTGCTGGATTGGCAACAATTACCCGTGCTCCTTTTAATAGGACGATTGCCCCACTCCGGGTGGCAGCCTGCTGAGTTGCTGTTACCCGGCAGGGCATCGTCTCCATTAAATTGGGAAAGAGACGGTTGAACTCACCCAAATGGGGAGTCAATATTGTCGGTGCTGATCGCGCCGCCAATGTTGGCACCGTATCCAGGGTTGACAGTACATTTAAGCCATCCGCGTCCAACAGCAAGGGACGGTCACAATTCAAGACCTGTTGCACGGCAGCAGTCGCGTCCAGGGTTAGCCCTGGCCCACAGGCGATCGCTTGAAACGCTTGTAAATTGATGCTCTCTGGTAAATGGGCGATCGCCCCGTTCTCCGTCTCCGGGCACTCCACTACCAGTGCTTCCGGTAGGTGGGAGGTCAGAATGGGTTTAAGTGACGCGGGCGCGGCGATCGACAACATGCCCACGCCGCTGGCTCTGGCACCTAAACCCGTTAGAATGGCACCGCCGGCATAACGACGGGAGCCGCATACCAGGAGTAAATGCCCCATTTTGTACTTGTGGGTACTGGCGGGGCGGGTCAGGGGGAGATGGGCGATCGCCTGGGCAGGGGGAACCCGTTGTAACGACGGTGACTCACCCAGCACCGCCTGAATATCTGCCAGAGGTAGATCAAAATCAATTAGTTCGGCCTGACCAACATACTCCAGGGCTTGCTCTTGCAGTATCCCCAGTTTCCATAGGCCCAAACACAGGGTTTGGGTGGCCCGGATTGCAGTACCCAATGCAGCCCCTGTATCGGTATGTAGACCCGATGGCACATCAATACTGATGACGGGTTGAGGCCACTCATTTACCTGCGCAATAGCAATAGCAATGGGAGGTGTGAGCGATCGCTCCAAGCCAAACCCAAATATCCCATCTACTAGCAGGTCACAATGCTCTAGCGCCACCACCGTCTCCACCAGGGGGATGCCCAAGCTGGTGCAATAGCGGTAATGCTGGCCAGTTAACTCCTTCAAGCGATCAAATGGGCAATAAATAGCAACCTCATACCCCCGCAAGTGCAACTCCCGCGCAACAACCAGCGCATCCCCACCGTTATGTCCTGGTCCCGCCAGGACACCCACTCGTCGTCGGGAAGACAGCGGATAAATGTTGACAAGCCGCTGAGTCACCTGGTTTGCCACCTTTTCCATGAGTGCGGCAACGGGCATACCTGCAGCAAACACACGCTCCTCTATCTGCCGCATTTGGGCAGCAGTAACCAGCAAACGCGCTATCTGTTCAGAGCGTGACGTGCTTTCTCTAGGGGCACCATCGATTTGGGTACTCATGTTGCTGTACTTATCTTCCAGGCCAGCACCGATCAGGCAGATTTTTAACGCTCAATTCCTGTTAACGACTGTAATGTACACGGGCATCTAAGCCACCACCATTCAGATAACGGCTTACTTCCTTCGCTTCACCATAGGTCACAAAGGGGCCAATTGATAGATGGGGACCCAGGGGCGCATCCTTAGGCTGGATCGCTTCTTGCCGCACGCCTAACCGGATTGCTCGCTGTGTTAAGGCAGTCAGTTCTTCCCGACTTCCAGGAACAACTACTGTATAGTTACTCGTTTTTGTATTAGTCGGCGGTAAATACGTTGAATTGTTGTAAGACACTTCTGCCATAACACCACCTTCCCGTAATGCATCTACCTGGCGGCGGGCATTTTCTTCATTACTGAATAGCCCAACCTGAATGACCTGCCGCCCCTGGTACTGTTGCACAAACGCATCGGGTTCAACGGTCTGCACCTGCTGGAGTAAATAGGGACTGTCACCATTGACGTAAACCAGGTAACGACCTGCAGTTGGCTGCCGCAAATCTTGAGGTGCCTGAAACACAGTTTCTTCCGGCAACGGTGGGGCGGCATCCGGTGGTGGTGGAAGTGGCACGGTTGGGAGTGTTGCTGGTACAGATACCTGGGGCTGACTAACGCCGGGTTGAGCATAACTGACCGTCGTCGCAAGGGCGAAGGTGGCGATCGCACCTTTCCCGACATGCCCCCAGTGGAAAAGGTGACATGCTGATGCAACCCGTCGATACGGATGGTTCAGGAACGCATGGGTTGCCAGTCTGAACCATGACACTAGACTGCGTTGCCGAATGGTAGTCATGTTAAAAACTCCCTCACGGTGTCGTTTTCCTGCCAGCCATGTTACACGCGGAACCTGTAGATGGCTGAACAAAATTACCACTCTCAGCCCCAAAGAAAAGCGGTATGGGTTTTTCCATACCGCTTTAACGATTAGAACATCAACTAAATGAAATCATTGGCCTGCGATGAGGCATTCGCCTTTAACCATTTGTAGAGTAGGCAATACCGCGATACACCAGGTTTAGGAGAGGATGGAAAATTGTTTTAGTCGCGCTAACGTTAGGATCCAAATCGTAATTCGACCCGCGATATTTGAGATGCTGAATGGGTCTTGGCGCGATCGCTCTGCTGGGAGTAACGACTTCAGCTTGCTTGCCTTCGGGAACGTAGTTGTAGGTAATACCGCGATAGATTAGTTGCATTGTTTTCGCCTCTGCTAGGAATTGCGTTATCTGTAACGCATGGGTTGGTGTAGGAATGAGGCGCGTTCCTTCGAGAACCAAAACACTAGCAAATACTCTTTCTGAGAACCAGTCGTAACTACTAGTGATATGGACACTAGCGATCTTTACGAGCGTTTTGATTTCTACTTCCGTCTTTATCCGTTAACGACAACTGGAAAAGATGAACGATTTATTTTCTTTCTGTATTTTATGATACGAAAATTTCCCAATGGGATTTCCTTATAAAAAATTAATAGCTTCACTGCTCCACGGTTGCCTATTGCTACACACGCTTGACTGCCTCCAACGGGCCAAAAAAATAGAGCCAGGTAATTACCTGACTCTTCCAGAAAGCAGATCTAACGAAATAGATTGAACGAAAAAGGTTAAGTTGGGCTGCTCACACTCGCTTGAAGCAGATACGCTAGTCGAGATAACCCATTAAGGCTGCGGGTTCGGGGTCGATAATATCGTTAGAAGCAATGGGACGATTACCAGGCAACATAGATGCCTGTAACAATTGCGGATCACTCACCATAACAGGGCGATCACCGGGTAGCATCATTCCTTCGACGGCATGAAAATCACTCACGAAGATAGGACGGTCACCCGGTAGCATTTCTTGCACCTTAAGACTGCTGGCACTGATGGGACGGCCATTGAGGTAGGAGGCGTACACCTGAATGTCACTTGCCGCAATTGGGCGAACACCAGCAACAGTAATCGTATCGGCAATCTTAATATCACTTGGCATCACCGGACGGTTCCAGACCATTGAGGTTGGTTGATGGAGTTGAATTGCCCCATCTTTTTGGGCTTCCGCTTGTACAGGACGGGCAGTGATTTTAACCACGTTATCTGTAGCCATATCTTCTCCTTTGTTAGCCTCGGAGCTATCCGTTTTTACCGTATTGTCAGCACTCATTGCCTGCGCCTCAACGTTTTCATTGGTCGCTTCGGAAGAACTGGGTTTAGAACTATTTTTAGTTCTGCGAGTATTTTGCTTAGCCGTGCCATTGACCGTCATATCAATAACCCTTTACTTAAAAATCTGGCTTATTATTCGGCAGCAGTCGCAACCGCAACTCGCATCGCCCGATGTTCTCACTTAAACCTTAAGCAAACATTATAGAACGAATCGGCCGCATACCTTCTGCCAAAGCTAGCAATAGAACTGATACGAGCGATTGAATTATTTAATCAAATCATCGAATCAGAAGTGGAATCACACCGGGTCATCTGGCAGGTACGCCCTATGGGCCGGTGTCAACGGTATTAACCCAGGTAGATACGCAAAATAAATCCCCCTGTTCTCTTGCTAACAGAGAAGAGGGGGACTGTTTAGAGTAATTGGCGATCGCCAACAAACCTGATTGAATTAAACAGCCTTCGCTGCCACCTTTTCCTTGGCCGTGAGGCGCTCGTAGGTCGCTCTCATTTTCAGGCCAGTTAGTACCTGGAACAGGCCGGTGCCGTTGTTAGAACCAGGGTATTCACGGTGCTGGAGCAATAGCTCAGTCAACTCACCGGTATATCTGGCGGATGTTTTACTCAGGTGTTGCTCGATGTAAATGACTTCTTCCAGTTTGTCAAACTGTCCATCAACTTCCAGTACCGAGACATTATGACCGTAGTAAGTATCAGGGCCATAGTGCATCTTGATACCAGGGTAGGAGCAGGTCAACTTGCGACCACAAGGGATCCAGTCGATTGTAGATCCTTCATCAAACAGGTAGGTCGGTTCAAATCCTTCTACCTCATCACGCTGGATCATTTGTACTCGCAGAACTTTCCGCTCAGTGTCACCTTTGATCAATTCGGTTGGTAACACTTGCAGGACGACATCGGCAAATCCTTTCTGGGGATCAATATATGCCTTGAAGTCGGGTTGGCGGGAGGTGATGGCTGCCAGGACATCCTCGTAGGTGTGGCCCCGTTCAGACATATCACGCTGAATCTTCCAGGCAATCTTAACCTCATCACTAATATCGAGGTAAACGCTGAAGTCTAAGAGACTACGTACCCGCTCGTCGTACAAGGGGTGTAAACCCTCAATCACAACCACATGGTTGGGGTGAACCAACTCGGGTGGGTCAATCATGCCCGTTTCGTGGTTATAAATGGGCTTATTAATGGTTTCACCATTCTTCAGCGCCTTGACCTGCTCGTACATCAGATCAAAGTTATTTGCCGCAGGGTTAAGGGCCGTGACTCCTTTTTCTTTGCGTTGCTTGCGGTCCAGACTGTGGTAGTCGTCAAGGCAAATTACGGTAACAAAGTCTTCCCCAAACAAGTCTGAAATGCGGCGCAAAAATGTTGATTTGCCGCACCCAGAATCTCCGGCGACGCCAATCAGTACCACGCGGTCTGGCTTACTGGTCATAGGATTCCTCTAAACAAAACAAGATATCAACTAACTGTGTCTGAAGTAAGCTAAATCTGCGGTATCCGGGCTACCTCGTTGGCTTAGATGCGGCAACACCTCATGGGATTTTTTGCCTATCTGCGACTACTGTAAGCTCCCGCGCAGCAAAACTTAGAGTTGAGTCCAACAGGGTATAAGGAACTCATCC
>CAZGDE010000449.1:0-1555 GCA_964524315.1 uncultured bacterium
TGGTTATTTTTAGGCTCATGAGGATAGGCACCTGACAGACATTAGCAGCGTACTGCCCAGTCTCGTAGTGATGAGTAAATCCTTTATAAAGAAGTATAAAGAAGCATAAAGAAGGCAAAATGAGATGATTTTCAGAGGTAGGACTTGTTGGATTACGCACCATTACAAAAAACATGCGCTCAAGAATCAATCTGAGCGCTAGATAGCTAATCAACTTAGCCTTATTATTCTTAACTATGCAGATATTTTGCAGACCCCTGCCTCTTTCATCCCTTCTCGATGAGTCAATTGTAGCGTTTATGCTAGCGATAGCTACAGAGGCACCTCTTTCATTCTGTCTCGCACCGATTGAGCATCGCAACAACTTTATGCACGCACTGAGAAATCAATGACCAAAAGCTTTCGTTCCATCTCGCGCCCAATTGGGCATCGCAACCAAAGAGTGAAAGATTGCGTCGCTACATCTATCAAGCTTTCATCCCATCTCGTGTCCGATTGGGCATTGCGACGATTGAAGGCACTGGTGTCAGACACTCAGTCCAAATCTTTCATTCCATCTCGTGCCCGATTGGGCATTGCGACTTCTGTTTGTCCTTAATCAGTTGCCGATAGAAGGAATGCTTTCATTCCATCTCGTGCCCGATTGGGCATTGCGACGCATACCCAGCACACCCAGCACCACACCCAGCACCACTTTCATTCCATCTCGTGCCCGATTGGGCATTGCGACCACACCCATCCCGTCCTTCCAGCCATGATATACCTTCTTTCATTCCATCTCGTGCCCGATTGGGCATTGCGACCTGTCCTGGGGACCAACGGAACGATCCAAACCTGGGACTTTCATTCCATCTCGTGCCCGATTGGGCATTGCGACCCTTGGCACCTAGAACCCATAACTCATGACAGTTTTAGACTCTATTTTGGCAAAGCTTCACTCTTGCATCATTTTCACCCTCCCAATAGAGAGGTGAACGAGCAACAATGAGCGCAAAACCTATGGTTACCTAGGAATTAGAAATTGGCAAAGCTGCCAGGAATTTTACTCCCGCTTTGGTTTGCCAAAAAATCGAGAAGGATTGATAGCTGTTTTGAGGAACCATGCCCAACCTTAGCTAATTAGCTGAGGGCTAGATCATTACGATCGTACTCACTTACCTGGCCGCGCAAGCTATGATTTGGATAAAACCTGAAGCCCCAACTTCTGAAGCCGCAACTTCAATCATAACCAGGCATCTGGTACACAAAGTGTAACAGCAGTGCAGCATCAGGGTACTGCACCATGAGCGGACAGCTATCGAAGGGTTTGAAAAGTATCCCTTATCGGGAAAGAACCCCCACTCAGGCACAGATATCTCCATTACAGAGGACACCAAGAAGTCAGACTTATGATGTATGTGCCTTCGTGCGCGACTTGCCTTTGATATTAACACGCTGAAGGCAAGAGATCTTATTTATCAGCAGAGTGTAATAAATCCCAAACTGCGATCGCTAAATTTGCAGCCTGTTTAAAAGCATCCTCTTCGTAAACAGTTTCTCGCTCGATGATTTGAAC
>CAZGDE010000449.1:1565-5740 GCA_964524315.1 uncultured bacterium
TTGAACACCTTTGGTTGAGGCACAGTCTATGATCGCTTTACTCAGACGGCTATAGTCCCACTGATGTAGCTTTTCACTGTGTTCCTTAGTGTATTTTGCCATTGCCTTTTTGACACCCTTACATTTAATTCTTGCTCTAGCGACTAGTTGACTGTAGAGGCGATCGCGCCATCCTTTTGTAATAGGGATGACAATCGTACTGGCTTTATATTTTTGCGCTAATTCAACAACGCCTTTGGCAAACAATCGCGCTACCTGTTGACCTAATTTTGATTCAGATGAATCAATGTGCCGATGTGCCATCTGATCGAGTTGGCGTTGTTTTGAGTGGTCTCGTCGCTGGCGAAAGTATTTTTGCAGTAATTCATGCCCTTCCTTAGAAATACTGCTAGCTTGGCGAATTGCAAGTATTTTGTGCCGCTTTGCATCAACCACCGCAACTACAATATGTTTGTCAAGATCAAGAAGCACGCCAACAAATATGTTCGGAATTCCTTCATATAGTGGAAGATCGGGGCGGTCAAATAAAGGAGAATTTCGTAGACATTCTAGCTTTGGATTAGGCTTATCAATCTCCGTTTGCAGTTTTCCAATTTCTTTCTTTAGCTTCTTAATTTCTTTCTTCAGCTTTTCAACTTCTTTACTCTGAGTTTCACTCTTACAAGCATCGGGTGACTCTTCTAATTGTCTCAAAAGGGTCTGCTTTTCCTGCAACTCCTCTTGTTTTTCCGCCAGTTTTTTAAGCCGAGAATTCAACTTGCGCTGCCGAACCTTCTCTAAACCCTGCTTGGTTAAGCGATCAGAATCGAAGCACCAGTGAACGGATAGCTGGCATTCATTCCAAAACCCACCTATTGGATGCTGTTGAAAAACTCCGCAATCAGAGCAAACTTGGGTAGTATGTTCACTTCTATCTTTGGGCTTCCAGAGCAATTCAATTGACCGTAGGAGCATAAAGCTACCTGAATATGGATTTTCTTCTGTAGAGTTTTTCTTAGTTTGCCAGTCGTCTACAAACGTTTTTATCAGCGGAAGTTGCCGGTAATGACAATGTACTTCAAAAATTAAATCTCCCCACCCATTAAGCTTAAAGAAGATTTTCCCTTCTTCGGATTGCCAAAAGCTAATATCACTGTAGCCGAATTTGATTGGGTAAGGTAAGGATTTAGGTGACCTTAAAAATGCGTCTATTTTTGGTGTAACCGATTCATGCCAGTCTGCAAATTGGGAATCAACACGGTCAGATTCGATCGCGATCGCTCCAAGTAGATTGCGGATCAGTTGAAGGTACTTCTGTTTTGAGGAGGCGCATAGTAGAAAGGAGAAAATGAGAACTCGATAATAAAAAAGACTACTCATCTCCTCCCAGCACTCACTCATTGACCTAAGTAAGTGCTGCTCAAAGTAAATGTTTTTACAAGAACATGTTTGATGGATTAGTAACGCAAATACGAGAAAATAGTATCGATCATTCTTTACAGCATCCGGATCTGGTAAAGACAGTAAATCAGACAATGATTCTTCAAATGCCTGGGCAGGAAACAAGTTTCTTTCTCGTGGCAGTTGACCTAAGAGTTGCTTTTCTAAGCGATCTATTTCGACTCGCTTCGCTGTAAGCCTCTCCTCAAGCGTCTTTGGCATTGCAGGTTTGTATTTATTTTTAGACTTTTTACGCTTCTTCGACTTCTTACGCTTTCTAGGCTTCTTTAGTTCTACTCGAACTTTTCCACTATTCTTGAGAAGGAGGACAATAGCTCGACGACTGAGTATGTCCTCAGTAGCATCAAGTTTTTGAAACAGGATATTAAATAATTTACGAACGTAGTCGTCTGCTAATTCATCTATCGAATCATCTTTTAACTTTATTTGGAATAAAATATGCTCAGCTTTATTCTCGATTTCAGAATCGCTAAAATTGCTGATTTTAGCCAGTTCTATATCGCTCTCCACGGCGGCTAACCAACGCCGCTTACCTTTGATTTGATAAAGCAGTTTTAAGTGAGAGGTAAACCAACTTTTGTAGATATTTCCTACTCGCTTTTCAGCTGAAGTGTAGGCTCGACCAGACATATTCTTAAATTCTGGCTTTTCTTTCAGACATGCACACAATTCTGCTACAAGTCCATCCGGTAGCCAGCTTTTTCCTTCATCATCTGTTGTATCTACGTCTACATCTACATCTACATTTATGTCTATATCTGCATCTGCATCTGCATCTATATCTACATCTACATCTTTAAGAAGAGAATCTTGTGCTGCACGTATCCAATTGATTAAGTCAGGATGTTGTTTAATTTGACTACTAATCTGATTGATTAGAAGTGTATGCTGATGTGAACGCTCACACAATCGACACCAAGCGATCTCGTCAAAATCAGCCGTAAGTAAGCCTTTCAATGCCTTGTTCTTTTGCCTACTTTTTGGTTTCGGATCTATCCTCACTATTGCATCAGATTGAATTGACTTCATCACCATAATTTATCTCCTATAAAATCAAACAGTAATTAGAGACAGCAGAATGAGTAGCTGTGCTATTTGCTTTCGCACAACTATGAATTTGAAAATCTATTTTTTAAGAACACTTATTCTTGTGAAAGTATTCCTAAGAGCAGTGAAACTGTTTTGAGCAGTTGAATACTTTTTTAAAACTCCATTTGGAGTGAACTTAGCGTGAGGAGAGAATGGTTACCCATTGATCTCAGTCTCTGCTCTTTCTAAGTTTCATATCTCGTTTATACTCTCGCCTTCTCATATCTCGTTTATGCTTCCACCTGTTCATATTTCGTTCCTGCTCTCGCCTGTTGCTGTGTATTGCCCGAGAGTCATGGAGAGCAAGGCACTCTTCGTGAAAATTTTGAATAAGAGGGCGAGCGAGAAGAACCTCTTCGCTACCTGCTGCCTGGTAAACCAAAATAGTAGTAATATTCTTGGGATGGTATCTCACAAAAACTGTTTCTCCCACGTGCGAATTCAAAACCTCATCTCGGTAGATCCAGTTTTCGAAACGTATCCGACCTCCTCGATATACTTTTCGATTACCAGATCTAGGTAGGAGAAAATCTAGCGATCGCTCTGTAGGCATTTCAGGCATACCCTGAACTAGCCCGGCCACCCAAGATTGACTTCGTGTATAGTGATCGCCTTGGGGACTGCCCTGCTGATTGTATTCGTCTGCAATAAAGCAGGTAATGAGTTGTTCGAGTTCTTGCTTTGTTAAAGGAACTGGTTGTTGAGGTTGCTGCTCGTCTCTGCAATTTAGTAGGTGAGAAATATAATTTTGAAGAGCTTGAGCAAACGAATCTATTCCTTCCTCAGTCAGTAGAAGTGGATTCCCAAGATAACTTGGTGCATTTAACTCTTTACCTAGAAATGCTATGTTGATAAAGTTTTTTCCGTTATCAAAGAGCAAGTTCTCTGGATAGCCACCTGTTAGCCAAGTAGATTCATGCTTGGAAGGGCGTTTCGGTAGGATGGCATGGCGTAATGCAAGTGATAATGCTTTCTGCTGTGAAATGCAGTGATCAGCAAGATAAAATCCCATCATATTGCGTGACCACGCATCTTCAAATGCAACAAATAAAAGAGGTCCAAGTGATTCACCTAAACAGTTCACTAAATTCTTAATATCTAGATAGAAGCAGTAGCAGCGCCATACTTGATTACTGAACTGTATGTACTCGTAAGGGTAGACCGATGGTGCTTGTAAAGGCTGTCGCTTAGCCAGCTGATTTTTCCATTGCGACTGTGGCTTAACTGAGCGCAGAATTCTGTAAACCGTTGAGCGGCTTGGAAATCCTCCTAAATCCGGCAGTTCTCCTAAAAGAATCATTGCCTCGATTGTGTTGTACACCTGATTAGGAGTGAGCTTACATTTACTCTTTTGAGCTTCCACATAGATTCGGATGATCTGTCGCTTGATTAGCGTGACCGCATCTTCCCGGCTTTGAGGATGTATTTCTTGTTCAGTTTGATGATCAGAGATACTCGTATTACCTTCTTCACGCCAATGTTGGAATTTTCGTTGAATTGTGCGTTTTGAGCATTGCAGTGTTGCTTCTGCTAGCCTCATTTGCTGCCTAAAGCTATCTCGATCAGGTGCTTCCGCCAGACGATCGAAAACGTCCTGCCAAGCTTGTGCGCGCGCGCTCGATGAGTATTTTTCACTTGTTGCACCC
>CAZGDE010000450.1:0-5726 GCA_964524315.1 uncultured bacterium
ATTCTGTAGAGTCCCTTGCGGCATCTGTATTAGTTCTTTAGTGGTTCCTGCGTTCCTCTCCGATTTATCTAACTCAATCTATTTTGTTCTGCAAGAGTGGCATATGGGTCTAATTCGTGAAATTGTGCAACAAGCGATGACATCGGGTTACCTGACAACAACGGCGGAAGACCGACTCCGATTGTTATTGCAAACTAAGTACGACTCAGATGACCTGAATGCATTTATGCGTTTACAGGAAGCCACGATGATTGGCCAGGTCAAGCAAGAATCCCGTGAGTTGTTAGCGGCAAAACGTTAACTAACTCGTGGGCAAAATCGCATTCAATTATTTAGGTGAGACGATCATGCAATTTGTCAGTGAATTTATTAGTGAATCTGAATCGTTACTCCGATTGCTGATTGATTCGTTACCCGACGGCATTATGGTTTTTGCAAACGATTTTAACCTGGTATATCAGAATCAAAAGGCAGCGGAATTGTGCGATCGCCTGAAGCAGGGCACCCCTGAAGGAGCAGTACCTGGCAAAATTATTGAAGCTTGTCAACGCTTCCAACAATCGCTGGCAACTAATAAAACTGCCATTGCCGAACTAGACACGGATGGTGGTTCACTGATGCGATTGACTTTACAGCAGTTAACCTTTGCTTCTGCCAATTCTGCTCGCCACCGACTTCGCTCTATCCCTGCATCAGAAATGAATCCTAATCAGTCTTATATTCTGGTTGCTTTGAAAAGCTACGATGAAAGTTTTCAGGCAGAACTATTAGTCGAACAAAATAAATTTGGGTTAACCTGTCGGGAAGCAGAAATTTGGTCGTTTTTGAAGCAAGGCTACACCTATCAACAAATTGCCCGTAGCCTTTATGTCAGTGTGAATACCGTCAAAACTCACATCAGAAATATTCATGCTAAACGGCGCGTTGTACCTCAACCGTTACCCATTAGTTCTGTTGCAGTCAGACGGCAGCAGCGTAGTATCGCCAGTTAAACCTTGATAATTTCATTCCCTTCCCGACGTCTGGTTAACACTCCCAACTATTTGCCTCTGCCTTCCCCCTCCGGCGGTGCTGCCTGGGGTAGGGGTGACAAATTGGTATCGGCGGTTGATAAAGGCACATTCAAATGTTTTCTTGCCATTTCCTCAGCTATTTGATGATCCTGCGGATGCTCAAATTGGCTTTCATCTAAGAGATTGCCTTCCTGGGCCGCCTGATCTCGACTGGGTGGGGCACCATTTTTCCAGCGATATTTAAAGTCCATCATCAAAAATCGCCCCTGGCGATCGCGATTCAGCTTCTCTAGGCTAAAGAAGCCTGCACCTACCATCCTCTATCCCAGGTTAGCTTGCAGCTAATTGCAAATTCCAGGTCTACACTAGGCACGCTCCGTAAGGCCAACTTTCAATCCGTGCTTGTATTCCAGATAACCTGCAAATGTGGCCAAAGTACGCGATTCTCAAATCTAGAAAGGTATGACCATCAATGCCTTGTCACACCTCTGTTAGGCTGGAGATGCCTTTCTGGTTGAGATTATGCACAGATTTTTGACAGGCCCACTGAAGGTAGAACAGTTGCAAATTGAAATCGCTGACCTACCCCTTAGCTTGCGCGGGTTAAAGTTGGTGCAATTCTCAGATTTTCATTTTGATGGTTTGCGCCTCTCGGAAGGATTGTTGCAGGAGGCGATCGCCGCCAGTAACACCGTCGCTCCGGATCTGGTGTTGCTCACGGGTGATCTGGTTACCGATGACCCGGCTGCCATCCATAACCTGGTTCCCTGGCTAAAGCAACTTCAGAGCCGCTACGGTATCTATACCGCTTTAGGCAACCATGACAACTGTTATCGCCGCTCGCGCCCCGAAATTACCAGTGCGTTAGAAGCGGCTGGTATCCATGTTCTCTGGAACGAGATTGCCTATCCCCTTGGGGAACATCTGGCAGTTGTGGGTTTAGCTGACTTCTGGTCATCCGAGTTCAACCCCACCAGTGTCATGGCCCAGTTAGACACGGCCACTCCCCGCATTGTTCTGTCACACAATCCTGATACGGCTGTAAAGCTGCAACCGTGGCGGGTAGATTTGCAACTATCAGGACACACACACGGTGGGCAGGTTGCCCTACCCGGCATTGGTAACGTCACCCAACATATTGCTAATGTCTACAATAAATTACCCAAACGCGTGAGACGATTACTCCCCTGGGTCAAAAGTTTTATTCATACAGTTAAGCATTGGGAATGGGCAGAAGGATTACATACGGTTGGTAGTAATCTTCTCTACGTCAATCGGGGTCTGGGCACTTACCTGCCCGGTCGGTTATTTTGCCCACCCGAAGTGACCGTGATTATCCTTATGCCGAAGTGAGGGTCAAGAACGCAAGAATCGAGGCAGGCAATAACGGCTGCTCGTTGTGTTACTACTGCATCCGCGATCGCTCAACCGGCCAGGAAGGGGCTTGTACAGGCATGGAAGGGGAGTTGATTTGAGTAGACTGGGTTGCGGGCGATCGCCCTCCCGGCACACCAGATGTTCCCAGCGTGGGATAGCTGCTGATTTGGACAAAGCTGGGGGTAAACAGGAAGATATGTTCTCCCAGGCGTTCCTGATGGCCATCAATGGCAAAGGCCGCACCCGCGACAAAATCGACACATCGCTGGGCCGTGTCTGGATCCATCAGACTCAAATTCAAAATAATGGATTTGCGTTCTCGTAATGCCGTCACAGCCTGGGGCATTTCCTCAAACGATCGCGGTTCCATCAGGCACATTTCCGTATGCCCCAGTTGCCGGTTCGGCATCCCAATCACGTTGTTGGGTGGCACAGCCGAGCGAGCGTTGGCAGCATACACCCCATCGGGCGGCGCATAGAACTCTGGCGGCATTTCCTCTTCATATTCATACTCGTACTCATCAAAGCGGTCGTTAAAACCAATAGAGTCCCATACCCGCTGGAAGATGTTCATACCGCCACCAACCTATTATTCCTGCGCTAGGTGTTGCTATTAGGGTATTTCTAATTTAGGTATTCCCACCTTTAGGTATTCCTACCATTAGGTTAATAGCCCGTATTAGTTCATGCGTTCCATTTTAACCGATGATAAGATTTCTGCATCATTTTTGCAGCGTTTTGCAACACTTGTGTTTTACGGTTACTCACCCCTAGGCGGCTTATTTCCATTCATCTATAGACAGAATCAATTCTGTCTATGGCATATCTCTATAGTTGAGTCCAAAAGATAGGGTGGAAACATAGCTGAATCACTAAAGATACGGCATAGAATCAAGGTCAAGCGTTTGGCAGGTGCTGTGATGAATCGTCCTCTTCCTTATTCCATGTCCGACCTGGAACGGCAAAATTTGAGCCGATTGACAGACTACACATCCGTACAATCCATCCCTGAGGTCTGGGCGATCGCCGCCCAACGGTACAACCAGGTCATTGCTCTGCGTGATCCCCATAGCAAACCTGAAGTCATCATCAGCTATGCCCAACTCTACGAACAGATGTGTCAGTTCGGTAGTGGTCTGCAAGTTTTAGGCGTTCAATCGGGCGATCGAGTATCCCTGTTTTCTGATAACTGCCCCCGTTGGTTCATCGCTGACCAGGGCATTATGGTTGCAGGGGCGGCGAATGCGGTTCGCAGTTCCCAGGCAGAAACGGAAGAATTATGTTTCATCCTGGAAAACAGTGGCTCGATCGGCTTAGTGGTGGAAGACCTCGCCACCCTGAAGAAATTGCTGGGTCGCTTAGCCAATCTGCCCCTACGCTTCGTTATCCTGCTGTCGGATGAAACCCCTCCCACCGAGGCAGAGACCAAAATCTTAAACTTCGCTCAGTTAATGGAGTTGGGAGCAGGCCACTCCCTCCAATCGGTTAAACGTACACCCGCTGATCTAGCAACGCTGATTTATACTTCCGGGACGACGGGTAAACCCAAAGGGGTGATGTTAACTCACGGTAATTTATTACACCAGGTCACTACCTTTGGTTCAGTCGTCCAACCCGAATCCGGTGATCAAATCCATCCCCAGGAGACTCGCATTCTCAGTATTCTGCCAACCTGGCACTCCTACGAACGCAGCGTCGAGTATTTTCTACTGTCCCAGGGCTGTACCCAGATCTATACCTCGATCCGGACGGTCAAAAAGGACATGAAGCAGTTCAAGCCTCACTATATGGTGAGTGTGCCCCGTATCTGGGAATCGGTCTATGAAGCAATTCAAAAACAATTTAAGGATCAGCCAGCCAGTAAACAGAAATTGATTAAATTTTTCCTGGGCATGAGCCAGCAACACCTGGAAGCCCGCCGCCTCTGGCACAATCTGGATCTCCTGCATCAGGATCCGCCCATGCCAGAACGTTTGTTAGCGGGGATTCGGGCGATCGCCTTCGCGCCCTTTCACCTGTTAGGGGAAAAAATCGTTTACAAAAAAGTCCGGGAAGCTGCTACCGGGGGCGAATTCCGTTACACCATCAGTGGTGGCGGTTCCCTGGCCAAGCATCTGGATGACTTCTTTGAAATTGTCGGCATTCAACTATTAGTTGGTTATGGTTTGACGGAAACTTCCCCCGTAACCAACGTGCGTCGTCCCTGGCGGAACCTGCGGGGTTCGGCTGGTCAACCGATTCCTGGTACAGAAATTCGGATTGTTGATCCTGAAACACGCCAACCATTACCCCAGGGACAAAAAGGGTTGGTACTGATTCGTGGTCCTCAGGTGATGCAGGGCTACTATCAAAATGAGACGGCAACCAAAAAGGCGATCGACCCAGAAGGCTGGTTTGACAGTGGCGACCTGGGTTGGGTCACACGGGACAATGACCTGGTATTAACCGGACGGGCAAAAGATACAATCGTCCTGACTAATGGTGAAAATATTGAACCTCAGCCTATTGAGGATGCCTGTCTACGGAGCCCCTACATTACCCAAATTATGCTGGTCGGTCAGGATCAAAAATCATTGGGTGCCCTCATTGTTCCCCATGTCGAGGCTTTACAGGAATGGGCCACTGCTCAGGGTTTGACCCTGGACATACCATCAGCAGAGATAGCAAACCCCTCATCTCCGTTGGTACTGGATAGTAAGCCTGTGCAAGACCTGATTCGGCAGGAACTAAACCGCGAAGTCCAAAATCGTCCTGGTTTTCGGATTGATGACCGGATCGGGCCGTTCCGCCTGATTCTAGTACCCTTCACGATTGAAAATGGTTTGCTGACCCAAACCTTAAAAATTCGGCGGAATGTCGTGATGGATCGCTACCAGGGTATGATTAACGAGATGTTTGTTTAATACACACGCGCCGATGTAGCTGACACAGTTTCATTGGCATAATGCTTCCTGATGGCATCTCTTTGAAAGTATGCTGCGGAAGCATTTTCAGGTGGGTGTGCGTTCGTTCATGCTTTACCCTATCCCCAAACTATTTTTCTGGCGAAACATTTATGGAAGTATCTCAATCTCACCTGCTGTTAAGACGAGCAGTTAACGTCAAGGCGATTGTGACTCCTCGCTGGAAGGAGGAAGCCCAACAACAACTGCAAGCCCAAATCAACCAAATTGATAATCAGTTGCAGCAGTTAGAAATGCAAGCACAACGAATGATTGCTGAGATTGACAAGCAAAGTTTAAAGCCCCCTGGCCCCGAAACAAAGCAACAGATTGACAATATTCAAATTCAAGTCAATCAAAAAAAGAGCGAGTTTCTAGAACAGAAAAACCAGGT
>CAZGDE010000451.1:0-5711 GCA_964524315.1 uncultured bacterium
GGCTTGATCCACAGCACAATGTTCCACCGAGAAGGTCAGCGTTCCCCCATTGGGCATCGCATCACGGGCATTGACGCAGAGATTCATCAACACCTGGTGCAAATAGGTGGGGTCAGCGGAAACCAACCAGCGCGACTGATCAGGCATCGTTTGCCGAATCGCGATCGATTTGGGAAACGTTTGCTGGATGATGTTGATGATTTCTTGCAGTAGTGAGCCAATTTCTACTAAGCTGCGCTCCCCATCCGTTCCCCGCGTAAACGTGAGTACCTGCTTGATCATGTTGGCACCCCGTTTGGCGCTTTCCTCTAAAACATTCAACATCTCCTGCGATCGCACATCAAGATGGGGCTCGCGCAAGCGCAACAATTGAGCAATTGCCAGGATTGGGGTCAGAACATTATTGAGATCATGGGCAATCCCACTGGCCAGGGTACCCAGGCTTTCCAAACGTTGCGCCCGATAGAACTGTGCCTCCAGTTGCTTCTTGTCAGTGACATCTGTATTGACTGCCAGGATATGTTGGGGTTGACCCAGTTCATCTCGTACCAACGTCCAGCGAGCCTCGACCGTAATCTGTTTGCCCGCTTTCGTTTTATTGTGTAATTCTCCCTGCCACTCGCCCTGGGTGAGTAGCTGTTGCATGATGGCATCTAAGGAAAAATTAGGGTTTTGTAACAGTTGACTGGCGTTTTGCCCCAATGCTTCCGTAGTGTTCCAACCATACAACCGCTCCGCTCCCCGGTTCCAGTAAAGAATGCGGTGGTCTAAGTCACGCACAAAAATAGCATCGGACGCAATATCCAGTAAGGCTGCCTGTTCGCGGATTTTTTGCTCTGTGAGTTTGCGCTCGGTGATATCTTCATCAATACCCACATAGCCAAGCACTTCCCCCGTGGCGGATTTAATCGTCGCTACCCGCGCTGAAACCCAGCGAATTTCCCCTTTCGGGGTCAAAAGGCGAAATTCGGGCAAACGTTCACTGCCGCCTTGCAGATAGGCATCCCAGGCGGTCATAATCCCCGCCCGATCCTCAGGATGAATAGCACGTAGCCACCCGTCCCCCAGAGAATCTTCAAAACTGAGGCCCGACATCTCCTGCCAACGGGTATTGGTATAGAGGCAAATGCCGTCCGCATTGGTCTGGCAAATGCCCACCGGAGCGGCCGCACTGAGGGAGCGAAATCGCTCTTCACTTTCTTCAAGAACGGTTTGCATCCGTTCACGTTCTAATAACTCGCGCCGTGTTTGTTCGTACAGTTCAGATTGTTGAATGGCAATACCCACCTGGGTTGCCAGTCGCCGCAACAGGGCAATTTCGGCAGGCTGCCACTCACGCGGGCCCCTGCACTCGTGGGCAATCAGCAACCCCCAGAGGTTCTCACCTTGCAGAATGGGCACAACTAAGTTAGCTTTCACCTGAAATTGTTGCAGCAACTCCACGTAACAGGGTTCCAGATCGGGCTGATCGATGTCGGATAGGGTTGCAATGCGTCCTTGCCGATAGGGAGCAATGTAGCGATCGCTAAAACAAGGATCATAAATGGTGGTAGAGCGAATCGTTAGCCATTCGGCCCCGACCGATTCTGTAATCACGTCACCGTGCCAGTTAGGGCGGAAACGAAAGATAATAACACGGTCAGTACGGAGAAAATCCCTGACCCGATGTACCGTCCGCGACAACACATTGCCGAGGTTGAGTGAGCGGCGAATGTCCTGGGCAATATCAGTGAGTATATATTCCTGCCGAATTTGCTGCTGCAGAACCAGTTCCGTCCGTTTGCGATCGCTGATATCATAGTTAACCGCTGTGACAATCCAACAATCATTGTTAATTTGGCGCGTCGCATAGGCACTGGAAATCCAACGAACGGTACCATTCTGATGTAAGAAGCGGTATTCGACGGTCACCTGGCGCTCGGCAAAAAAATCTTCAAACAAAGGCATCAGAATGGTTTCGCGATCAGCGGGTACTACCCGCGACAACCAGAGCCATTGATCATCCATCAATTCCTGGATACTGTAGCCGAAAAGGGGTTCACAGCCTGCTGACCAGTATTCATACTGCCAATCCCGCTTGTCAGATATCCGAAAACTGGCGATAGAGGCGATCGCACTATCCAAAATGCGACTCAGTTTCGCTTCGGATGCCTGCAGGGACAACTCCAGATGTTTCCGTGCCGTAATATCAATGGCAGTACCCACAATGCGGTAAATTCGCCCCTGCTCATTGCGTAAGGGCGCGAGGGTCGTTAATGTCCAGATCGTATGGTCGGCAAATACAATATGTTCTTCATAACAAATGCTGGTACCGACTTTGAGACAACGCTCATAGTTTTGCCGAAAGGTGCCACCAATCGCGCCCCCAAAAGCCACCTCTGGTGTTTTGCCCTGGAGTGCCTGGGTACTGGCCCCCGCAAACTGTTCCGCAATCCGATTGAAGTGGCTGTAATGGAAGTCATTGGTTTCTGAAACCTCGATGACAAAAATTCCCTGATCGGCTCCATCATAGATACTGCGGAGAAACTCCTCCCGTTGGCGCAGTTCGATTTCGGCTTGTTTGCGATCGGTGACATCTTCTGCAATACCACCATAGAGATAAACCTGTCCGGCATCGTTGCTAATCGCAAAGCCCCAATCCCAGATCCAGCGGATTGAGCCATCCGGGCGCACAATCCGGTATTCCGCATTGCTCGTTTTCTCATCCCGTTGCTGTTCTAGCTGCGTTCGCACCCGCTCGCGATCGTCCGGGTGAATGGCCTCTAACCAGGAGTCGGGCCGCTCAATCAGGCTTTGGCGCGATCGCCCCCAGATTAATTCATAGGCGGGGCTGACATAGAGATTCTCTAAGGAACCTGGGTGAGCCAGCCAAATCACCCCGTGGCTGGTTTCGGCAAAACGACGAAACTTTTCTTCGCTCTCATGCAGGGCAATTTCTACCTGTTTCCGTTCGGCATCCAATCGTACCCGCTCGGTAATATCTCGCAATATGGAGAGATGGCGACCGGGGGTAAAATGGGCGATCGCGTTGAAGTCTGCCGCCCGTATTGTGCCATCCGGGCGGCGGAGGCGAAATGCGCCCGACATCTGCCCTTGCTGGAGGAACTGCTGCCAGAGCATGGCAATGTCTACCTCCGGATCGGCAAAGTCGACAATGCTGGCCCCGATCAGGTCTTCCCGCGATACCCCAAACAATTCGCAGGCTGCCGGATTGGCATCAACATAATGGCCATTGTCATCGGTAATGGCGATCGCATCCAGAGCGTGATCAAACAATGCCTGCCACTGATCTCGTTGCCGCTTCAGGAATTGATTGGTCGTTATCAATTCGGCTGTGCGCTCAGCAACTCGCAGTTCCAGTTCATCACGGGAGGCTTGCAACCGCTGGCGTTCCTGCTCAATGGTTTGATAGGCGATCTCCAATTCCTCATTCTTCTGACTCAATTCGGCCTGGGTCGCCTGTAGTTGTTCGAGCGTGACCCGCAATTCCTCATTCGTAACTCGTAATTCTTCATTGACCGCATTTAGTTCGGCAAAATGGGGCACTGTCAGCTGATTGGCGGTTGGCAAAACCGACGCCGATGCATAGAGAGGATTTAACTGGTAGCCGACTCGATGTTGCGTTTTAATAAAATCTTTCGGCGCACCAATGGCTGCCAGTTTTTGCCGTAACTCCTTAATGTGAACTCGAACCGCTTCCTCCCCTGGAGATTCTAAAGAAGCCCAGACCCGATCCAGAATCGTCCTGGCGCTTAACGCCCTCTGGGGACTACGCAGCAATAACTCCAGGATTGCGTATTCTTTCGGGGTGACGACAAGTAAGCGGGTACCAAAAGCTACTTTGCAGTTACTGGGGTCAATAGATAAGGGCCCCCAACTGAGAATGGGTTGGTTCGTAGGCCCGCCCCGCCGTAGCAATGCCTGCACCCGCGCGATCAGTTCTTCGGTATCAAATGGTTTGACAACATAATCATCGGCCCCGGCATTGAGGGCGATCGCCTTTTGTCGTCCTGCCCCCTGCCCCGTTAACAACAGAATCGGACTTTGAAAACCCTTGGCCCGTAGTTGCTGGCAGACACCTATCCCATCCAACCGGGGCAGAATCAGATCCAGCAAAACCAGATCATAGTCAAAGGCATCGGCCAGTTGTAAGCCGCTTTCGCCATCAGGGGCCATGTCTACAGCATAATTACAACCAGCAAATAGAAGCTTTAAGGTTTGGGCGACTGCTGAATCGTCTTCTATAACCAGGATCTTCATCAATCCCTCCAACGCAAGCTGCCAGTGACTTGAAGCGAATGGTGAATTATTAAAAGTCAATTATGACAATGCCACAGTAATGATAGGTGATAGTTAATACCAATTCCCGCCTAGTGCAGTTTCAGGGAACTGGTTTTGCCTCTGTCTCACCCTCAATCTGTCTCCCCCAGGCGAGGGACGTTGGCGATCGCTTTGCCTGGGGGAGAAGGGTTGGGGATGAGGGTGGAATGATGGCTGACACAACAGCACTTCTGCATATGCACTATGGAAATTGGGTAAAACGTTTCGCCCACATGCCGACAGCAAGATGCATGGGTAGTTCCAATATAAAGAATGGATGTCACTCAGTAGCAATTTTTTTGACAGGAGTTTTATGAAGAAATGTGCTTATTATTACCATCTCTATTTATGAATTTTCCCATTCCTCACAATTTTCTTACAACTATTGCAGACACTAGAAGGTAGCAGTTGAGGTATTTCCTACCCTTCCTGTCTAATTTTCCCCGACGACGAAATTTGGCTGTTCGAATTTCGTGTCTGTCAAAAGAAAACCAGCACCAAAATAGCTGTGAATCAGAGGCATGTCATTTCGCTCGCAGCGTCTAGCCCTACCCTCTGTCGTATCATTCAATGTTCAGGAGTGAACCGGTGAACACTTGCCATACAAACTATTCAGGCTATTTTTCCACCTGCTTGCCACAACGGTTAGTCGAACGTTTGGCACAACTACAGTTAAAGGGAGCCAGCACCATTCCGGGCAGTATCTATATCTATGACCTGGTGGATCAACGGACGCTCTGTGCCACTTGCTCTGTGGCAACGATGCTGGGCTATACGAGCGAGTCAACTCAAGCGATGGAACTTGATGGATTAGCAAGTCTGATTCACCCGGATGATCTGCACCTGGTTTCTGACCATTACCAGCGTTTTACCACTTTGCAAACTGGCAAGGTAATCACAACCAATTACCGTATGAGGCGGGCTGATGGAGTGTGGTGCTGGCTCCGTTCGCAGGAAACATCCCTGGTTCAGGCGATCGCTGGCTTTCCCCTGCAAATATTAGGGATTGTGCAGATCAACACCCAACGGGTGGTGCCATCTTTAGAAGACTTACTGCGTCAAATCAATTTTGCTCACAACCTGAACTAGGCTGCTGGTGGCCCCGTTTTATATGGGGTAAGTCTGAGTCGAGGCCAGTGGTTAGAGATTAATTTGATCGCCACAAGTGGCTTGCTGTTGCTGGCTCCCGAGCAACCGTACTTTGCTGCTTGCTGCTTCCAACGCTGCTTTGACTGCAACTCCGCTTTTAATAAATGAGGTTTTTATGTCTGTCTGTCCTTGTTGTACCAATCAACTACTACGGCACATTCGTGGTGGTCAAATTCACTGGTTTTGTCGTTACTGTTGGTTAGATATGCCAAATTTAACGATCGGGAAACGCAAAACGGGAC
>CAZGDE010000452.1:0-5706 GCA_964524315.1 uncultured bacterium
TAAAGTCGTCACCTTCTCATATTGAGACCACCTGAGATTTCTGCACCACTAAGGATAAGAGGGTTCCTAGAGTAGCAGAAACTTACTTTAACGATCGCAAGCCACTTTACTGTTTCAATTCTGAGAACTATAGTTCCTGCAATGCAATCATTTTTCATCCATCTTGGGCAACTTATTTGAAGAGCCATTATTCTATTGTGAGAGGGTGGGCTTCTTGGGAATGGCTAGATTATATGCAAAGACGTAATCCTAATACTCCCGGAATTATTCATAAATTGTTCGCGCCCAGTAAGAGAGAATCACTCTCAAAGCAAACTTATTATTGGAGGAAGATTTTAGAGAGTATAGATTTTTACTGCATCTACTCTAATCAGAAAATAGAACCTGATAAGTTTTCCCTGGATCACTATTTACCCTGGTCATTTGTCGCCCATGATCAATTGTGGAATTTAGTGCCAACAACCCCTGAGTTAAATTCCTCGAAATCGAATAATTTACCCCCTGCTATCTTCTTTGAAAAATTTGTCTCAGCACAGCATCTTAGTTTAAGGATATGTCATGAGAAGATGTCTAAATCTGAGTGGAGTAAAACCACAGAAGCTTATATTGATGCTCTCAAAGTTTCTAATCAAAACGATTTACTAGATTTAGAGAAGTTGAGAACTTCTTACACTACAGTGATTAATCCATTGCTTTCCTTAGCCACAAATCAGGGCTTTAAACTCTGGCAACCTCCATCAGTTGCTTAAGTTGTGTGATTTACTTTGATTAACCTGCTACAACTCCTGTAGATCCACGTGTAGCCGATCGCATTTACCATACATCTCAATTCCTGGCATTCCAAATAGCGCAGTGATTTCCCAAGTTCGGGCACAGTTAGCGATTCCTACTGGTGCAGAACTGGTTGCCTGACAAAACTTGCTGGCCCTCATCCCCAACCCTTCTCCCGGAAGGCTACCTTGTACACACAAACTATCGATCTAGTTGTAGGGGTGTTCGGCTGAGGCATCAATGGATACCACTTTCCAATGGTCAGTGACCGGATCGGCAGTAAACAAAATTCCTGATACTTGTGGAAGGAGCATCTTCTGAACCACCAGAGATACTTTACGGTGGTCGAAGCCGTTTTGCAGGCGGTAGATTACTGCCCTCTCAATAAATTAACGATGCCCAACACTTGTTGATGTGCGTTAGAACGGTTCCCTTTCCGATAATGTTCAAATAAGTATCATGCTGACCGGCAAAGGAGGCTGTCGATAAATCTTTTGCTGTTGCGCTGGGTCGAACGGCATAGGCCGCTTTTGCTCCAAGTCTGGAGAGAAAGTGGGCGATCGCGCCCTGAATGTCTTCAGGGATGACTGTTCCTTCGATAACTCTACGAATCTCACCGCTAAGGTCACGGCTCTTATCTCGATCATGCATCTTCAAAAGTGATAACTGATCTAGTAATTCGTTTATTAATAATGTTTCCCAATGATTCCTTTAAAAGCGAGCGTAGAAATACAAAATTCTTCTGGTACGGGGATTCCTTCAATGCGGGAAAGTTCCCCCAGGGTTTCACCTTGTCCCCAACAACCCCGACTTTTGTTTTGTCAATCTCCTGAAAACTGAGTACATAGGAACTCATAGATTGACATCCTTCTTTGATAATTCCCTCTTTTTTCTTCTCTCTGAGTGTGCCCAAAGGGTCAGCTACGCTGCCAGGTTGACTGGATTAACCATAAATCTTCCTAATCTTAGCGGCCAACGAATTTCTAAGATAAATAGGGTGACGACCAAACTCACCAGTGGTTCCACAAGAATGGAGTGTCATCACGATAGCAGTACACTATTGTTGCTGATGCAATTTATTTGTTTCCAGTGATGTTCAGTTATTTCATTTGCAGGAAATAAAAATTCTATCCTGAGTTCTTGCAACGTAATGTCGTAAGGTGTTCCTAAAGTAGCGATCGTTGAGAAAAATTGTAACTCCAAATCTGCTCGTTTGAGATGAATAGTGAGCAGCATCGTATTTTGAGCGGTTCGATCAGTCTGATGCCAGGTTTCAGCAATACCAGGATAATTCATCAACTCATCCAGTAATGCTCTGGATTGCTCACTTTCTCCATCTGCGATCGCTTCTCGGTGCAATCGTTGCAGCAAATGTCCTGAAAAATCCTCCCAATTCATAACAAATGGGCGCAACCCTTGAGGATGAAACATCGCTCGCATGAGATTAACTTTTCCGTCTCGATAAAAGTGAGTTTGCAGTTGCTCTGGAGCAATGAAGGTAGATAACAATCGGGTCGCAGCGTTATTTGCCAGCAGGAGATTCCAGTAGCGATCAACCACAATGGCTGGGTAAGGTTCTTGTTGTCGCAGCATAAAGTCTAAGGCTTTACGAATAGCCGCCATCTCAGGAGCTGAGAGATCGGTTTCCGCATGAATGGGCGCAAATCCGGCAGCAGTTAGCATCAGATTTTGTTGCCTCAGTGGAATTTCCAGAACTTCTGCCAATTGCAACACCATCTCTCGACTGGGTTTAGCACGTCCAGATTCGAGAAAGCTGATGTGCCGTTGAGACACCTGACTGGTTGTGGCTAGATCAAGCTGACTGAAGCCACGTTGGTTGCGCCACTGCTTTAAGAGTAATCCAAATGAATCAAGTTCTTGACCGACGGTGCGAGGGTGTTGCTGCATCACAAAACTGGCAAAAACAATGGCTTTGGGCGTTGCTGATTCCAGGGATGAATTAAGCGTTGGCTGACTTGAAACTTTGTTTCAAGTCAGCATGCGATTCAACACTACCTGGTTTTGATTACCTCAGAGGTAATTGCTTCAATTATCTCCTTTCCTCATCATAAAGGTATGCCGATCAAGGGCAAGAAGTCTCACAAAATTCGATCTATCAACAAGGAGAAACCATGCTGAAATCAGCTCAAACCTTTCCCAATGTGCCGTTCAGCTTGATGAAGGTACTGTATTTGCTATTTGCGATCGCGGGTACAATTGCGCCCTGGTTCTGGCTACTGCAAGATTTATCTGCGTTACTATCCCCTACTCGATTTTTTCAGCAGACATTTGTCAATGCGATCGCAAGCACATGGGCGACGGACTTAATAATCTCAGCCGTTGTCTTCTTTTGCCTGGTATGGGTTGAACTCAAACGATTGAATGTCTCTCGTTTATGGATCATTCTGTATATGGGCTTAACGTTTGGAGTTGGGCTATGCTGTTCTCTCCCATTGTTTCTGTACCACCGAGAACAATTGCTTGAGCGCTAAGGTAGAAGTAATCATCGCTGTCTTGAAAGCTATGAAAATGATGGACTAGATGAATAATTGCGATCGCTTTTCATCATCCCCTTGAGAGAAAAACAATGAAAATTACCGCTTCTGCCATTTCGTTGAATGTCGATGATGTTGCGGCATCTGCTGCATTCGTTAAACAACATTTTGGTTTCAGTGAGCAAATGTCAGCCGATGGCTTTGTCTCCCTTGGGAGAGAAGATGCTGGCTTCAATCTGGTTTTTCTAAGAGCAGGATTGAAAAGCTTTAAACCCATTCATATGAGGGAACATCGGGCAGATGGATTGTTAATTGCATTTGTTGTAGATGATATCGATAGTGAATACGCCCGACTGCAAGCTGAAGGTGTTCCGATCACGACTCCCATCGAGACTGAACCCTGGGGTGAACGTTTTTTTCAAGTAACAGATCCGAATGGTGTGGTGATTCAGCTAGTTCAGTGGATCAATCAACCTGACAACGGGAAGACTGCGTGAACTGATGAATTCACTTCGTAGTGGGTTCACACCTACTCTGCATCACCTGATATTGCTTATCCGGGCGATCGCACCACTGAGTTTCTGACGTTACTGTATTCCCTTGGTGGCGTCATGACAGAACAAACGGCCTATAGTTTTCTGGCAAAGATGCAAGGAATTCTCCTGGACTGCGAACCGTGTATTCGCGTTAGGGAGGGCTACGAACTAGAAGGCTTACCTCCAGGCACCTGCCCGTCTGAACCTGCAGGAAGTCTTGGTGGTAAATTACTTCGTTGCACCAGTTGGGAAGCAATTCTCTGGGATTATTTCTATTACATTGCAGAAGTGCCGCAGAGTGAGTGGCAACCCAAAGATTTTTCTAGTTTTGCGATCGCCAAAACATCCTTTGGCGAAGCTGAAACAAAACACCTACACGAGCAATGCAAACAACAGTACACTGGAACGCATCCGCGAATCGCACCCTCAGCCTCAAACATTTTCCAACCAGGAAAAATATAAGCGGTGCATGGGAATTCCTCTTTTTCTGTTTTTTCAGCACGGAAATCAATTTATGCTTCCCCAACCCGCGATAGAACTTAAGGAGTACATGACGAACCATTTACCTTATGGAACCATATATCAGCTTGATTACGCTGGGAGTTTCTGACCTTATTCGTTCCACCGCTTTTTACAAGCAGGGGTTGGGTTTACCTGCGAAAGAAGAGTTTGAGGGCGTGACTTTTTTGAATCTGAGAGGAACCTGGTTGGCGCTCTATCCCCGTGAGGCTCTTGCAGCCGATGCTCACGTTTCAGCAGCAGGCAACGGTTTTCCAGGGTTTACTCTGGCCCACAATGTAAAATCGAGGGAAGCGGTCAATTCCGTTCTTGAACAAGCAAAAGCGGCAGGAGCTACTATTCTCAAACCCGCACAGGATACTGATTGGGGCGGATATTCTGGCTACTTCGCTGACCCCGATGGCTACCTGTGGGAAGTTGCCTGGAATCCCCATTTTGATTTGACAAATGGATAGCTGTTCATGGTCACGACAGGAGTAATCAAATCATGACTGAAGTCACCCCACAAGATATCAATTCAAGCTTTGTTGTGCTTGATGACGCAAACAATGCAATTCCGATCGCGGTTAGCGAACGCTTTTACGAAAAGCTAGAGCAGCAATTTGGCGACTTTAAGGGAAAGCGGTTGATTTCCCACTACACCTTCGATCGGGATTGGGATAGTTGGGAAAGACACCCTGCGGGAGAGGAATTTGTATGCCTGCTATCTGGACAGGTTGATTTCGTGCTGGAGCAGGACGGAGGTGCAGCAATTGTGTCTCTCAACACGCCCGGTCAGTACATTTTAGTGCCACGCGGAGTATGGCATACAGCAAAGGTTCATACTCCCAGTTCAGTGTTATTTATCACGCCTGGTGAAGGAACCCAGCAGCGATCGCTCTCCTAAGATATGGTTACAGAATACTACAATAGTACCCTGTTGCCTTGGTCCATCAGTCGAACAGGAATTGCTCAAATCGACATCTTGCCCAAAATTCTTTATGCCTTTTTTTGACAGGTATGGCTTCAATTCCAAAAATAAATGTGGCTCAAGCAATTGCTGCCCGCTATCGAGTTGCATGGAGCGTGTGTTGCGATTCTAATCCGTTTGGTCAGAGATTTATGCCCATGCTCTAACATTAAAAGCAGAGATTCCCCATATGGAATTGCTCACACTACATGGAACTGGACATGAACTTCATCCCGATGGTTGGTCTGTCATCATTGAAGCAATCCAGCACCATACAGCGTCATGAAAACTGTGAGTATGAACTGAGGTTTTTACCATAGATGCATTCACAATACAGCGGTGATTGAATACCTGGCGAAAGCTAGGGCTGCTCTGAAGCAAACAGAGTAATGAGAAGTGGGCGATCTGAGTTGCTTGAGATCGCCCACTATAGGGC
>CAZGDE010000453.1:0-5681 GCA_964524315.1 uncultured bacterium
CGATAGGTGCCCCCGAATACGCCGCCAATAAAAATTTCGTTGACTTCCAATCCGGTTAATCCTTCGATTTCACGGGGCATAATTCTGAGCGCATCTAAATCAGGCTTCATATCGGCATAGTGAAGATTAATTTTCAGGTACAATTCCTAATGTTCAGCCCAAAATTTCTAGGAAATTTCTACCAACATTTTTTACTTCCCAACCTTTTTCAGAGGTTGATTTAGCTAAAGATCTTGCACAATCTACAGCCAATTTACACAACCTACCCTCACCGGCTACCAAATCTTTGTAAGGGCGGGTTTAGCAACATTTCTAACAGTTCAGTCGCAGCTTTTTGGCGAAACCCGCCCCTACAGGAAGACATCGGCACTTCAAATTTTTGGCAGTTAACCCGCAACCGACCTCTACGGCAACGGAAATTACAGCAAAAGAATGACGGCAGGAAATAGTGCTGAAATTAATTTTTTTGGTCGCCTGTATCAGGTCAGCAGATTCATAATCGCATTCCAGACGCCTGAGAAAAAGCTACCTTCGCGGGGACGAAACAACTCAAATTGGCCGGGTGAACCAAAGAAGGGGCGAAGTGTCCAGCCTAACTGGCTACCAACAAAACCATACAAAACCAACCAGAAACGCAAGATATTTGTCCGCACCTGCACACCTTCTGACGTATCAGAATCAGCAACCGGTTTCATTACCTGATATAGGAACGACACACCCAGAATTCCCGTGATCGCAAAAATCACCACATTGAGTAATAGGAAAAAGTTGTAATCGTTAACCGTAATTAAGAAAAACAACGTCACAGGTGCAAATCCACATAACAGAATAGCAATCACTGATACGGCCGATAGTAGATAGGTGAAGTGTTGCCCAATTGTTTGTTTTGCACCAAATAGAACGTTGAAAATATAAAGCGCCGGTAAGCACACTAGTAAGGTAATTAGGTAGAGAGCTGGCAGTTTAACTGCCGATGATGCTACTTGCAATGGACTA
The DNA here is from genome assembly GCA_964524315.1 of uncultured bacterium. GTDB lineage: Bacteria > Cyanobacteriota > Cyanobacteriia > Leptolyngbyales > Leptolyngbyaceae > CAZGDE01. The sequence goes on from CAZGDE010000453.1 coordinate 997, forward strand.
TGAAATGCGCCAATGATGGCACCATAAATCGCAAAACAGAGTGAACTCGAAACCAGGAGGGAAATGATTTTATGGTTAATCCCCTTACCCTGATGAATTTCTTCGAGAAACTCTGTGCGATCGCGTAATAACGTTACCACTGTTGCCAGATAATTCATTGCTGCCTCTCCTGATAGATGTAGAGTTCAGTAAGCAATCAGGGCTTGGAACGCCAAAATTTGCAGCGGGGGGCCTTAATTAGATACAGAGCGATCGGCGCTGTTACGGACGGAGAGAAAAATTACTGACTCAACCAACGCCTGCACCAAACCTATGACAGTTGATACAAGTCAGTTGATACAAGTCAGGACTGCTTTTGCAACACGACAGAAAGGTTGTTCGCTGGCATAGCTACCGTCTGACGTAGCACCAGATTATGCGATGCGGCAACTGCAACTACTTCCTCCAGGTGGCGCACACCCCATTCGGGGTTTTGCAACTGCAAACTCTGATCAAACGCCGCATTACTGGGTGCAGTATGGCGACCATTTTGCTGGAAGGGGCCATACAAATACAAAATCCCGCTCACGGGCAGGATTCTTTGTGCGCCTGCTATTAAACCCAAACAGGCAGGCCAGGGAGCAATGTGAATCATATTGATGTTCACAATCGCCTGAATCGCTTCCAGGGGAGGATTCTCCTCGACAGCCCAAATTGGCTCCTGCACATCCAGGGCGATCGGCGGATGCAAATTTGCGGCAGGGGAGTGTGCGCGCCATGCTGCAATACTGGCACGAGCGATCGGGTTGGGGTCAGAAGGTAGCCACTGACGTGGTTGTAACTGTGGTGCAAAAAAAACAGCATGTTCGCCGGTGCCACTGGATATTTCTAATACTGTCCCCGTTGGCGGCAGCACCTCTAACAGCACTGCCAAAATTGGTTCCCGGTTACGTTGGGTCGCGGGGGCAAACTGACGAGCATCGGGCCCATTAAACATACAAGATTTTAGATTTTGGATTTAGTAAAGCTAGACATTACTACGATAAACAACAACTGCCCGGAAGGTTTTTGTCCTCCCAGGCAGTAATTGATAGATTAATTGGCAAGATGGATTTATACCATCCCACCAGCTGCTTGCAAACGGGCACGGGCACGTTTGTATGCCTGGGTTGCCTGAATTTTGGCAGAGCGATCATCGCTCTGATTTGCCTTATTCAAGCGCGCTTCCGCGTCGGCATAGGCAGCACGGGCTTCTTCCTTATTAATGACATCACCCCGTTCCGCACCATTAACCAGGATAGTGACTTCGTTGCTTTCAACTTCAGCAAAGCCACCCATGAGGGCGATCGGCAACCAATTTTTGCCGGTTCTTACCCGCATGACACCTGTCTCCAGGGCAGTCAGAAGTGGCGCATGTCCCGTGAGAATACCCAGCTGCCCGGTTGTACTGGGCAGAATAACCTCTTCGGCTTCTGAATCCCAGACAGTTTTATCCGGAGCAACGACTCGAACTGTCAGTGTCATAATTCTTCTCCACAGTACTGATGACTCAGAGCTGAATGCTGATTGAAGGCTTGCGACTCACCTATCAGCACCCAGCACTCAGCACTTCCTTACTTCGCTTCAGCCTTGATCTTTTCACCTTTAGCGATCGCTTCTTCGATATCGCCAACCATGTAGAACGCCTGCTCTGGCAGATCATCCAGTTCACCTGACAGAATTCGCTGGAACCCTTCGATGGTCTTCTCCAGGGTGACATACTTACCAGGAGAGCCGGTAAATACTTCTGCCACGAAGAACGGTTGAGACAGGAAACGCTCTACCTTACGGGCGCGAGCAACCGTCAGACGGTCATCTTCCGACAATTCATCCAGACCCAGAATGGCGATGATGTCCTGCAACTCTTTGTAACGTTGCAGGGTTGCTTGCACTGCCCGAGCCGCGTTGTAATGCTTATCACCAACGATATTGGGTTGCAACATGGTGGAAGTTGAACCCAGCGGATCTACTGCGGGATAAATCCCCTTAGAAGCCAGACCCCGAGACAGTACGGTAGTACCGTCCAGGTGAGCAAAGGTAGTTGCAGGAGCGGGGTCAGTCAGGTCGTCCGCTGGTACATAAACAGCCTGAATTGAGGTAATGGAACCCTCCAGGGTAGAGGTAATCCGCTCTTGCAAATCACCAACGTCCGTACCGAGGGTGGGCTGATAACCTACCGCAGAAGGCATCCGTCCCAGCAGTGCGGACACTTCGGAACCGGCTTGCACAAACCGGAAGATGTTGTCAATAAAGAGCAACACGTCCTGTTTGTTGACATCGCGGAAATATTCCGCCATCGTCAGAGCAGACAGACCCACGCGCATCCGGGCACCGGGTGGTTCGTTCATCTGCCCGTAAACCAGAGCAATTTTCGAGTTAGCGGGGTTTTCCTTATCGATAACACCCGATTCAATCATTTCGTTGTAGAGGTCATTTCCCTCACGGGTGCGTTCACCCACCCCACCGAATACGGATACGCCACCATGTTGAGTTGCAATGTTGTTGATCAACTCCATCATGATGACGGTTTTGCCAACACCAGCACCGCCAAACAGACCGATTTTTCCACCACGACGGTAGGGGGTCAGCAGGTCTACCACTTTAATACCGGTTTCAAACACAGAGGGTTTGGTTTCCAGTTCGGTCAGCTTGGGAGCATCGCGGTGAATGGGCATAGTGGTGGAACGATCCACATCACCTTTGTTATCTACGGGTTCGCCCAAAACGTTAAAAATCCGACCGAGGGTGGATGTCCCAACGGGCACACTGATGGGTGCGCCTGTATTAACAACCTCCATGCCCCGAACCAGACCATCGGTGGTGCTCATAGCAACTGCCCGCACCTGACGATCGCCCAGGAGTTGCTGCACTTCGCAGGTAACAGAGATCTGTTGTCCGGCGGGGTTTTGTCCTTCGATCTTCACAGCATCATAGATCTCAGGCAGTCTGCCATTGGGAAACTTGATGTCAACAACTGGCCCAATGATCTGTGTAATGTAACCAATACTTGTTTTTTCTGCGGTGGTGACCATGCTTACGCCCTACTTCCTCAATTCAGCTATGGTGATTCAGCTATGGTGATTCAGTTATGTATCTGAAATTGCCATCGATAAGCTTATCACTGAAGGGGTTACAAATGGTTACATCGATTTTCGATTCAATTTAGATCCAGTCGTCTATGCCTGGATTTTGATCCCGCACTCCCCCGTTAGTTGGTCAGGTCATCGCAAGAAATAGATAGAAATGCTCCAAACATAATTGATCGGAAGCCTGGCCCGCAGCACCCAAGAGGCTGCTTAATTTTTGTTTAACTCATTCTTAAAAGAACCAGGAGTTTTCAGAATACAGATCTCGACCCGACCGAGAATCAAAGTATGCAATCTAAAGTGACTGACGAAACACAAGTGACTTTAGATCAAGCATGACTGGCTAGAACCGTGGGATTCGCACCACAACAGCAGCCTTGTTGGTAATGAGTATGTTGGTAGGAGCAACGTTTCGCGTTCTGGCTAGCCACCCGTCGTTTAGCTAAATTGCTGGCGAGGAACGTATGAACGAAAGAGTATTGTCGGGTATCCGAAATGTGGCGATCGTGGGTCCTTACCTGAGCGGTAAAACCACCTTACTGGAAAGCATTCTATCCGTCACCGGAGCCGTTACCCGCAAGGGTAGGGTACAGGATAAAAATACCGTGGGGGATAGTGCGCCAGAAGCCCGCGATCGCCAAATGAGTGTTGAAGTAAACGCCGCCAGTACCGAGTATGGCGGCGTTCGTTTTACATTTTTGGATTGTCCCGGTTCGATCGAGCTTGCCCAGGAAACCTACAACGCTTTGATTGGTGTAGATGCGGTGGTGGTGGTGTGTGAACCCGTGGCCGATCGGGTCTTAACCCTGTCGCCCATGTTCAAGTTTTTGGATGATTGGCAAATTCCCCATTTAGTTTTTATCAACAAGATGGATCGGGCTGATGTGGACTTTAACGACGTCCTGCTAGCCTTGAAAAAAGTTTCTAGCCGCCCCTTAGTCGCCCACCAGTACCCAATTGGTCGAGGTGAAAACCTCGTTGGCTTTATTGACCTGGTGACCGAGCAAGCCTACCACTACCATCCTGGTGCCCCGGCTGACCCCGTACCCCTGCCAGAAACGCTACGAGAGCAGGAGAAAGCAGCCCGCACCGAAATGCTGGAAACCCTGGCAGAGTTCGACGATCATCTGCTGGAGGAGCTATTAGAAGACATTGAGCCACCCCAGGAAGAAATTCTCCAGGATCTCAAAATGGAGTTGGGGGCAGACCAGATCGTACCCGTCTTTATTGGTGTGGCTGACCAGGACTTTGGTGTACGTCCCCTCTTACAAGCGCTCCTGCGGGAAGCACCGGAACCGGAAACCACCGCAGAAAACCGGGGGGTCGTACTGGCCGGAGCGTCTCCAATGGCACAGGTACTCAAGACCTACTACACCCCTCAGGGCGGTAAACTCTCCCTGGTGCGCGTTTGGCAGGGAACACTGACCGATGGGATGAACCTGAATGGTGTTCGCGTGGGTGGCTTGTACCGCCTGATGGGACAACAACAGCAAGGGCTGACCAGTGCTACAGCAGGTGATATCGTTGCAATTGGGCGGTTAGAAGGCATCAAAACTGGCGATACAGTGTCACCCAATGCGG
>CAZGDE010000454.1:0-5639 GCA_964524315.1 uncultured bacterium
GAACAGCAGGGAGAGCAGAAACTTTACCAACGACCGCTACCCCTGCCGCTTCCCTAACTACTCATCGCTGTCATCCATCTCATCCCGCGAAATGGATTCATAGGTGGGTCGAGAGGGAGCCCGACGACTATTCACATCTGCCATCAGGTCAACCTCAGTATCACGACTGGTGCCGTCTTCACGGGTATCGAGCTTATGAACTGCCACATCTAAGCAGAGCGATTGCAATTCGCGCATCAATACCTTGAACGATTCGGGGGTACCGGGTCGTGGAATTGCTTTGCCTTTGACGATCGCATTCAGAGCTTCGTTCCGTCCTTGCATATCGTCCGACTTGACAGTGAGCAACTCCTGCAAAGTATAAGCGGCACCAAATGCCTCCAGTGCCCACACCTCCATTTCTCCGAACCGCTGTCCGCCCTGTTGCGCTTTACCACCCAATGGCTGTTGCGTGACCAGGGAGTATGGACCTGTCGAACGGGCGTGAATTTTATCGTCTACCAGGTGTACTAGTTTCAGCATGTATGCCTTACCAATGGCAACTGGGCGATCAAATGGTTCGCCAGTACGACCGTCAAATACCTGGATCTTGCCCGGAGTTTCCTCATTGAACAGCCAACCACCACGCTCACCATCGGTGGCTTCCAGCGTTTCGTCCCGTGATTCGCGGAGTTTCCCATGAACCGTTTCGCGGGATTTTTCTTCCCCGTGCATCTCGTCAAAGGGAATCACCTTAAAGCGAACACCCAGGTTTTCTGCTGCCCAGGCTAGCAGACACTCATACACCTGACCTACGTTCATCCGGGAAGGCACACCCAGCGGATTCAATACGATATCAACTGGAGTACCATCGGGTAAGTAGGGCATGTCTTCCAACGGCAGAATGCGGGAAATGATCCCTTTATTGCCGTGTCGTCCAGCCATTTTGTCACCGACCTGGATTTTACGTTTCTGCGCTACATAGACGCGTACAACCATGTTGGCACCAGGTGGGAGTTCGTCACCTTGCTCACGGGTAAAGACCCGTACATCCAGCACACGGCCCTTCTCACCGTTTGGCACACGCAGCGAGTTGTCACGCACATCTCTGGCTTTCTCACCGAAAATAGCTCGCAGCAGTTTCTCTTCTGGCGGCTGGTCAGACTCGCCCTTCGGTGTGACTTTACCAACCAGGATGTCGCCCGCTTCTACCCAGGCACCAATGCGAATAATGCCAGTTTCATCCAACTGCCGCAGGGCATCTTCCCCCACGTTCGGAATCTCGCGGGTAATTTCTTCTGGGCCCAGCTTTGTTTGACGTGCTTCAATTTCGTACTTCTCAATGTGGATCGAAGTGTAGACGTCGTCATAGACCAGGCGTTCGCTGATTAAAATGGCATCCTCGTAGTTGTAGCCTTCCCAGGGCATGTAAGCAACGAGAATATTCTGACCCAGCGCGAGTTCACCCTGTTCCGTTGCCGAACCGTCGGCCAGGATTTGACCGGTAACAACCTTGTCACCGATAAAAACGATGGGCCGTTGATTCAGACAGGTGTCCTGGTTTGACCGTTGATACTTCTGCACCTGATATTCAATTTCCCGACCCTGGGGATCACGAACTCGGATGCGATCAGCCGCCACATAAGTGACCTCTCCGTCAGTGCGGCTCACGATTACCATACCGGAGTCGCGGGCTGCCTGTGCTTCTAATCCTGTACCAACTAAGGGACGCTCGGGACGTAGCAGTGGTACTGCCTGCCGTTGCATGTTTGACCCCATCAGCGCACGGTTCGCGTCATCATGTTCTAAGAAGGGAATGAGCGACGTTGCCACTGAAATAATCTGTACGGGCGAGACAGCCACATAATCCACTTCAGTCGGGGTGGTGGTGGTGAAATCTTGCCGATACCGCACCGGTACCTGTTCACCGAGGATCTTGCCTTCCTCGTCCATCGGGATATCGCCCGGTGCAACGCGCAAATCGTCCTCTTCATCGGCAGTCATATAAAGAGGTGGCAAGTCCTTACGCACGCGCCCGTTTTCTACCTTATAGAACGGTGTTTCGATGAAGCCATAGGCATTCACACGCGCATGGGTTGCGAGGGAGCCGATTAACCCAGCGTTCGGGCCTTCCGGTGTCTCAATAGGACAAATCCGCCCATAGTGGGACGGGTGAATATCCCGTACAGCGAAGCCTGCCCGTTCACGGGTGAGACCACCAGGGCCAAGGGCGCTGAGACGACGTTTGTGGGTCAGTTCTGCCAGTGGATTGGTTTGATCCATGAACTGAGACAACTGGGACGAACCAAAAAACTCTTTAATGGCTGCAACTAGGGGTTTGGGGTTAACCAGAGATGCTGGCGTAAGAGCATCGGCATCGGAAACGGTCATCCGTTCCCGGATGATGCGCTCTAGACGGTTGAGCCCAACCCGTACCTGGTTTTGCAGCAATTCACCCACTGATCGCACCCGGCGATTACCCAGGTGGTCAATGTCATCAACGTTGCCGATGTCAAATTCCAGATTGATCAAATAGTCGATCGCCGCCAGAATATCCTGGGGAGTTAATACGCGCGTACCTTCGGGTACATTCAAACGCAGCTTGCGATTGAGCTTATACCGACCTACCTTACCCAGGTCATAGCGTTTGGGATCAAAGAAGCGAGAGTCAAGCAGCTGTTGCCCACCAGATACGGTTGGTGGTTCACCCGGACGCAGCTTCCGGTAAAGCTCCATGAGCGCTTCTTCCTCGCCAAACTGTCCTTCTTTTTCAATGGTTTTTTGGAAATACTCCGGATGCCGCAGGGCATCAAAGATTTCACCATCACTCAGACCGAGTGCCTTTAATAGCACTTGAGCAGACAGTTTACGAGTTTTATCAATACGAACCCAGACCAGATCATTCTTATCTGTTTCAAATTTCAACCACGCGCCCCGGTTCGGTATCAAACTCGCGTTATAGGTGCGCCGCCCGTTTTTATCGGTTTCGGACTTGTAGTACACACCAGGGCTACGCACAATCTGATTGACAATTACCCGTTCAGCACCGTTGATGATAAAAGTACCGCGATCGGTCATTAAGGGGAGATCGCCAATGAAGACTTCCTGTTCCTTAATTTCACCCGTTTCTTTGTTCACCAAACGGGTTGGCACATACATTTGCACAGCATAGGTACTATCCCGCCGCTTCGCTTCATCTACATCATATTTAGGGCGTTTCAGCTTGTAGTCTTTACCTAAAAAGTGAAGCTCTAACTTACCCGTGTAATCCGTAATTGGTGAGAAGCTATCGAGTTCTTCAATTAATCCTTCCTCAAGGAACCAGCGAAAGCTAGCCCGCTGAATCTCGACAAGGTCTGGTAGAGTGAAGGCGGGTGTATTGTAGGTCTGCTCAGTCATGCGTCTCCTTCAGAAGGGTCACGCCCAGCGCGAATCCCAGATTTTACAGATTTTGTACGCTTAAGTCAATACAAAAGCCCTGGATTCTGACTAGAACCCAAGTAAAAAAATATTCAGTTTGGAATAATCGGTGACGCTCCAGGGTGACTGTCGATAGTTCGGTTGAATTCCTTGCATCGGTTAATTATGTACCCCAGATGTCAGCCTAATGATCAAACAAGTCACTAAAGCATAAAGTGGCGACTGTTAGAACAGCGATAAGTTAAATAGTCATGGCAGAGAACCAATGGGATGGGGGACTCGTTCATCTAGTGACACTCCTACTCATTATGACGTAAGAATTCTTAATTTTGCTGCCATCTCTATCAAAAATATCCAAATCAGTCAAGACTACCCGCTGAAAGATCCCTCAAGTACTTCTGTTATTTGGGATGCTTCGGGGACTGGCAGCTTAAACAAAGTGCAGGCATTTTGGGTCGTTTGCATAGCGAGCCGGGAAAATTCCACCTGACGCAATTGAGCAAGGTGCTGAGCCACGAAGTATACATAGGATGGCTCGTTTCGTTTTTCACCTCGCTTGGGTACGGGTGAGAGAAAGGGGCAGTCAGTCTCAACTAGTAGGCGATCGGCAGGCACCATTGCTGCTGCTGCCTGAACCTGAGTTGCATTTTTAAATGTGACAACACCACTAAAGCTGATGTAGAAACCTAGATCTAAAAACCACTGAGTTTCCTCGGGTGTTCCAGTCCAGCAATGCATTACACCACGCACTGGGCCCCGTTCTTGCCAGAAGCGCTGCAACAATTCCGCCATGGCAGGCGCAGCATCACGACAGTGGATAATCACTGGTAAGTCTAATGCCTGGGCAATCTTCAATTGATCAGTCAATGCTTGCCGTTGCTGTTCGTGATTGGTTGCCTTGAAAAAGTCTAAACCCGTTTCGCCAATGGCCACGACCCTGGGATCAGATATTGCCAACTGATGGATCTCCGTTGACGTGCTTTCTGACCACCGTTCCGCTACATCTAAAGGATGTAAACCAACGGCAAAAAACAGCTCCGGAAAGCGATCTGCCAATGCTCGAATGCCATCAAACTCGGAGGGCTCGACACATGAATGGACAAGCCGCACAACACCGGCATCTCGCCAACGACGCGAAACGTGTTCCAGGTCGGACTGGAACACATCAAAGTTGATATGAACGTGGGTATCAATCAACTGCATAGCATCCAAAGACTAGGGAACAGGCGTAAAGAAAACACAGGGTGTATCCAACGCCTCAAACCTGAAACCTAATTCTTAGGATGCAACTGCTGCTGACCCATCATGTTGCTTCAAAGCCCGTGCCAAGCGAGACTTTTTACGGGCACCCGTATTGGCGTGGAGGGCACCCCGCTTCACAGCTTTGTCAATTTTGCTGTAAGCAGATGCCATGCTTTGTTGCACAACTTCCATTTGTTCAGGAGTGGGGTTCGCAGCGTAACCGTTCACGGCTGCAAAGCACTTCTTCATCAGCGTTCTTACGGCTGACTTATAACTCTTATTACGCAAGCGGTTGCGCTCGGCGATCTCTACCCGCTTGATGGCAGACTTAATATTAGCCACGGCAAATCTCGGAAAACTCTACAATCTATTAGACTAATCTATCGAAGCACGTTAGGCAAACGTATCGAATGCCAGATAAATAACTATAGCATCTACTTTGGTCAATTACGTGATCCTGCGAAAATCCAGGTTAAGCTAGAGTGTAACGAGTACAGGTGCATCTGACATATTTAAGCTGTCGGGATGGGCAATTATTCTGTGCTCGACTGGGCAACTCTTTTTAAGACTGGCATTCCTACTCCATGCTGCGAATCATTACTCAGCGGGCTGAGGCACGAACGGAACTGCGACGGATCTGCGATCGCACCCACGATGATCAGGTCGTTCATAAGGAAGCAACGGTGCGGGAAGTGCTACAGGCGGTCAAACGCCAAGGCGATAAAGCACTGTTACATTACACTTCTGAATTTGATCGGGTAACTCTCAAATCGGATGAGTTGCGGGTCAATGGTTCAGAACTTGATGCGGCGTATCAACAGGTTTCTAAGGAACTACTAAACGCGATTCGGTTAGCGTGCCGCAATATTGAAGCATTCCATCGGCAGCGGGTCCCCAAAAGTTGGGTTCATTTTGCCGAGGATGAGGTCGTCCTGGGCAAGCGCTACACGCCGGTTGATCGGGCTGGAATCTATATTCCCGGTGGTCAGGCTGCATAC
>CAZGDE010000455.1:0-5552 GCA_964524315.1 uncultured bacterium
AATGATTAAGCGGCTTGCAGCCTCTCCTCAAGATGTCAAATAGGCTCTATAACTTGCAGCTCATCCTGTCCTACAGCGACCTGCATGAGGGGCATGTGGGCACGGTGTATCAAGCCAGTAATTTCCTGTTTGATGCTCTGGCTGTGCCTGATCATGTCAGCAGACACAGCAACGAAAAGAAGGAACCTCATACTTTGTCACCATTGCAGCATGGGTGGGAATAGTGCCACCTGTAACGAACCGGAAGGGTGGGCGAGGATCTTCATCAAAGCTGGTGAGGTTAATGGTGGTGTCTACCTGGTTAGTGAAGGGGTTGATGACCGACAGCGTATTGGAATCTTCGTTGCAAATAAAGACTCGATCGCTGCCACCTGATGCCGCCAATCGAGACTCTGCTGCTACTGCCCAATTGTGGTTCAGCGCTTTAATCGTAACGTATGTCAGTGTTCCAATGGATACCGCGAAAAACCCCCGCCGTGTTAATGCCATACCTCTTTTTTCTACGGTTTCTCAATAGGGTTACCGTGTTTTCACTGTTCAATAGTACAGATAGAGTGTTCATAATGCAAGTGGCTACTCAGTTCAAATGCTCACATCGTTTGAATTTTTGTGAATCAATGCAAACATACGGCTAAAGAAATAGCCAAAGGTAAACACTTCTGATTCTGCTAATCAGCATGTCAGCTAACTAAGCATTTCTACTTCAAAATAGCTTTCATACTTCATTGCTATACCAGTTGCTAAATCAGATTAAATATACATGGCAAAATAGTTTTCATAGATTTCTGCATTCGTCGTAATTGTTTGTTCTACCCTGATACGTTCAGCCTCAATTTCTTCACCAGAATCATTGGTCAGACCCGTTTGGGGAATAAAATCACCACAATGCTCATTGGCAGGAACTGCCTGATTCATCTTCTTGGGATAACTTAATCCCAAATGGTTCATGATCGTAATGAATTGCTCACGGCTACGATCTGCGAAGCGAGGATTTAACCGTTTTTCTTCGCCAATTGTGGAAACGGTGCGTACTTTATAGTCATGGGCGGGATAAACTAGCGTACTTTCCGGTAGGGTGAATAATCGCTGTGTCACCATATCAAACAATGTTCCTGCATCGCCTGATTGCAAATCCGTGCGTCCACATCCTCGAATTAATAAGGCATCACCCGTTAACAGGTGAATGTTATTGATCAGATAAGCCATATGGCTGTTGGTGTGCCCTGGTGTTGCGATCGCCTCAATCCGTACTGAACCCACCGCTAAGATTTCGCGATCGGCAAGGGAGTGATCGGCAGAACGAGCCGTCGCATTTTGGGGAACCAAGACACGGCAACCTGTTTGCTGCCTCAGTTTACCCGCTCCGGTAATGTGGTCGGCATGAATGTGAGTTTCCAAACAGTAGCGAAGCGTCAAATCCAAATCATTCAGCACTTGTAAATCGCGATCAACCTGTTCTAATACCGTGTCTACAAGTACCGCATCTTTTGTTTGACTGTCTGCAATCAAATAAGTGTAGGTACTGGATTCTGGGTCAAAGAATTGACGAAACAATAGCGTTGAGGCAGGAATTTCAGGACAAGGTTCGCCGCAGTCCTGTTCTACTGAACGGGGGAAAGTTGTGGAACGAGAAAGGGGTGGAACGGGTCGCACCCGCAACGGCAATGACTGCAAAACGGTTGTCGCTAATGTCTGCGCCTGTTCTCGCAGTTCTGGAACTGCGATCGTTTCCCATAAATTACCTTTTCGCGGAGTACCCAGGGTAAACAACAAAGTGGAACGGTTTCCTTGAGCGTCGATTACTGTTCCATCGTTCACTGTATCCATTCCCAACCCGATATCATTAGGACGAATTAATCCCCGGTCACGCAGGTTAGTAATGAGGGGTTGAGACGATCGACGATAATCGGCATCAACGCCAGTGCAATTAACAACCCGACTAACATGGAAAACAAGTTGATTCTTGGTTTGACGCTGGCAAACCATCACCGCAACCTTTTCAGGAGTTGTCTGGTAGCTCTGAATGCGTCCAGCAGTAATGGTGAGTTGCCCAGAATCTCGCATCGATTGAATGATTTCACCAATTTGAGGGGCAATTCGGTGGCGATGCACATCCCAATAAGGAGTGACGTGACGCAGAAATCGTCGCTGTTCTCGTCGGGGTAGTTGTTGCCAGAGTTGTTGGGTAATGGGACGCAAAGAATCACTCACAGATCGCCAATCGTATCCCTGTTCTGCGGCTAGTTTGGTTTCACTCCGAATTCGTTGCAGCAACCCTCTAATTGTTTTGGGGGCATTGTCTGGAGTCAGGAAGGCAGGGTAGGGTTTGGTGGATTGATGCGGCAAAGGAGCCAAACCTCTACGGGACACAGCATAGATTTTGCCCCGGTGCTTGCGATCGTGAAGCGACACCACCATATCTACCATTGTTAATCCAGTACCAATGAGCAGCACCGGATCATCGGGTTCAAGGTCAGCTAACGCATCCACAGACCAGGCATGACGCAGGCAAAAGTTATCGGTGTCGTCTTCTGATGGCGATGCTGTTGGCTCAACGGGTGCGTTTCCTAACGCCAGCACAATCCTGTCTGCCGTAAAAGCTCGGCTACTCCGCAATGAAACGATCGCCCCCTTGCCCTCCGGTTCGATGGCAACAACTTCATCCGTTACACGCTCTAATCGAATGTTACTGGATGCAGTGGCTTCTGCTTCTTCCAAAATCGATTGGATATATACCCCATAGATTTGGCGAGGAATAAAGGTACTAGCATTAAGATCTTTGGGTAGAAATGTTGCCAGTTCGTTTTGGTTGTAATTCAGCCAACGCAACAAATGCCCCGGATCGCCGGGAAAGGCACTCATCTTGCCTGCGGATACATTCAACAGATGACTCAAAGTATTAGTGCTGTAGGCAACACCCTTGCCGATTTCATGGCGACACTCGATCAGCTTAATTAACAACGGTCGGGGGGCTGCCTTCAAAATGTGAGTAGCTACGAGAGAGCCGCTGAAGCCAGAACCAATGATAGCGATCGTTGTAGGAGAATCAGAAACTGCCATATCAGGAACCCTATTAGCGTCAATAAAATGGTCGCTGCTGATTGTTTGAGAAGAAGAGAATATAATATTGCCTTTATAAAATACGGTAAATCGATCGCTTTTATGTACTTTAATATATATAGGGCAGAGCTTTACCTTTGTTTAGAATGAACAAAAGTAAAGTTTTGCCCTACATCCCAGTAGCAAATCACGAACGATGTTTCCGGCAGCACAGTTAGAACAATTTGCCAGCGATAACTATTCAGGCGTTTGCCCCGAAGCACTGGAGTACCTGCTAAAAGCAAATCACGGTAGTGCGACTGCCTATGGAAATGATGGCTGGACCGAACTTGCTGCCGATCGCTTCCGTGAACTATTTGAGACAGATTGTGAGGTCTTTTTTGTTTTTAATGGCACAGCAGCTAATGGACTTGCTCTAGCAGCCCTGTGTCAGTCCTATCACAGCGTCATCTGTCATGAGCTGGCTCATATTGAAACGGATGAGTGTGGCGCACCAGAGTTCTTTTCAAATGGCGCAAAATTGCTACTTGCTAGAGGCGAACAAGGAAAATTGACACCAGAAGCTATTGAGTCTCTGGTAACTCGACGATCGGACATTCACTACCCCAAGCCAGAAGCCGTTAGCATTACCCAAGCAACTGAACTGGGAACGCTATACCAGCTAGATGAGCTTGCCGCGATTGGGGCGATCGCTCAACATTACCAACTCAAAGTTCATATGGATGGTGCCCGCTTTGCCAATGCCGTTGCTGCAATGAACAAATCGCCTGCTGAACTCAGTTGGAAAATCGGCATTGATGTCTTATGTTTTAGTGGCACAAAAAATGGATTGGCGTATGGGGAAGCGATACTGTTCTTTAACAAAGCGTTAGCAGAAGACTTTGCTTACCGATGTAAGCAGGCGGGGCAGTTAGCTTCCAAATTGCGGTTTATTGCTGCTCCCTGGTTGGGTCTATTAGAGACTGGAGCATGGCTATCTAACGCTCACCATGCTAACCAATGTGCCGCCTATCTAGAACAACAGTTGCTTCAAATTGAAGTGATTGAATTGATGTTTCCCAGACAGACAAATACAATTTTTGTCAAACTTCCTGAGCACATCGCAACCCATTTGCACAAGAAAGGTTGGAAATTCTATAACTTTATTGGAGTTGGAGGAGTACGATTTGTCTGTTCCTGGGATACCACCCACGAAAGAATTGATGAATTAGTTTGTGATATCCGCACTGTTTCCCATTAGAGTTTCAAGGACTTAGAATGGACGACTCCCTGCAAGACTGATCCGCTTCATCACTCGTCTGAGATTTTGTCCAAAAACTGGACGATAATTTGATTAAACTCAGCGAGACTGTCACCAGTCCCGTTGGTCTTCAAAACCGTGCTTGCAACTTTGGCTTCACACGGATCCTCAATATCTTGGTGCTTTTCATGCATACCTTACAAAGCCCTAGATGATTATCGTTTGCGGTTTTTGTGCCGCGGCAATGTTGATGAAGGAGTTAGAGGTTGATGTATTCATCCTTGCCGCCTTGTGAGCGAGGAACCCTATGATCTATCTCTAAAATGTCTCCTTCCTTGAAGAACAAGTTGCATTCCGAGTATTTTCCTTTTTGTCGTTTGAGGAGTGTTGCCACTCTCCCATTGACTTCTGGATGTCGTCCCATGCGCGAACTCCAGTACACCCAATCCCCGTGATATGGGCTACGACTGCCTTGCACCTTAACGTGTCTCTCGATAGAGTTTCCTTGTGTTTGGCAATCTTATTGATTGAGTCTGGGTTTCTGGCTGCGAACTTCCATCTACCCCCTTTGTCGATAAGCCAGTATTTATCTGAGATCCAGTACTGACTTTAAGGGGGTGTCTGTGTTCTGCCCATCTCCTACGGAGATGGTACAGCCAGTCATCTAGCTTTAAGTAGTTTTGACTGCTGACCACTGTGGAGTAGTAATTTGACCATCCGGTGATGACCGGATTGAGTTCATTGATAAGCTTCAATTGCGTTGAGGCTTTGTGAACTATGGACTCCGGGATGTGCAGGCATTCAAACCAGCAGGTAATCGAGGTTCGCATCTTGCCCCGCAATAGCGAGTTTTACGCTGAATACATTTATCAGCAGCAGAGCTATCAAGCGGATGTTGATTTCAACAGCGTGCTTGGCATTGATCCAGGGCTGAACAACTGGCTAACCTGCGTCAGCAATGTCGGCAAGTCATTCATTGTGAATGGCAGGAAGGTTAAGTCCTGGAACCAGTGGTACAACAAGCGAGTTGCCACCCTGAAAAAAGGTCAGCCACAAGGCTTCTGGTCGCCTGAACTGGCATCGATCACTGACAAGAGGAATCGCCAGATGCGCGATGCGGTGAACAAAGCCGCACGGTTTGTCCTGAACTGGTGCTTACAACATCGTGTGGGAACGCTTGTGTTTGGGTGGAATCACCGCCACAAAGAGGGCATCAACATTGGCTCCAAAAATAACCAGGAGTTTGTGTTGA
>CAZGDE010000456.1:0-5500 GCA_964524315.1 uncultured bacterium
CGGGGTGAAATTCTGGAGCTGAAAAACACCATCAACATCATGGTGGACCAGCTCAACTCCTTCGCCTCAGAGGTAACGCGGGTCGCGCGGGAAGTAGGCGCAGAAGGGAAACTGGGTGGTCAGGCAGAGGTGCGGGGCGTTGCCGGAACCTGGAAAGACCTGACCGACTCGGTGAACTTCATGGCAGGTTCGCTGACCGCCCAGGTCCGGAACATCGCGGAAGTGACGACAGCGGTAGCCAATGGCGACCTCTCCAAGAAGATTACGGTAGACGTCAAGGGCGAGATCTTGGAGCTGAAAAACACCATCAACATCATGGTGGACCAGCTCAACTCCTTCGCGTCTGAGGTAACGCGGGTCGCGCGGGAGGTGGGAACGGAAGGAAAACTGGGTGTGCAGGCGCAGGTGCCGGGGGTCGCGGGTACCTGGAAAGACCTGACCGACTCCGTGAACTCGATGGCAGGCAACCTGACCGCCCAGGTGCGGAATATTGCCGAGGTGACGACCGCAGTGGCCAATGGCGACCTTTCCAAGAAGATTACGGTAGACGTCAAAGGCGAAATTCTGGAACTGAAGAACACGATCAATACGATGGTGGATCAGCTCAGTTCCTTCGCCTCGGAGGTAACACGGGTTGCCCGCGAGGTGGGAACGGAAGGAAAACTGGGTGTGCAGGCGGAAGTGCGAGGTGTGGCGGGTACCTGGAAGGATCTGACCGATAATGTGAACTCCATGGCGAGTAACCTGACGGGGCAGGTGCGGAACATTGCAGAGGTGGCAACGGCGATCGCGAATGGCGACCTCTCGAAGAAAATCACGGTACAGGTGAAGGGTGAAATTCTCGAACTGAAGAACACCATCAACATCATGGTGGACCAGCTTAGTGCCTTTGCTTCTGAAGTAACGAAGGTGGCACGGGAAGTGGGTTCCGAAGGGAAACTGGGTGTGCAGGCAGATGTGAAGGGTGTAGCGGGCACCTGGAAAGACCTGACGGATTCCGTGAACTTCATGGCAGGCTCCCTAACGGCCCAGGTACGGAACATCGCCGCAGTGACAACCGCCGTAGCTAATGGCGACTTGTCCAAGAAGATCACGGTGGACGTAAAAGGCGAGATCTTGGAGCTGAAAAACACGATCAATACGATGGTGGACCAGCTCAGTTCCTTCGCCTCTGAGGTAACCCGGGTGGCCCGCGAGGTGGGAACGGAAGGAAAACTGGGTGTGCAGGCGTATGTGAGGGGGGTTGCCGGTACCTGGAAGGATCTGACAGACAACGTGAACTCGATGGCAGGCAACCTGACCGCCCAGGTGCGGAACATCGCCGAGGTGACGAAGGCGGTGGCAAATGGCGACCTGTCCAAACAGATTACGGTGGATGTGAAGGGCGAAATTCTTGACCTGAAAAACACGATCAATACGATGGTGGACCAGCTCAACTCCTTTGCGTCTGAGGTAACCAGGGTGGCGCGGGAAGTGGGCACCGAAGGGAAACTGGGTGGTCAGGCAAATGTGATGGGGGTTGCGGGTGTCTGGAAGGATTTGACGGACAACGTGAACTTCATGGCCAGTAACCTGACGGCACAGGTCCGAGGCATCGCGAAAGTGGTGACGGCGGTGGCAAACGGTGACCTGAAGCGGAAGTTGATGCTGGAGGCAAAGGGGGAAATCGAAACCCTGGCAGACACGATCAACGAGATGATTGACACGCTGGCAACCTTTGCCGACCAGGTAACGACCGTTGCCCGCGAGGTGGGGATTGAAGGAAAACTGGGCGGTCAGGCGAAGGTGCCCGGTGCATCGGGAACGTGGCGACACCTGACGGACAACGTGAACGAACTGGCCGCCACGCTCACTACCCAGCTCCGGGCGATCGCCGAAGTAGCAACGGCAGTAACCAAGGGCGACCTGACCCGATCCATCGCGGTGGAGGCAGAAGGGGAGGTGGCAGTCCTGAAGGACAACATCAACCAGATGATTGCCAACCTGCGCGAAACGACCCAGAAGAACACTGAGCAAGACTGGCTCAAGACCAACCTGGCGAAGTTTACCCGCATGTTGCAGGGTCAGCGCGACCTGGAAACCGTTTCCAAGCTCATCCTGTCGGAACTGGCTCCCCTGGTATCAGCCCAGCATGGGGTGTTCTACCTGATGGAAGCGGGCGAGATGCACCAACCTTACCTGAAACTACTCAGCACCTACGCCTACCGGGAGCGGAAACACCTGGCGAATCGGTTCCATCTGGGTGAGGGGCTGGTTGGTCAGTGTGCGCTGGAGAAAGAGCGGATTCTGCTGAGTGAAGTACCGAACGATTACATCAAGATCAGTTCCGGTCTGGGTGAAGCCACGCCATTGAATGTGGTTGTTCTGCCCGTATTGTTTGAAGGACAGGTAACAGCGGTTATCGAACTGGCATCCTTCCGCCGCTTCAGTGAAATTCACCTGACGTTCTTTGACCAACTGACGGAAAGTATCGCGATCGTGTTAAACACCATCGCCGCCAGTATGCGAACGGAGGAACTGCTGAAACAGTCCCAATCCCTCGCGGAAGAACTGCAAACCCAGCAGAAAGAACTAACCGAAACCAATAAGCGACTGGAACAACAGGCGCAGTCCCTCAAGGCATCGGAAGAACTGCTGAAGAAACAACAGGAGCAATTACAACAGACCAACGAAGAACTGGAAGAAAAAGCCGAACTGCTGGCATTGCAAAACCGCGAGGTGGAACGCAAGAACCAGGAAATCGAACAGGCACGGCAATCGTTGGAAGAAAAAGCCGGACAACTGGCACTTACCTCCAAGTACAAGTCGCAATTCCTGGCGAATATGTCCCACGAGTTGCGGACACCGCTCAACAGTCTGCTGATCCTGGCGCGACTGCTGAGCGAGAACAACGATGGCAATCTCAGTGGCAAGCAGGTTGAACACGCCCGCACCATTTACTCCGCCGGGAATGATTTGCTCTCGTTGATTAACGACATCCTGGATCTGGCGAAGATCGAGTCGGGTACGATGTCGGTCGAAATTGACCAGACCCTCTTCGTGGATCTGCGGAACTATATGGATCGCACCTTCCGCCAGGTGGCGATCGACAAGAAACTGGATTTCGCCGTTCAATTTGACGACAAACTGCCCCGTGCCATCTACACCGACTCAAAACGCCTGCAACAGGTGTTGAAGAACCTGCTGGCCAATGCCTTTAAGTTCACAGAACAGGGACAGGTCAGCCTCAATGTCAGCATTGCCACCAGTGGTTGGAGTACCGAACACGAAATTCTGAACCGGGCCGATACGGTCATTGCCTTTGCCGTCAGTGATACTGGCATTGGCATCGCTACCGAAAAACAACAGGTCATTTTCGAGGCATTCCAGCAGGCGGATGGCACCACCTCCCGCAAGTACGGTGGCACCGGGTTGGGGCTGTCGATCAGCCGTGAAATTGCCCAACTTCTGGGTGGCGAAATCCGCCTCACCAGTGAACTGGGCAAGGGTAGCACCTTCACCCTTTATCTGCCGCAAGCCTATGTGTCGTTCGAAACGGCACGGGTGCGGGATGGTATTACCCTGTTCCGGCAACCGCTCGATTCGTCCTTCAACCAGGCACCCATCATCTATTCGCCCCAGTCCCAGAGTGCCACCTTGCTCCTGGAGAATGATCTAGAGGATGATCGCGACCACCTGACCCCCGGCGATCGCAGCCTGCTCATCATTGAGGACGACGTAAACTTTGCCCGTATCCTGCTCGACATGGTACGCCAGCAAGGGTTCAAAGGACTGATTGCCACTCGCGGCGATGTGGGGTTAACAATGGCACGGGAGTTTAAACCCACCGCCATTATTCTCGACATTCGCCTGCCCATTCTGGATGGTTGGATGGTGTTAGACCGACTCAAGCATGATCCCCATGTGCGCCATATTCCCGTTCACATCATGTCCGTCGAAGAAGGGTTACACCGCAGCCTGCAACAGGGCGCGATCGCCTATCAGCAAAAACCCATCAGCAACGAGGCATTAACCAATGCCCTGAGTGTGATTAAGGAATTTGTCGAACGATCCGTCAAAAACCTGCTGGTCGTTGATGTTGACACTATCCAGCAACAGACGATTTTGAACCTGGTCGGTAATGGGGATGTGGCGAGTACGGTTGTCGGTAGCGGTGCCGAAGCCCTGGCTGCCCTGCAAAGCAAACAGTACGACTGTATCGTTCTCAATTTGGGATTACCCGACATGAGTGGCCTGCAACTGATCGAACAAATTCGCTTAGGCGGCACGAACGGCTTTGCACCGCCACCCATCATCGTTTATGGGGAAACCGAACTCAGCCAGCAGGATGAACTGGAACTGCGCCGATTGGCAGAGATAATTCCCGTGAAGAATGTGCGATCGCCTGCCCATCTCCTCGACGAGACTGCTCTGTTCCTCCACCGTGTCCAGGAAAACTTGCCCGAATCAACGCGCCAAATTCTGGAGCAGCAACAACAAAATGACCCGGCGTTGACCAATAAGAAGGTACTCATCGTCGATGACGACATGCGGAATATCTTTGCGCTCACCAGCATGTTGGAACGCTACCAGATGCAGGTTCTTTATGCCGAAAATGGTAGAGATGGTATCAATACCCTGCAAGCCAATCCTGACATCGACATTGTGCTGATGGATGTGATGATGCCGGGAATGGATGGGTTTGAAACGATGCGGGCCATTCGGAACCAGGAACTGTTCAAAACCCTGCCCATTATCGCCCTCACGGCTAAGGCCATGAAAGGAGATCGCGAGCAATGCCTGGAAGCCGGCGCATCCAGCTACATCACCAAACCCGTTGACGTTGAGCAACTGCTCTCGTTACTGCGAGTGTGGCTGTATCAGTAGCAAAAATGGGAATGATGGGAGGGTGCGAAATGAGTCCCAGCCTGCCATCATTCCACCTCCTCAGTTTCCCACCTGCCACTCCCTACTTCTTTCACCATGCCGTCCGTGCCGAAAGCGAACATCCTCTTAGTCGATGACCATCCCGAAAACTTGCTAGTTTTAGAAACTGTTCTAGAAAAACTGGGGCAAAATCTGGTACGGGCAAATTCTGGTGAGGAAGCCTTACGGTGCCTGTTAGAACGGGACTTTGCCGTCATCCTGTTAGATGTGCAAATGCCGCAGATGGATGGCTTTGAAACGGCTACGCTGATTCGCCAACGGGAGCGATCGCGCAATACGCCGATCATTTTTGTCACCGCCCTCAGCACAAATGACGATTTTGTTTTTAAGGGTTACACCCTGGGGGCGGTCGATTACTTGTTTAAGCCCATTGATCCGGTCGTTCTCACTTCGAAAGTGTCTGTCTTTGTGGAACTGTTCCAGAAACGGGCTGAGGTCGAGCAACAGTCCCGCCAACTGGCCGCTATCAACACCGAACTACGTCAAAGTGAAGAACGCTTTCGAAGCCTGAGTGCCTGTTCGCCGGTAGGCATCTTTTTACTGGATGTCAGCGGCCAATGTATCTATTCCAATC
>CAZGDE010000457.1:0-5492 GCA_964524315.1 uncultured bacterium
GAGGATGGGGATTACAAGAAAAACGATTGCAAATCGAATGGATCGGTTTCACAGAGACGGTTAGACACATTTGCCGGACGCTGCATTTGAGTAAAAACCGACCTATCTCAAAATACGGTTAGCAAATGCTATGTTGGCAGGTGGCATTATTCAATGAATCGCTGCGTCAGGTTGATAATTTCGTCAAACTGGAAACTATATGTCCAATCATTGAGTTGGCGGGCCAGTTCAGCCTGGGCGAGTGGAATTTGCTGAATCAGTTGGAGAATCTGACGATCCCTACCTTTAACAGCGGCCCAATGGAGACGGGTAATCCAGGTAGTTGGCATTTGGCTTAAATGATAGTGGGTTGAGGCTGGGGCAAGTTTTGCCGAGGGCAAGAGATGGTCGGGCTCCGGTTGGCTCTGGCTATGCTCATAGACATACCGTACTCCTAGATATTCGCTAAATTTGGCGAGCAACAGCGATACTTGAACAGGTTTACTGAGAAAGTCATCACACCCGATCGCTGTGACTGAAGCTTTTGTTTCCTCAAACACATTGGCCGTCAAGGCAATAATGATGGTGCGGGAGTGGGGGGTTCTGGCTAATCGTTCCAGCGATCGCAATTGGCGCGTTGCCGTGTAACCATCCATAACTGGCATATGCAGATCCATCAGAACCAGATGGGGGTGCCACTCTTTCCAGATCGCCAGGCCATCCTGTCCATTTTTCGCTTCCCGCACAGCAAACCCCAGTGGCATTAATAACTTGAGCAAAAATTGGCTGTTTTCATGGCGGTCTTCCATAATCAGAATCCGATAGGTGGGTTGTCCTGGCACCAGAGCAACCACCCGACCCACTGATAGGGTGATGGAAACATCCTGTTCGGAGGCACATTCAGCCTGAATATGAAACCGAAACGTGCAACCCTGACCCACCACACTGTCAATCGTAATCTCCCCGCCCATCAGGTGAATGAATTTCTGACTGATTGCCAACCCTAAACCAGTGCCCTCCTGTGCTTGCTGGCCGGTCTTGGTTTGGACAAAGGGACGAAACAGATTCTCAATTTCGCTGGGAGCAATACCCGGCCCCGTATCTTCGACAGCAAAGTGGAGCGAACAGGTATCAGCTGTGGGACTCCAGTCAGCAGCCTGATCTTCCTGCACCGGGAGCTGGATGCTGGTCACCCGACTGACCCGTAATATCACGCTACCCTGCTCCGTAAATTTGATCGCATTTCCCAATAGGTTGAGCAAGATCTGGCGTAATTTACCTTCATCCGTGCTGATGTAGCGGGGTAAATTAGGGGACTGGTCAAAGATCAGTTTCAGGTTTTTGCTGGCCGCCTTAATGCGTAGCATGTCTTCCAGATCGCTCAGGAGGTAATGCAGATCAAAACTAGTTTTATTTAAGCGGGCACGACCTGCTTCAATTTTGGACATTTCCAGCACATCATTAATCAGGGTGAGCAGGTGCTGGCCGCTCCGGTTAATAATTTCCAGATGTTTCCGGTGTTCCGAATTCAACGCCTCGTCATGACTCATCACCTGGGTAAAGCCAAGGATGATATTCAGTGGTGTGCGCAATTCATGACTAATGTTGGCTAAAAATTCACTTTTCGCCTGACTGGCTGCTTTACTGCGAGCCGCTTCGCGCACGGCAATTTCCTTAGCTTGCTGGAGCTCGGCTTCTACCCGTTTGTACTCTGTGACCTCTTCTAACACCAGCAGAAAGCCGTCGACTGGCGGGGGGGCGCTGGTTGACTGGTTAGTGGCGTGGTGGTGCGATTGGCGATAGCTGAGCGGATTCAAGGACATTTCAAACCATTTGTCACCCTGCTGTAAATTAGTGTGTTTTAATGCAACACCCGCCTTTAAATGTTCCAGACTGAACTGCCATTGCTCCGCCGTCAGCCAGGTTGTCAGTTGCCCATTCAAATGGCTGCCAACATTAATCTGTAACCATTCGGCTGCTAGCGGGTTACAAAACCAGACCGTACCATCCAGGTCAGAGGCAAGGAGCCCTACACACAACGTCCGGGCGATCGCGGCCTGAGTCGATTGCGATCGCCCCAATTGCTCAGCCAGGGCTGCCAGTTGGGTCACGCGTAACAGGGTATCCTCTGGTTGGGGTAATTGTTGGGTTTGAACCGGCACCAGGGGATGGAACGTATCACTGGTACTAATGACCAAATCTTGTCGATAGTAATCCCAAATTTGGGCAATCTGGCGGCGGAGCAGATAGTTTTCCCGCAACCGCTCACTCAAAGCGACCGCCGTTGCCGTCATGGCGAATAGGGTTACAGGAGGAGCCACCGGCAATAGCTGATTCGTTTGAAACAGCAATAGACTGACCAGGGCCCAACCGCTAAATAAACCAGTGATCACAATTAATTGCTGCCGCGTCCCCCAACTAGCCATGAGCCAACTGAGAACCGGACCACCTAGAAGCAGCACAAGTGCCCAGTTCACTTGAATGGGGTGGAGAGCATTGTGCTGTAACAAATTCTGGATCACCGTTGCGTGCAGATGGACACTACTGGCAGGTGGGTTGCGATCATAGGGTGTGACCAGTGGATCTAAACCGGTTGCCGTTACCCCCAGCAGCACAATTTTGTGATCAAATGCCTGTACGGGAATTTTTCCCTGCACGACATCAACAAAGGAATATTGTTGTAGCTGTCGCACCGCCCCAACCCAATTCACCCACATAGTTTGATCCAGTGGGGGCAGGGGAATGGGAGTTTGGACAAAATTAGCAGCCTGAATCGCCGCAATTCCCAAGGCGGGTTGAGATTGAATTTGTAAGTCAATGTGACGAACTAACCCATCCGTGTCTTCCCGCTTTAAGACATGTCCGGTTGTAATGGCGGATTCTTCTAACATTGGCACTGGTAGCAAAGGCACGCCGGTTTCATCCCATGCCTGTGCCAACACCACCTGTCCATGCTGGTTCATAGCCTGGGCTAATTGGCGATCCTCCGGGCTGGACTCTGTCCAAAGTAAATCAACCACCACGATATTTGATTGCGCGGCAGCTAACCGCTTGAAAAAGCCCACATACTGCTGACGTGACCAGGGAAACCGCCCTAGCTGTTTGATACTGGCATCATCGATCGCCACAACAACGACCTGCTTATCCCAACCGATGGCACCCCGGTTTTGAAACAGCCAGCGATAAGCAATTTGTTCCAATGACTGAAACGCGCCCAGTTTTAGCAACAGGGCGATCGTCAGAGCTGTTATGCCGCCGGGCAATAACCGCCAGCCATATTCTCGTAGATGCCATCTCATAGGCGAATTGTCAGGTTGTGAACCTGCCGCCGTCCCAGTGGCGTCACAACGGTTACCTGAAGTGATTGGATGGCAATGGCGGGAATCAGCAGACTGAATTGCCCATTGCGGTCAGTCACCTGGGGCTGATCTGCGACCAAAACCACGTTCACCGGGTCAACCTGGCCGATTAACCGCACCCCCCGCACACCTGCCTCAATCTTACGATCCAGGCGATAGCGCAAGGCGGTGCTATCGCGCAGTGGCACAGCGGGTAGGGGGGCTTCACCAGGAATCGTGAGATTTTGGAACCCAGCCGACACTAATATAGTGCGTCCCTGTGCTGTTGTTGCGACCCCACCTTTGTGCGTAGCCACCCCCATCTTTCCGTCAGGCTGGACACCGATGCCAAATTCGGTACCACGGACGGCACTCACACCAGCCGGTGTCTGGATTTCTAAACTAGACCCACGGTGAGTAAAACGGCGGACTTGCAGCTTCACCTGACCTTTCGGGACTTCTAAATGGGTAATTCGCCCGTTGTCGGGTGCCATTTGGAGCGATCGCACCCGCAATTCGGTATTTTCGGCAACACGCACAAACCCTACCCCCGTATCCACTTCCAGGGTTGTCATTGATTGTTTCCCGGTGACAATGGTGTCTCCCACGGATTGTAGGCGATCGCCCCGGCGGGCAGGACGGTTAGCATCTCGCCGCTGGTAAATAACCTGCCCTTGCACCTGGCGCACTGACAGCCAGCGGTCAGTGCGTACAGTTAGTGAGCGCTGTGCCATGCCAGTTAGCCCAAACAAACTCAGTCCCATAAACAAGAGCATGCCAGCCAACCAGGGAGTGGGGAACCGTCGGTTACGAGACTGATACCCAGACGTGACTATCGCTGGTAGTAAACGAACTGGTAGTAAATGCTTCCAACCACTTTTAGATGTCATAGCTAAGGTGTCACTGTTACGGGAGTTTAGTCAGGTCGGCAATTTCGCCAAAACGAAAGTCATGGGTCAATGTTTGTAGTGCCCGTGCCAGGTCACTATGCGTTGCTGGAATTTGCTGGAGCAACGTGAGAATTTGCCCTTCGCGCCCCTGAACAGCGGCTTCGTGCAAGCGAGCAATCCAACTTGCGGGCATCATTTGCAAACTTTCCGGGGTTAACCAATCGGTTGCCGCGGCAGGCAACGGGGCGAGTGGCGACAGGGTGTTGTCCGTTTCGTACACATATTGCACCCCCAAATGGAGTGCTAACTTGGCAAATATCTCCTCCTGATGAAAAGGTTTGCTGACAAAATCGTCACAACCGAGGCTGAGAATCTCGGCCCGGTCTTCTTCAAAGGCACTACTGGTTACTGCAATAATGACCGTTTTTTGCCCTCGGGGGGTCGCCTTGATGCGTTGAGTAGCCTCATAACCATTCATGACCGGCATGCGCATATCCATTAAGATCAGGTCAGGCTGCCAACTCTCCCAAATGGCTACCCCCTCTGCACCATCAACCGCGACCTGAACATCAAATCCAAGTGGCTGTAATAGTTGAATCAGAAGTTGGCGATTTTCCCAGCGGTCTTCCATAATCAGCAACCGGTAGCGGGGTTGATGGGGCGCTAACCCAACGACCCGCTGAGCCGGCTGAGACGACGGTACAATGGTATCGGGGGCTGGTTTAGCACGGATGTCAAAGCGAAATAAACTGCCGTGATTCACCTCACTCTCAACACTTATATTGCCATCCATTAATTGCACAAAGGTTTGGCTGATCGCGAGCCCCAGTCCAGTACCTTCAAATGATTGCTGCCCAGCGCGGGTCTGGACAAAGGGGATGAACAGACGGGACATTTCATCAGGAGCGATGCCCACCCCCGTATCTTTGACTTCAAACTGAAGGTGGTAGGTGTCGACCTCATGGTGCGGACTGGCAACAGCCCCACCAGCATCGGTCACTTTCAGGGTAACACCACCTGCCGTCGTGAACTTAATGGCGTTACCTAACAGATTGAGGAGAACCTGACGCAATTTTCCTTCGTCAGTGGTAATATATTGGGGAACGGTATGGGCACGATCGAAGGTGAGGCTTAAATGCTTGACGCGCGCTTTCAGCGAAAGCATTTCATACAGAGTCTCCAGCAGATGATACAGATCAAAACTGGTCGCATTAAGCCGATGTCTTCCCGCCTCAATTTTCGACATTTCAAGCACATCGTTAATCAATTGCAGCAGGTGTTGGCC
>CAZGDE010000458.1:0-1321 GCA_964524315.1 uncultured bacterium
GGCAAGCCATCGGAGCCCTTTATCTAGAAAACGTCACCACTACCAGCGCCATTCAGCAAAACCATCTGGATATGTTGCAAATTCTTGCCGCCCAGTTTGCGATCGCACTCCAGAACCTCCAACTACGTCAATCTCAAGAAACATGCCCTAGCAAATCGTGTCATGGTAGCGATCTGCAGCAACTCGAAATGGCCTTGCAGCAAAGTGAAGCGACCAACCAGGCCATCATTCAAGCCATACCCGATTTGCTCATTCGGATGGATCGAAATGGGAACTATTACCAGTTAATTACAACCCAGCAAACAGCCAGCCAACTGTGCGTTTTATTACCGACCAAGCCAGTCCAGGAAACGAACATCTGGGATATATTGCCTCCCCAACTGGCAGTACGCCGGTTGCACTATACGCAGCAGGCGATCGCCACGGGAGAAGTGCAGATTTATGAACAGAGCATTGAAATTGACCAGCAAATCCGTTACGAAGAAGTCCGTATTTCCGTCATTCATGCCAATGAAGTGTTGGTGATCATTCGCGACATTACCGATCGCAAATTGGCGGAAGAATCCTTATCCCAAAGTGAGGCAAGCAATCGAGCCTTATTAAGTGCCCTGCCTGACCTGATCATCCGGGTTGGGGTCGATGGCGTTTATCGAGAGTTTATCGCCACAGATCTCTTCAAAACGATTGGGAAAACGGGTGACTTCGTTGGTACCCACATTACCGATAGCCTCCCACCCGACCTGGCAGAGAAACGACTGAATGCAATCCAGACGGCCCTCAGGACAGGACAGATCCAGGTTTATGAACAGGATATCTGGATTGATGGAGCAGTACAAACCGAAGAATGTCGGGTAGTCGTCAGTGGCGAGAATGAAACGCTGATCATCGTGCGGGATATTAGCGATCGCAAGCAGGCAGAGGCATCCCTGCGCCAGAGTGAGGCTGAGAACCGGGCAATTATTGCCGCCATTCCCGATTTAATGCTCCGAATGCGGCCTGATGGCACCTGCCTGGATTGTATTGCACCCCGCATTGCCCGTGAGGCCGATAAGTTTGTCCCCATCGCCAATCATGTTTCTGAACTGATTCCGCCCGAACAATTGACGGCCTTATTACAGGCTTATCAGCGGGCCATCAAAACGGGCGACTTGCAAGTGCTTGAGCATCAGTTATACAAACACGGCAAGCTGTGTTACGAAGAAGTGCGGATCGTTGCCTGCAACGCCAATGAATTGTTAGTCATTGTCCGCGACATTACCGATCGCAAACAAACCGAAGCGGCTTTACAACAGAGCGAAGAGCAATATCGGCGGATTGTTGA
>CAZGDE010000458.1:1331-5489 GCA_964524315.1 uncultured bacterium
CCAGGATACATTCGCTTTGTCAATCCGCGTATGGCAGACATGCTCGGTTATAGCGTTACCGAAATGTTGGGCCAATCCCTGTTTACCTTTATGGACGCAACCAGTCAGGGGATCGCGGCTCCTAATATCCACTGGCGACGGCAGGGCATCCAGGAACAACATGACTTCAAATTCCAGCGCA
Source organism: uncultured bacterium (assembly GCA_964524315.1). Taxonomy (GTDB): domain Bacteria; phylum Cyanobacteriota; class Cyanobacteriia; order Leptolyngbyales; family Leptolyngbyaceae; genus CAZGDE01. Next base: position 1,513 of record CAZGDE010000458.1, read on the forward strand.
AAGATGGCTCTGATCTATGGGTAATTATTTCGACCAACCCCATCTGGAACAGTGAGGGTCAGTATGCTGGAGCGCTGGGCATGGTGACGGACATTAGTGATCGCAAACAGGTAGAACTGGCCATTCAACGCCTGAATGAGGAATTAGAACAGCGGGTGCAGCAACGCACGCAGGAACTTCTGCAATCCCAGGCGGTTCTGCAGGAGCAGGAACAATTCCTGCGCAGTATCTATGACGGCTTCGTGTATCCGATCTTTGTGATTGATGTGTTAGACGACGGTGGCAGTCGACTCAAGGGATGGAACCCGGCAACGGAGCGACGGGTGGGGGTAGAGAGTAAAGCTATTGCAGGCAAACCCATCGAAGCAGTTTTTCCACCCCACGAATCCAAGGAAATTCTTGCCCACTATAACCAGTGCTGGCAAAGGGGCATACCGATTCGCGTGGAAGAAAACCTGGTGCTGAACGGTGAGCGTCGCCACATGGTAACGACCTATAGCCCAGTGAAAGATAGCAACGGCAAAGTCTACCGCATTGTGGGCACCGCCATTGACATTACGGATCTCAAGCAGGCAGAGCAACAGTTGGCCGAACGCAACGCCATGCTCCGTTCCGTGATTGAAAGTACCACAGATGTCATTTTCGTTAAAGACCGTGAGGGCCGGATTTTAATTGCCAACTCCACCTTTGCGAACTTCTTCAACCAACCACTGGAACAACTAATTGGTAAGGCGGACGCTGAACTCTGGGAACCCGATATGGTCGAACATATCCAGACCATCGAGCATCGCATTATGCAGACAGGTGTCTCCGAAACATTGGAAGAATTGGTACCACTGCAGGATAGCGTTCGCACCTATCTCACCACAAAAAGTCCCTGGCGTGATGACCAGGGTAATATCGTCGGACTCGTGGGGATGGCACGGGACATCAGCGATCGCATTCGCGCCGAAGAAACCCTCCGCGACAGCGAAGAACGGTTGCGTCTGGCATTGAAGGCAGCCAATCAGGGACTGTATGACCTGAATGTGCAAACCGGCAAGGCCATTGTTAGCCCCGAATACGCCACGATGTTGGGGTACGACCCGGCAGAGTTTGAAGAAACGAATGCCCGTTGGATTGAGCGGTTACACCCGGACGATCGCGAAAAGGTCGCCAATGTTTACTTAGCCTATGTGCAGGGCGACATTCCCGACTATGTGGTTGAATTTCGCCAACGCACCAAAACGGGTGAATGGAAATGGATTCTGTCCCTTGGTAAGATCGTCGCCCGCGACGACCAGGGCCAACCCCTGCGCATGTTAGGCACCCATACCGACATTAGCGATCGCAAAGCCGCCGAAGAGGCCCTGCGTAAAAGCGAAACCCGCTTCCGCCGCATCTTTGAATCCAATGTGGTGGGCGTGCTATTTCCCAACCTGGATGGTGCGATTGTCGATGCCAACGATCGCTTCCTGGAAATGGTGGGTTACAGCCGCACGGATCTAGCTACCGCCGAACTGCGATGGGACTTAATGACCCCACCCGAACACCAGGCGGCCGACCAGCGTGCAACCGAACAACTCCTCCAGACGGGTGTGGTCACGCCCTGGGAAAAGGAATACATTCGCCGGGACGGTAGTCGCATCCCCGTCTTAACTGGGGCGGCAGCCTTAGAAGACGACACAGTGCAGACGGTCGCCATCGTGGTTGACATCAGTGCCCAACAGGCAGCCCTGCGCGAACGCGAACAGGCTGAACAGGCCCTCCGTCAAATCAATAGTGAGTTGGAAAGTCGCGTCGAAGCCCGTACCGCTGAGTTACGGCAGGCCATGGAAGCTGCTGAATCAGCGAATCGGGCCAAAAGTACGTTCCTGGCAAATATGAGTCATGAACTGCGCACCCCCCTCAATGCAATTCTGGGTTTCGCCCAGTTAATGTCCCGCGACCCATCGCTGGATCTAAATAAACGGCAACAGCTCGGTATCATCAACCGCAGTGGCGAGCATCTGCTGAATCTGATTAATGACATTCTGGAAATGTCAAAAATTGAAGCTGGACGCACCACCTTCAACCCCAATTGCTTCGACCTCTATGCCCTGCTAGACGCGCTGGAAGAATTGTTTCAGCTACGCGCCACCCATAAGGGGCTCTCCCTCACCTTCGAACGCGGTCTTCAAGTACCCCAATATGTATGCACTGATGAAAACAAACTGCGTCAGGTATTAATCAATTTATTAGGCAATGCGGTTAAGTTTACGCCCAATGGCAGCATTACTTTGCGGGTGTGTCAGGTGTGTAGCGACACCCTCCAAAACAATTCGCTCAACCCCATCCTCCTCCCCTCAAACATGCTACTTGCGTTTGCCGTGGCCGACACCGGTATCGGCATTGATGCCAGTGAACTGGATAGTTTGTTTCAACCATTCATTCAATCTAAAAATCGGCAGATTGCCCAGGAAGGAACTGGTTTAGGTTTACCCATCAGTCAGCAATTTGTGCAACTAATGGGGGGAAATCTAAACGTCATCAGTACACCGGGCCAGGGATCAACCTTCACCTTCCAAATCCCTATAGAAGCGGTTAATGCGAGTGATTTACCCATCTATCATCCCCCCAAACAAGTACTGGGGCTAGCTCCTAACCAACCGCTATACCGCATTCTGGTAGTCGAGGATAACGAGACGAACTGCCAATTACTCGTCCAACTTCTGAAAACTATTGGGTTTGAAGTACAGTCAGCAACCAATGGGCAAGCGGCGATCGCCCTCTGGGAAACCTGGCAACCGCACCTGATCTGGATGGATATGCGGATGCCAGTTCTGGACGGCTACGAAGCCACCCAACAAATCCGCCAACGCGAGCAGGAACGCGACGCCACTGGGATCAGCCATATCCCGGCCACCAAAATTATTGCCCTGACAGCCAGTGCCTTTGAGGAAGAACGGGCCAAAGTTTTACAGGTGGGATGTGATGATTTTGTCCGGAAACCATTCCAGGAAAACGCTCTCTTAGAAAAGATAGCCGCACAACTCCACTTGCGATATATCTATGCCTCACCCAGCCCGAGGGCAACGAACCAGTCATTAGACCGTTCCCGCCCAGCGATCGCAGATTTAATCGCAACTGTCCAATCGTTGCCTGCACCCTGGCTACACCAACTGCATGAGGCGGCCATGCGCCTGGATAGTCAAACCATTAGCAAATTAATTGAGCAAATTAGACCAGTACAGCCAGTGTTAGCAGCAATATTGCACGACAAACTGGATAATTTCGATTTTGAAGAAATCATGCAATTAGTCCAGGAGGTACTCACTGATTAAAAACTTTACCAATAGGGAATGTTATTATCATGTCCCGATAGAATTTACCCAAATCTCATCGTTAGCATATAGCGATTCTCCTCTCAGTAAAGTTCCCAGTAAAGTACTGTTCCTTTCGCTTGGTCAGGGGTGATTGGTCATATGTTGAAACCAACCAATAACCAGTACCCAATGCCCCGTGTGTCGTCCTCACAAACCATACTCCACTGGATGAAGAACTGCTGTAGTCCTTTCATAACATTCCTTTCAAACATTATTTAGTAACAATTGACTAGGAGCAATTAGCTCGCTTTCATAACGGTTAAAACAATGGAATCAGAACCGACCCATGTAGCTCAAGGAAACATTTTAATTGTTGATGATTCAGCCGACAATTTGCGTGTATTGTCAGCAACCCTCAGTCAACAAAACTATAAAGTAAGGTGTGTGAAAAGCGGCACAATGGCCTTATTAGGCATCCAGGCATTTCCACCAGATTTGATCTTACTTGATATTTTGATGCCAGAAATGGATGGTTACGAGGTGTGTCAGCGGCTCAAAGCCGATCCACGAACTCAGGAAATTCCTGTCATTTTTCTCAGTGCCTTAGATGAAACACCGGATAAAGTCCGTGCCTTTCAGGTGGGCGGGGCCGACTACATTACTAAACCCTTTCAAAACGAGGAAGTCTTAGCG
>CAZGDE010000459.1:0-5485 GCA_964524315.1 uncultured bacterium
ACGGGATCAGGAACCACAGGTAGTAGGGGTGAATCGTCGGGAGTTGGTACTACTGGTGTGATCTCCTCTGGTGCCGTCTGCTGTTCGTTGGTGGGATTGGGGTTGCTGGGTGTCGTAAACGTATCTGTCGGAGGCGTGATGGTGTCCGTGGGAGCGGCAGGTGCAGGAGTAGCAGGTGTAATCGGTGGTGCCGCCGTATCCAGGGGCGCAATGGTGGGTGTGGATGGTTCTGTCGGACTGGTCGTACTTGGGTTGGGGCTGGTAGTTGGGCTGGTAGTAGCGGGCTGAGGGGTCGATCGTCCATCTAGAATGACCGGCGATCGCAAGGGTTGTTTGAACCCGTTCGATAGATCTTCTACCTGACGAAGAATGGCTGTACCGCGATCGCCCGCAGCAACCTGGGGCTGGTAGTTCCGCACCTCAACAGGCAAAAACTCGACCTTCATCTGTTTGTCTTTTAGCGCCACCTTCAGGACGGCGGTATCGTAGTCTTTGCGAGAATTGCCACCAAAAATGAAGTTACCAAGTGAGTAGACAATAGGTCGTCCCTGGTAAATTTCTGCGCCTTGCAACACATGGGGATGATGTCCCACTACCACGTCAGCACCCTGGTCGACCGTGAAATGGGCCAGGTCTACCTGCCAGTCCGCTGGATGGGTAGCCAGTTCTTCGCCCCAGTGATAGTTAACAACGATCCAATCCACCTGATCCCGGATGGATTTAATGTCGGCGGCAATCCGGGCTTCATCGGCGTAGTTGGTACCTGCTTGATTGGGGCCAGCAGCGTGGAAATCCGCACCGTAGTAGCCCAGGTATGCTACCCGTTGGCCTTTAACCTCAATAATTTCAGGACGACGGGCTTCCTGTTCGTCCCGCCCTGCTCCCAGATGCAAAATCCCTGCTTTGTCAAGGGTTTCCATGGTTTCCAGCAATCCTTCCTTCTGGAAATCCATCGTGTGGTTATTGGCCAGGGTGACCAGATCAACGCCGCCTTCGGTCAACACTTTCACTGACTCTGGATCCGCTTTGAAATTAAATTGTTTGTTGGGTAAGGGGAGGGTTGATTTCGTTAGGGGATTTTCCAGGTTTACCATCGCCACATCCGCTTCCCGATACTCCGGCATGGCGGCAAAAGCGTGGCTATGATTGTTCCCAACCGCATCGGCAAAAGCGTCTGCCAGAGTCACATCTCCCCCAAACATCAGCGTTACTGTCGCGTCATGAGGATTGGCTACCCGGTCATGGGGCACGACGGGTATCACTTCCATCGCGGCTCGAACGGATGTTGCCCGTTGTGGTTTTGCCTTGTCGCCTTTTTGTGGTTGCGGATCGGGGGGTGAAGCGGCGGCGTTAGTTTGTTCGACGGGTGCTTTGGAGAAACCCAGAACACAACCAACCGCGAAGGCAAATACAGGTGTGCCACTCATCAAAAGAGAACGCATCGTTTTGAGTTGGTTTTTGCGCCGGTTCGCATGCCGCACCTGCGATCGCAAATGTTGGCTGTGTTGTTGCCGTTGCCGTCGCGCGGGTGAAACTACACGCACGGATTGCTCCCAAAGGATTTTTTGCGGTTCATCGGCAAATCGTGCCGCAATCCGTGCCCCCTCAATTACGGCTGAATTCAATTGCCAGATGCGATGGCAAACGAAGCGCACCAGGTAATCGCGCCACTGTTCTGGTAAGTTCCGCTCTTGCAGAGATGGTAACTCGACTAACACCTTTAGATAACCAGGACGGATAGACCCCACATAGATCCGGATGCCATAGGGCGATAATGCCTGACTAAGCCAATGGGCGATCGCCTGAAAATTCCCTGTCCGCGCCAGTTCCACAATGGAAGGGTTAGATAAACCATCCGAGTAAACCATCGGTATTAATCCTCACTATCCGCCACGCCTACAGTGCTTGGTACATCCACTGCCGCAGACCGCAAATAACGTCTTTGCGGTGTCTAGTTCATTAATACTCCAGATTCTTCTAATTTCTCCAAAAAATCTCAACCAATCTGACAAGATTTAAAGATTTTTAGGAGATAGGGAATGGGAGGTAGGGATTGAGCCTTGCACGGTTGCCGAACTTATGTTGAGAATGACTCCGAAAAAACTCACAGTTTATCGGTGACTCAACTCACGTAAACGATTGTTTGCCGTCACTTCAGCTAATGTCCCATATCACTCTAATCCCTGATCTTAATCAATTGAGGTTGGGGCAAAATCGCCCATATTAGAAGTAATTTCATGGATGCGATGGTTATAGTTGCTATGATTACTTCCCTTGTCGAGTCTGCCTTTCAAACGGGTTATCTGAGCGTAGAATCAGAGGGGTTAATCCGTCAGGTTCTATCTATGGGTAGCTGTCGTGCTACAGAGCTTCAATCTCTGGAAAAGCTATATGCTGCAATTAAAGCTGGACGTATTCACCGGGAAGCACGACAGAGCATTAAAATGCCTGCAATCTAAAACTAATCGGGCTCTATAGCGCTTCTATTTGGATTGTGTAAGAGCTTTCTCGACAGGAAAGATTTCCACAATTCCCCTTGTTCACAACCATTTAAGATGGCTACATATTAAGTAATAGATAGCCCTTAATGCAGTGGGGCGATCTCCCTAACTTGCTTTTGCCATACCTTTGATTGTCCGCATCTCCCAACGGGAGATGTGGTATGTGCGTTTTGATGCCCGATCTCGTGACCCGTTACTCCCTTGTAAAGGGTTTAACTAACTAATTTTGAAGTACCTCGCCCAGGGGAAAATTGCTAGCCCTTGGGCCTAATCTTTAGAGAACGAGCCTTGACACCAAGCTTGGAGCCAATCGGGTTATTACACCAGCGTGAAAATTACTTAATCAACGGGCTCAACAGGACTCGAACCTGTGACCGATCGCTTAGAAGGCGATTGCTCTATCCACTGAGCTATGAGCCCACCAACCGAACTAGGATACTGCAAAAATATAGTCCACATCAACTAGTTGGCTTACTTGAGGGGGTAACTTTGAGACTTTCCTGATACAGGACTACGCGAAACTGATTTCTACGCTACTCCGGCTTTATTCGCCCACCTATATAATCCACCCACCTATATAAACAATTCAGTTAAACTAACTCATTCTTCAAACTAAGTCATTCTATAACTTGCTTCAGGGTATAAGCTTACAGTATCTCTGTCTGCATTTATTCATCCGGCTTCGTGATGATCTATATGCAAGTTGGGTAACTGTTCTACGTCTAAACCATAACAAAACTTCAATATGCTTGGCGAGATGTACATTATTAGCCCAAAAGTGGGCATTGATTAGGATAATGTTTGGTGCAGTCTTATCTGAACCATACAATTTGGCGAAAAATAAGGTTTGTCCTTTACCCTCTGTGGCAAGATAGTTACCCAGTAAGTCGCCCCAAGCCCTGATAGGAGTTATCGGCAGTGCCATGTTTATTCTGAAACGGCAGGATGTTGAAATATCAAGTGTTCAACACCCAAAAAAAGATCAGCAAATACCGATTCTGACTTATCAGGGGCAGACTTTCCGCCTGATCAGTGTTTTTAATGCCAGTCAGGAGGAAGAGGCAAAATCATTCTGGCGTGATTTGACTGACAATCAGGGCAAAGCTTGTGTGCTACTAGAGGAGCCGGAGCGCTTTAGTGTCTGGGGCAAAATCCGCTTAGAGCAACTTGCCCATGAATCCGATGGCGCGGGTGGTGGCGGAGCGACGATCGCAACAGGGCATATCAAGGCTTGTTTGCTCATGCTGCAAGCCGTTTATGTTGATGTTGAGGATCTGCTGGGTGGTCGTCAGGCAGGCTTGTTTCAAAAAGATATTGCAGATGTTTTTAAGCAGTGGAACTTCCCTCAAGCTGATTCGGCTGATGCTGTAAAACATTGGTTAACGGTTGATCCCTTCGAAGTTGCTCAACTTCCTGCCTGGCAAGAACATCACCTGAACACGTTGCTCCAGGAATTGCATCGGTTGGGTAAATCCTTTTTTGGTAACACAACCTTTGTAGAACGTGCGATCGATTCGCTTCAGGATCTATCTGATGGCGATCGCACTCAATTTCAAGCATGGTTAAACCAATCTCCCCTAGGCAAGCTCTGGCACTAGCTTAAAGAAATGTGCAAAATTTGTGCCATTGTGGCTGGTTTCGATTACTATTCGACTCTTGTTTGAGCCTCTATATCAGGGTTGTATCAAGTTTTCTCTCCGCATCTTCCCTTTTGAATTTCGGTAGGCATTTCCTTGGACAAGTCATCTAGTTCTAAATCTCCGCTCTCTGTTCAAACGATTGTCCTCGCTGGAATTGCATGGGCAGTCGCGGCACTTTTGTTTTTCTTGCTGTTCAGTGTGACAGCACCTGGCGAAAAGCGCCCTCTATTCTATTCAATTGGTACGTCCGTATTTGAAACGGTTGCCTACATTAGTGCCGCCCTCCTTTGCTTTCGTAACTGGCGCAGTCCTCAAATTGTCAGTGGCCGTAATGTCTGGCTTTGCATTGGGTTGGGCATGCTTTCCTATTTCATTGGCAACCTTCTCTTCTCTTACTGGGAAATTGGTTTGGGTATTGAGCCAGATGTATCTCCAGGTGATTTTTTCTTTGTTCTCAACTACATCTTTTTAATCACTGGGATGGTTTTGGCGGTGATCTCCCGCCGTCTAAATTTAGAAATTTGGCAGTGGGGTATTGTTTCTGTTATTGCAGCTCTTGGGATTGTTCTAGCTTGGTTAGTTTCGGGGCCAACAGCGGCAGAAACGAGCTATTCAATATTCATGCAACCAGTTGCCGCTCAAACGGCTCCAGCCGCTAAGTCGTCCCAGAAACCTGCCGTTAAAGCTAGCCCTAAGGCTGCCAAACCGAAGGTTGCCCCGACTGTTGCTCCTAAAGCTTCACCTTCTGTTGCTCCTAGTGCTACTCCTATTCCGGCCACCGGGCAAAAGGCTCCAACCGTTGAAGCAGAGAACCCCAATGTGCCCCAATGGGCAAAATCAATGGAAGAAGCGCTGGTGCCACTTAAGCCGGCCTTAGACTGGTTTTATGTGATCAGTGATATTCTTTTGTTGATTATTGCAACAACGCTGTTGCTAGCATTTTGGGGAGGGCGATTTGCCCAATCTTGGCGGATGATTGCAGCTGCAGCCTTTTCTCTTTACATTGCTGATATTGCCTTTAAGGTCGCTAGCCGCGATCCTAACTATCAAAGTGGTGGCTTGCTTGAAGTCTTCTGGGTTTTTAGTGGGGTGCTATTTGCTATCGGTGCAGCGCTGGAATATGACCTTTCCAGTCGTTCTCGTACACGTACTAGTGGCCGTCGTCGAGCATCGCAATAATTCCTCAGCTATTAATCCTGTGCGGATTAGGGCAGTTCAGAATAGAATTAAATTTGGTGAATTGCCCTTTCCAGAATTGATAGCATGGTTGCTCGTAAACTTTCCGACTCAGACAAGCAAAAAATTCTTGAGCTTTATCGGTTGCCAGGTGAGACAACCTCCACC
>CAZGDE010000460.1:0-5458 GCA_964524315.1 uncultured bacterium
CAGTAGGATTGTACCCGTGCCCATAGCACCCCTTCCCATTCGCTCAATTGTTTGGCATGGGCTTCTTTTAACCATTCGGCATAACCCGGTTGCCCTAAGGCGGCCAAAGGAGCCTGGTTGGCGAGGTCAATCCCATTTAACTCTTCCAATAGAGTCATATCGATACCAAGCGCTTCTGTCCGTTGCGCCAATTCCTTTGCCTGGTTTCTTAAACGCTTGAGTTGGTGGGTATCTGCCTCGGTTGGTGTAGCGCAATTGTACTCTCGGCAATGCTGAAAGGAGAAGCTGCCCAGATTCCAGACCCCATTTCCCGGATCGGTATGTCCATAATAGGCCGGGGTTTTACTCCCGTCAGCGGTACGGGTACCTTCCGCGTGTCCTACGGCTCTGGCGACTAGGGAGTCAGAGCCCGCTGCGAAAAGATCAACCCGAGAGATGGGCGGAGGGGTAACCGGAGTTGGCGGATTGGCGGGTGAGGGAGGGAGAGATGGCGCAACGGGCGGCGGCGTGAAGCTCAGGGCAATGGGCCGGGATGGCGACGGTTGTACCACTGATGCAGCAGCAGTTGTCGCTGGCAATGATGGGAAACTGACAATACCGCGATCGCTTGCCTGGACTGGAGCAGTGTGACCAACACTGAATGTGTATAAGCTCGCGATCGTTGCCAGAGAGGATGCTTTCATGTTTGCTTGAGGGTTCGTTCCAGAATGGCTTTTGCGGGTTCCACGATCGCCCATGTACCATTGGGTTGTTTTCTCAATGCGGCAAATTGCAAGAGTCGTCCACTACCAATCACATCGCCTTGGGTCACATTACCCACACGGGGATTGTTCAGTCCGCAGAGCCGAAACAGATAGGCGGGTACCTCAGGGCTAGAAAAGATTAAACAGCGACGTTTATCGAACTGAATCTGTCCATTGAAGGGCGCGTAGACAGAATTACCATCTAGCGCAATAGAAATATCGCCCAACCCCCCCAACACCGAACGGCCACCAACCTGATCACCAGGTTGCAGTTCCCAGCTTTGGTAGAGTTTGATGTCGACTGTAGAAGCGGGAGTGTTGGATAGCGTACATCCGCCAGGGAGAAGGAAAACGGCAAGCAGAAGCCCAATCTTGCGAATGAATTTGATCCCTGCGTTAACGCGAATTAATCCGATAACCAGCATACTGTTCTCCTTCGTAGAGGATGACTAACCACACTTGTGGATCAAACTCCAGAGGATATGCCTCTCGCTGAGCCGTAGCACCCGCCCGAATTTGTAAATCTCCTAGCTTACAGTAGGGATCTTTGAGTACCTCCCGGACTTTTTGTTTGCGGTCTCCTTCGGGGATGGTGAGTAACCGTGCCAGTTGCTCTCTAGACAACCGGGTTTGTGCCTGCATCACTTGCTGACAGACTTCCGCTGAAGTTTTTTTGCTACCAAAGGACGGCAGTATGTGCGAATCCAATAGCAGTGCCAGAGCCAGCACCGCTGCACCACCAGCAACTAATTGCCTGGAAATCGAAGTGGTGAACTGTCGATAATCCATTATTTCTTCCTCCAAGGTTAGCTAGACTCAATCCTCTGACTATTCACTAAATGACTATTCCAGAGATCGCAAATGACTCCTTAAAGCTTGCTTCCCAGCAACAGTCCTAGCGTGATCAGGAAGAGGCGGTAAATCGAAACAAACCCGGCCTTAGGGACAAACAAAGCCAGGTAAACCGCTAAAGCCGCTGGAGCGAGCATTAACCCAACCACAATTGGAGTCAGCGCAGGATTAGACAGCAGGAGGATGCGACTACCTAACCGGGCAACCGCTGCCAGAACCACCCATAACACGGCATCACCTAAACGATCCATCGGTTTGGCTGGTACTTGTAACAGTTGGCGTAACCTGAACCCCAACTTTTTCGGGCGCACAGTACCCTGACGCAGCGATCGCGAATTTCCCTCGCGCTGCCGGGTGTTAGCATACCCTCCTCTGGACTCAACGGCCGGTTCCCGACTGGCCAGCGATCGTAATGCCTGGGCTGTTTCTTCTGCTTCCTGATTGTCTCGTTGTAAATCCTGACGGAGTGATGCGACCTGTTCTTGCCCCCTTGCTAAAGGTGGAATGGTGACTGGAGGATGATGCAGGTTATACGGTGGTAATGCCTGCACCGGTGGACTCAGTTCCTCTGGTAAGTTAGCCACAGGTTGGGAAGATGGAACGGCGGGGTTAACCGTTTGAGTCTGGCGAATGGTTGCTTCCAACTCTGCTAACAGTTCGTTGATCCGGTTTGCTTGTGCTTTCAACTGTTCGGTTTCTGCATCATCTATGGCAGCCAGGGGAATAACCTCACCGTAAGACGGTGAATATGCCGGTTGAGATGGTTTGGCTGCTTGTCGTTGGGGACTGGGTAAGGCGGCACGGCCTGTGCGAACAATATTGGCCCCATCCGTTGGGATGTCATTGGTTGGTAACCCGTTCACAATCTGTTGGGGCATCCGCTGCTGGACTTTTTTCTGGGCCCGTTCAGCAAGTAGCTGATTAATACGTTCGGCCTGTGCTTCCAGGCGCTTTAACTCATCGACATAGGGTTGCTGATTTTCTTCCCGCAACTGGCGAAAGGGCACGGGAACGACTGTTTTTGCGACTGTTGGTGATTTGCGTTTAGCCGCTGTCTGCGATTTGCGCCGGGACGTTGACCGTTTTACAACTGCATCCTTGCTATAGCCTGCTTCTGGCGGTAATGCTTGATCTTCTTTACCAGACGGAGCGTCCGGCAATTCCACGGAACTTGCCTCAGCGACAACCTCCGGATTGACAGCTTCCATCGCTTTCGCCGGTTGCTGAACCTGGTTTGACTCGGTTCGCTGAGCCTGGAAGGCTCGAATTCGTGCTTGCAGTTCGTCCATGGTTGGGATAACCAGCTAATCTAGAAGGGAGAAATCCAACAACAGATAGATGAGATTTCCAATTCTTGTATTAGTACAATTGTACTTGTAATTCTCTGATTAGCAACCCCTAATTTTTGCGGACAGAATGCTTAAGGACTGCGAATTAAATAACTTCCATACTTTCTTTTATGTGCATTAGCCGAGTTATAGCGTCAGGCTATACGGTTGTTCGCTCCTCCAAAGATTAAATGGCGATCGCCATTTAATCCGCGATCCTAAGCAAAGGATGCCTATGGAATGGGAGTAGAGTGCAGTAAGCGCTCAACGATAGCGGAGGCGCGCCGACCACCTGCCGGAATGATCCGATGGCTCAATACATGGGGGGCCAGCCGCTTGATGTCATCAGGTAGGGCAAAATCTCGATCATCGAGGAAGGCGACTGCCTGGGCAGCCCGATACAGGGCCACCGTCCCTCGTGGACTCACCCCCAGAGTAATTTCTTCATCCGCACGGGTGGCTCGTACCAGCTCAAGAATGTACTGTCTTAAAGAAGCTTCTACCTTCACCTCGGCTGTTAATTGCTGAAGTTGTTGAATTTCTGCCAGGGAAATACAGGGTTGTAAATCGTTGACTGGGGTACTGCCCTGTAATCGTTCCAGCATTTGCGACTCTTCGCTGCGGGACGGATAACCCAGTGTTAGCGACAGCATGAACCGATCCATCTGAGCTTCGGGGAGGGGGAACGTACCCTGGTATTCCACTGGATTTTGCGTGGCAATGACGAAAAAAGGCTGCACGACGGGACGGGTGATACCATCTACGGTCACCTGATGTTCTTCCATCACCTCTAGTAGTGCTGACTGAGTCCGGGGGGTCGCCCGATTAATTTCATCTGCCAATAGCACATTGGTGAAAACGGGCCCTGGTCGAAATTCAAACTCACCTGTCCGTTGGTTCCAGATATTGGTGCCTGTGACATCTGTCGGTAATAGATCAGGCGTACACTGAATGCGCTGAAATTTGCCAGCAATGGAGCGTGCCAAAGTTTTGGCTAACAGGGTTTTGCCCACTCCAGGCACATCTTCTAACAGGGTATGCCCACCAGAAAGGAGCGCCACCAGTACTAGCTGAATCGCGTCGTGCTTGCCAACGATTGTTTGACCCAGGTTTTCCGTGAGTTGCTGAATGCGCTCTCTCATACTGGCAATAGGCTCCGGCGAAAATGGTTACTTGCTTCAGTTTGCCCGGTCAGACACATAAAAATTCCAGCGGCTAGAAGGGGAAATCCTGTTATTTGATCGGGTAAGAAGAAAAAATCAGTAATAATACGGTAATGGTAATTCAGTAATTTCCAGGGAAAGAACCGCCCCCATCACCTTGCTGTCTACTCATTCTGTCTTAATCACCGGGCATTTGGGCAACCGTTCCGCTGCAAATTTGCCCTTTTCTAACTTATGACAATTCAGGGAAATTCCCATTCTTTGGGGAAAAGGAAATGATTAGACTCCGGACAGTCAGGCAATTTGGCAAACTTGAATAATCGTCAGTAAATATCCTCAACGATGACATCCGCATCTATTGGATACGCAAACGCCGCCCGCACCTTAGCGTCATTCACTAAGCAACGGGCGACTGGGGAGTTAACGCTAAGTAGTGATGACCGGCAGTGGAAGTTGTATTTCTTTCATGGGCGGTTGGTATATGGGACAGGCAGCTTGCATCGAGTAAGACGTTGGTTCAGGGCTGTCAGGCAACATCACCCAAATTTTAATTACGCCCATGCCCCTCAAGAGGAACCCTGGGAATACCACCTCTTGAGCCATCATGTGACGCAAAATCAACTTTCAGTCGCGCAGGCTCAGGCTGTCATTAAAAGCAGCCTGGAAGAGGTGCTATTTTCCCTCGTGGGTAATCCCATTATGACGAGCGACTGGTTTCCCATGCAGCGATTTTCGGTGAAGGACAATGTGGCATTGAGTTTGCTATTGTCCTCGCCACAGATTGAAGCCACCCTGGAACAAGCAGAAAAGCTCTGGAAACAGTGGAAGGCATTAGAACTAGATGCGCTCAGCCCTTATCGATCGCCCATTTTGCGACAGACGATCGGGTCAGACGAACCCGGTACCTTTCCGCTGCCGGAACGGCTTACCCCGTTCCTTGCCGGAAAGCACACCCTCTGGGATATTGCCTGCCATGCCCAGCGCCCAGTGACAGCGGTGACTCGTTTCTTGCTGCCGTGGGTACAGCAGGGCACGATTTCCCTGGAGGAATTGCCCGATTTGCCACCGCTGGTGAAAAAAGTTCGCCCCCCGTCGGTGCCTCCTGAAAAACGCACCCGCCCGGTCATTGCCTGTATTGATGACAGCCCGACGGTGGGGCAGGTATTGGCGACTATTTTGGAACCTGCCGGATATCGGGTGGTAATTATCCAGGAACCACTCTCTGGTATTGCCACATTGGTCAAACACAAGCCCGATCTGATTTTTCTTGATCTGGTGATGCCCGATACCAGTGGCTATAACCTGTGTAGTTTTCTGCGGAAAACGCCAGCCTTCCAGAATACCCCCATCATTATTTTGACCAGTCAGGATG
>CAZGDE010000461.1:0-2295 GCA_964524315.1 uncultured bacterium
TAGACATTCGGGCGGGCACAACGGATTTCCTGCCCACCGGCTTAACACCAACGCCCTTTCCCGGCCCCGGCAACACCACGACTGGTGGTTTTCTGTCCTTTCCTGCCTCCTCTGCTGATATTACCCTGGGCACGATTACCAACCTGTCCGGGGCGGCAACGGGTAGTGGGCAAATCCTCCTGACGAACCAGCACAGTCCAAACCCGGCCCTGACTGGTTCCATCCAAACAGGTGCAATTATTACCTATGGCGATGTGGCAATCGATTCCAGTCTGGATATTCAAACTAACGGCACCATTGACACCACGATCGTCAACCAGAATGCCGGTAGTATTACGCTGTTAGCCGGTAGAGACATTACCGCCAACGGCATCTTGAACTCCAGCGTCACGGGGGGACAGGGTGTGGCGGGCGACATTACAGTACAGGCGGTTGGCAACATTCAAACGCAAAATGTGCAGGCAGCCAGCCTGAATAATGGTGGTGGGTTTGCCACCGTGCGCCTTGAGTCCAGTAATGGCACCGTCACGTTTGATGGCGATCGCATCACGGCCTCAAACGTTGGTACGGGATTTGCCGGTGACATTTTTATCAGTGCTGATGGCAATATCCAAAGCTCTAATAACACCATCATTGAAAGTGTGGGTCGATTTGGCCGGGTCTTTATCGATTCGGTCAATGGCTCTGTGCAGTTGAATCAAAGCCAGGTAACCACGACCAATAATGGGGCAGAGCGGGCCGGCAATATTTCCATCACTGCCGGGAATGGTTCGGTCGATTTGAATCAGACCCAGGTGTTTACCAGTAACACCGGCACCGGTGTGGCCGGGGATATCCGCATTGATGCGGCCACCGATATCAACATCCTGAACAGCAGCACGGTCGAAAGTCGGGGTGCTTTTGGGCAAATTTTCCTGGGCAGTCAGAGTACGGTTAATAACATTCAAATTGATCGCAGCTTTCTGGTCGCGACCAACGATGCCAGTGGTACGGGTGGACTCATTGATATCACCTCTAGCACGCTGGATATCAATAGCTCGGCACTCCGAGTGGCCTCTTCTGGCACAGCCAATGGAGGCAGGGTAGACCTGACCACGCTGAACGGCGACATTACCCTGCGGGGCTCATCCCTCATCGATGCCAGTATCAGTGGTACGGGCACAGCCGGCAATGGGGTAACGATTGACGCCGGTAGTGGGACCCTGCAACTGAACGAAAATAGTCAGATTACAACCGCCACGACTGGCACCGCCGCGACAGCCGCCGCCGGGGCGATCGCCATTACGGCAGATCTGGTGTCCTTGAATGACACCTCTTCCATCAATGCCACAACAGCAGGGGCCGCAACGGGTGGCAACATTGCGATCGCGGCGACGACGCGGGTTGAGTTGGATAATAGCAGTCTGATCAACGCCGCCGTCCAATCGGGAAGCACCGCCGATGGTGGCGACATTACCATCACCACTGGTGACTTTAGCCTGCAACAGGGTAGTCGTGTGCAAACCCGTACCTTCGGTAGTGGAGCCGCAGGGGATATCCAGTTAGACTTCACCAATACGGCCACGATCGCGGGAGTTGATCCAGCCTCGCTGCTCTACAGTGGGATGTCGTCAGATACATCCTCCACTGGTGCTGGTGGTAGTATTACGATTAACGATGCCACGAATCCAGTTGGCACTCTCACATTGGCGGACGGAGCCTTTTTGAGTGCCCGTGCCACCGATTTTGGCTCAGGTGGTAATGTCACCATTAACGTCAATAATTTGGCCATCCTGAATGGTGGGCAGGTACTCACCTCCAGTTCTGGATCAGGTGATGCGGGCGATATTACGGTCAATGCTACGGGAAATGTCACCATTGCAGGGAGTCGTGCGCCCCTCAACCCACCCTCCTCACCGTTTGGCACCCTGGTCATACCGATTTCACTCGACGGACTCACCTTCGATACGACAGCGAACCCCAACGTGGAGCAATCTGGTACGGGGGGTATTCCATTTGTATCGCTGCAACGGGATGGAGCCGGGGCGATCGCAGCCACCGATGCCACTGGAACTGCACCAATCGGCACAGGCAGCACAGTTGACTACTATGACTTTACGATCACCCGGGATGGGAGTCGGGGCATTTTTGACATCGATAATGCGGCATCCAATCCGGTCAGCGGGGTCGACACCGAACTCTTTTTGTATGATGCGTTGACCGGCCAACTGCTCGCCCAGAACGATGATTTCTATCCCGCCAACAACGGCAGCACCAATGTTTTTGATTCCCGCATTGCTTACAACTTCAACTCGG
>CAZGDE010000461.1:2305-5454 GCA_964524315.1 uncultured bacterium
CTGCCAATGGCACCCTGGTAACGGGTACGCCGCTGGCTCCGACCGATCCCTATTTGCTGCAGCTCTCACTCCAAAATCAGGGTATTGGTACGTTCAATATTAGCGATCGCAATCCCAACCAGGGTTTGAATAGTGGTCTGTTCGCCCAATCCCAGGCGGCAGGAAGCGGTGGTGACATTACCGTCCAGGGCGCAAACGTTGCCATCACCAATAATGCAGTCTTGAATGCCACGACCATTGGCATCGCCCCCGGCGGTAACATCTCGGTCACGGCCACCAACACGGGCACAACCCCTATGACCACGCCCATTCTGACAATTGACAATGGCAGTATCTCGGCGGCAGTGGTCAGCCCGACCAAAACGACCACCGTTGGTACCGGCGATGGGGGCAGTGTGACCTTAACCGCGAATAATGGGGCGATCACCATGAACAACCTCGCCTCGGTCAGCGCCAGTACTGACAGTGCCGGGAATAGTGGCACTGTCATCCTGCAGACAACCGGCGGTGCCCCCATTTCGCTTCTCAATGGGGCGCGGGTGGAAGCCCGGACACAGGGAACGGGGGCAGCGGGAGCCATTCAGGTTACGGCACCGGATATCACCATTTCTGGGTTTGGTACCGTTGGGGGAGAACCGCTCTACAGTGGCTTGTATGTGTCCTCGGAAAACGAAAACAGTGCCGAGGGGGGCAGTATTGCCATCAATGCCACGACCAATCCCGGTCGCACCCTGGTTGTCTCTAATGGCGCGGTGCTGAGTGCCCTGAACCAGAGCAGTGCGCCCGGTGGCAATATTACCGTCGATGTAGCCGATGTGCAGTTGTTGAATGGGGGGCAATTGGTGACTGCCGCTGAGGGTACGGGGCCTGCCGGAAATATCACCATCAATGCGACGAATGTGACGATCGCTGGCACGAATCCCAACTTCATCGACCGCCAGAATGTGGCAACGGGTAGCGGTTCCTTAGCAGACGCCGAGCAAAATGACACGCGGACAACGGCACAGTCCCTCAACAACACCTTTGCCCTCACCCCCAATGGCAATATTGCCCTGTCGACGGTGATTCCCCATGTGGCGATCGCGGGGGTCGGCGATGGCACGTATGACTATTACTCGTTCAATGTCACGGCAGGCAATCGCGTCATTGTTGATATTGATGGCGATACCAATAATGACAACGCCGCAGATGCGGGCGCATTTGATACGGAACTCTTTCTCTTCAATGCGGCCACTGGGGAACTACTCGCGGAAAGCGATGATGCTAACCCGGCAGCGGGTGGCAGTGGCAGTAGTAGCAGTCTGGCCGTTGGTGGCAGATGGGATTCGTTTATCGAGTACACCTTCACCGATCCAGGTACCTATGTGATTGGGGTTGGCCGATTCAACGCCGATGCGATCGGTGGCAGTATCACGGGTAACTCCCCCCAACTGGGTGATGCCTACACTCTGCATGTATCCCTTGACCAACGCAATACCCGCAACGCTAACCAGGGGGCGAATAGCGGTCTCTTTGCGCAAAGTTCAGCCATCAATGGCAACGCCGGCACGCTGACCATTAATGCCCCCCAGGTCACCCTGCAAGATAACGCCCGCATCTCGGCAGCGACCGTCGCGGGTACGAGTGGCTCAATTCTGTTGCCCAACCTGAACACGCTACAGGTACAAAATAGCTTGATCTCCGCCGAAACCCAGAGTGGTATAGCGGGGAGTGTTATCGTCAACGCTGCCCAATCCGTTCAGTTAGGTGGCACACTGGCGGATGGTACACCAGCGGGGCTACTGGCCGCCGCCACCCTGGGTGGGACGGCCGGGAGTGTGCAAATCACCACACCCCAGCTGACAGTCAGCAACGGGGCCCGGGCAGCGGTCAGTAGTACAGGTGGGGCTGGCACCGCCGGGAACCTGGATGTCATTGCCAGTAACGTCCTGTTAAATAACAATGCCCGCCTGGAAGCAGAAACCGACCAGGGAACAGGGGGCAACATCCGGCTCCAGGGTTTGCAATCCCTGACAGTACAAAATAGTTTGATTTCGGCTGAAACTCAAAGCGGTACGGCCGGGAGTGTGCTTGTCAATGCGGCTCAATCCGTCCAGTTAAGCGGCACCCTATCTGACGGTACCCCAGGTGGTTTACTGGCAGCCGCCACCCTGGGTGGGACGGCAGGTAGCGTGCAAATTACCACCCCCCAACTGACAGTGACCGATGGGGCCCGGGCAGCGGTCAGTAGTACAGGAGGAGCCGGTACAGCCGGTAACCTGGATGTCGTTGCCAGTGATGTCCTGCTCAGTAACAATGCCAGTTTAGAAGCGGAAACTGACCAGGGAAGCGGTGGCAACATCCGGCTCCAAAATTTGCAATTGCTGACAGTACAAAATAGTCTGATTTCGGCCTCAACGAGGGGTGGTACCGCTGGCAGTGTGAGTGTCAATGCCGCCCAGGCCATTCAGTTAAGTGGTGGTGGTGGTCTGCGGGCAGAAGCAACAGCGGGTGGGAATGCGGGTAATATGCAACTCGTCACGTCCCAATTGACGATCGCCGATGGAGCCGGGGTGGCCGTCAGTAGCCAGCAGGGAGCCGGCACAGCCGGTAACCTGGATGTGTTGGCGAATGGGGTAGTGCTCAACAACAATGCCTTTATCCGTGCTGAAACCGATCAGGGTAGTGGTGGGAACATCCGTCTGCCCAATTTGCAATTCCTGCAGGTCTGGAACAATAGTCAGATTTCGGCCTCCACGGTTGGCGGTCAGGGTGGCTCCCTCACTGTTAACGCCGCTCAGTTTGTCGACCTGGCTGGTGGGGGTGGTTTGCTGGCCCAGGCAACGGGCAGTGGCCGGGGCACGGCAGGCACCCTGACGCTGACAACGGGAGAGCTAACGGTGCGCGATCGCGCCCAAATCTCGACCTCGACCAGTGGCCAGGGAGATGCTGGACGCATTGGTATTACCGCCACGAATTTTTCCCTCAATAGTGGCGGACGGGTAGCCAGCCTGAGTACGTCAACTGGCAATGCCGGATCGATTTCGATTGATGTGCGCGATCGCCTGCGAACCCATGCCGGGACAATTTCGGCGGCCTCGGAGCGGGGTGGGGGTGGCCTGATCACCATCAGTGCTAGAGATATCCGCCTGACGGGGAGCAGTTTGATC
>CAZGDE010000462.1:0-3050 GCA_964524315.1 uncultured bacterium
GTAGTAAGCAGGCGATCGCCGATGCCCAATTTGTGATCAATGATCTGAATGCTGAGCAGGTCGGTGTTCTCATTGGAACTGGGATTGGGGGACTCAAAGTTCTGGAAGACCAGCAAGAAGTCTACCTGACAAAAGGCCCAGACCGTTGCAGCCCGTTCATGATTCCCATGATGATTGCTAACATGGCAGCCGGTTTGACCGCCATTCAGTTGGGGGCAAAGGGGCCTAATTCCTGCTCTGTCACCGCCTGTGCGGCCGGGTCCAATGCAATTGGTGATGCTTTCCGCCTGGTGCAGCAGGGGTATGCTCAGGCAATGGTCTGTGGTGGCACAGAAGCAGCCGTAACGCCTCTGTCGGTCGCTGGTTTTGCTGCGTGCAAAGCAATGTCTACCCGAAATGATGACCCTGCCCATGCCAGTCGTCCATTTGACACGGACCGGGATGGGTTTGTTTTGGGTGAAGGGTGCGGCATTCTGCTGCTGGAAGAATTGGAATGTGCCCTGGCACGGGGCGCGCGCATTTATGCCGAGATTGTTGGTTATGGGATGACTTGTGATGCTTACCATATGACCTCGCCAGTGCCCGGAGGTGAAGGAGCAGCGCGAGCAATTTCGCTGGCACTGAAGGATGCCGGGTTGACCCCCGATCAGGTTAGTTACATCAATGCCCACGGTACGAGTACACCGGCCAATGACTCAACCGAAACGACCGCCATCAAGAAAGTATTGGGTGACCATGCTTACAAGATTGCTGTCAGCTCGACCAAATCTATGACTGGTCACCTATTAGGCGGTTCTGGTGGGATTGAGGCCGTCGCAACGGTGATGGCGATCGCCAATGACCGGGTACCGCCCACGATTAATTTAGTCAACCCCGACCCCGCTTGTGACCTGGACTATGTACCCCATACTAGCCGTGAAATTCCGGTCGAGGTTGCCCTATCAAACTCCTTTGGGTTTGGTGGACACAATGTCACCCTGGCATTTAAGAAGTATCGGGCATAGTCAAAATTCGTGATCCCGAAATGATAAGCTGATAAGCGTTTGCCTGTTCTGCCACAGATGGTGATCCGGTAAGCGCTTTTTTAGTAACCATTATTGCTGCAACCCGCTTGCTGCCAATTAATGTGAGAAAAATTGCGGCAAACGCACCTTTAACCGGGCCCCTCGTTCGCTGCAACCATATTGATGTCGCTCCCATTCAGGACTAAGCCATGACTGCAACCACAAGCTTCCCCATTGATCTTGGCGCTTACAAGCCTTTAACCTTAGACCCGGCTAACCCAACCCTGACTGCTGAACAACGGGCGACACTGCAAGCCAACATCCAACTCTGCCGGGATGCCATCATATTTTTCACCGCGACCGGAGCGGCGAGAGGCGTTGGTGGGCATACAGGGGGGCCCTACGATACCGTGCCCGAAGTCATGATTCTGGATGCCCTGTTCCGGGGCACACCGGATAAATTTGTGCCCGTGTTCTTCGATGAAGCAGGACACCGGGTTGCCACCCAGTACTTGATGGCAAATCTGTTCTATGGCGAACTACCCGCTGAACAGTTAACCCATTATCGTGAAGCCAATTCTAAATTACCCGGACACCCAGAATTGGGATTGACTCCAGGTGTGAAATTCAGTTCCGGTCGCTTGGGACATATGTGGCCCTATGTGAACGGTGTGGCGCTGGCAAATCCCGGCAAGACAGTATTTTGCCTCGGTTCGGACGGTTCGCAGCAGGAAGGGAACGACGCTGAAGCCGCCCGTTTAGCAGTCGCACAACACCTCAATGTGAAACTTATCATTGACGACAACGATGTGACGATCGCCGGCCATCCTTCCAAGTACCTGCCTGGTTTCAGCGTGAAGAAGACCCTGGAAGGACATGGGGTGAAAGTCCTGGAAGGTGATGGCGAAGATCTGGATGGTCTGTATGCCCGCATTTGTGAAGCAATCAATACACCGGGAGCCGTTGCCGTTATCAACAAGCGCCCCATGTGCCCCGGCATTGAAGGGTTGGAAGGTTCCAACCACGGGCATGATGTCATCTCGCTGAAGCTGGCATTGGCATACCTGGAAAAGCGTGGTCATACGGCAGCCGTTGAGTTTCTGAAAGGCATTCAGGCACCCAAGAATACCTATCAGTTCCTTGGTGTGAGCGATAAGTGGGATTCTAACCGGAACGTGTTTGGTGATGCAGTCGTCGCCATTTTGGGACGGATGAGCGAAACCGAACGGAAAGAGAAAGTCGTGGTCATCGACAGTGACCTGGAAGGCTCCTGCGGTCTGAAGAAAATCCACGATGCCCATCCCGAAGTCTTCATCCCCTCTGGCATTATGGAGCGGGGTAATATCTCCGCTGCGGCTGGTTTTGGCATGGAGAAAGGAAAGCAGGGTATTTTTGCTACCTTCGCCGCCTTCCTGGAGATGTGCATCTCGGAAATTACGATGGCGCGGTTGAATAACTCCAATCTGCTCTGCCATTTCTCCCACTCTGGGATTGATGACATGGCAGATAACACCTGCCACTTTGGCATCAATAACTTCTTTGCCGACAATGGTTTGGACGATGGCTACGACACCAAACTCTACTTCCCTGCCGATGCCAACCAGATGAAGGCTTGCGTGGAAGCGGTATTTAACGATCCGGGACTGCGCTTTATCTTCTCGACCCGCTCCAAAACCCCGATGATTCTCAATTCCAGCGGTAGTGAGATCTTTGGTAGCGGCTACACCTTCGTCCCCGGTAAGGATGAGGTGATTCGCGAGGGTACGGCTGGTTACATCGTCAGCTTTGGTGATGCCCTCTACCGTTCGCTTGATGCTGTCGAACGGCTGAAACAGGAAGGTTTAGATGTGGGCTTGATTAACAAACCCACCCTGAACGTCGTTGATGAGGAAACGATGGCAAAACTGGGCAAGGCTCCCTTTGTCCTGGTCGTTGAATGTTTCAACCGTAAAACAGGTTTGGGGAGCCGATTTGGTTCCTGGTTGTTAGAACGGGGCTATGCTCCCAAATTTGCCTACCTTGGTACCCATGAAGAAGGTTGTGCCG
>CAZGDE010000462.1:3060-5434 GCA_964524315.1 uncultured bacterium
GCGGTCTGTGGGAACAGTTCCCCCACCAGGGTATTGACCCGGTTGGCATCATGAAAAAAGTGAAGTCACTGGTGGGTTAATTCGTTCCATATAAATCATTCATGAATCGGGCGATCTATCCCTCAAAGAGCGATCGCCCGATTTAGCATTGGAACAGGGCGTGAAACCTGGGCACAATGCCCGTCCAACATGGCATTGTTGAATTCGGATTCAGAATGTTGCGATTTGTGTAGGGGCGAATTGACATTCGCCCTGACGCAACGTTAAGACATCACACAGTCCGATTGAGCCAGTATGACCAAATTTAATCATGATCACCATCGGCTGAGAGGTTATTAACCGCCAGATTGGCGAAATCGAACAGTTGGCGATCGGCTAAATGGGATGGGGCAACATTTTGCAGGCTACGAAATAGGGTTTCTGTTCGTCCCGGATACTGTTGTTCCCAGGCTTGGAGCATTTGCTTAATTTGGGTGCGTTGCAGATTTTCCTGAGAACCGCATAACTGGCAGGGGATGATGGGGAACTGGCGCACTTCGGCATATTCGGCAATGTCCGATTCGGCACAATATGCCAGTGGCCGAATCACAATTTGTCGTTCATCATCACTCAACAATTTGGGGGGCATTGCCTTCAGTTGCCCGGTAAAGAACAGGTTGAGAAATAGGGTTTCAACAATATCATCCCGATGGTGGCCGAGGGCAATTTTGGTCGCTCCCACTTCACTGGCAACCCGATAAAGAATCCCTCGTCGCAAACGGGAACACAGCCCACACATCGTTTTGTCCGCCGGAATAACCCGTTTGACGATGCTATAGGTATCCTCCTCCACAATCCGGTAGGGTACCCCCAACGACTCCAAATACTTGGGCAAAACATGTGCTGGAAATCCAGGTTGCTTTTGATCCAGGTTTACCGCCAGCAACTCAAACTGCACTGGGGCACGCTGTTGCAGTTGCAGCAAGATATCCAGCAACGTATGGGAATCCTTGCCACCGGACAGACAAACCATGACGCGATCGCCCGCTTCGATCAGGTTGTAGTCATGAATGGCTTTCCCAACCTGACCCCGCAAGTGTGCCTGCAAATTGGCAAATGCCTTGGAACGGGGAGAATTTAAGCGGTAAGTAGTCGCTGACATAACGCCCGAACGATAGAAACTGCAACATTTGTATAGTAGCGGTCTTGTTGCAACATCAGTTCAGCAGACGTATTTCGGCACCTGTGCGATAGAGTGCAGATAGATAGATTCAGGTAGATAGAGTTCAGGAGTCGCTGTGGCAATATCCAATGCAACTCAACCGACGAGCGATCACGTTCCATTAAAAACCTGGATTGGCGTGTTGGGTACTGTTCTCGGTGCCTTTATGGCAGTTCTGGACATTCAGATCACCAACTCCTCCTTACAGGACATTCAGGCGGCGTTGGGGGCCACCTTGGAGGAAGGCTCCTGGATCTCAACCGCCTACCTGGTAGCCGAAATTGTCGTCATTCCATTGACCGGGTGGCTCTCCCAAGTCTTTTCCGTCAGACGGTACCTGCTCGTCAACGTGGTATTGTTCATTTTCTTTTCGATCGCCTGTGCCTGGGCCTGGAATCTACCATCCATGATTGTGTTCCGGGCATTGCAGGGGTTAAGTGGTGGTGTGCTGATCCCAATGGCATTTACGGTTTTGCTGACCACTCTCCCACCCCGTAAAGTTCCGGTAGGCATGGCATTATTTGCCATTACAGCAACCTTTGCCCCATCGATTGGGCCGACCTTTGGCGGCTGGTTGACAGAGAACTTTAGCTGGCATTATGTGTTTTACATCAATTTACTGCCAGGACTACTGCTATTAGCAGCAGTCTGGTATGCCATTGATCCGCAACCCTTACAACTGCACCTACTGAAACAGGGTGATTGGGTAGGCATTGGGGCAATGGCGATCGGACTGGGTTCTTTACAAGTGGTGCTGGAAGAAGGCACGCGGAAAGACTGGTTTAGTTCGGCATTGATTGTGCGATTGACCGCGATCGCCATCATTTTCCTGGCTATTTTTCTGTGGGTTGAGTTCACCCGTCGCCAGCCCTTCATCAATCTGCGATTGCTTAAAGAACGAAACTTTGGCTTATCCAGCATTATCAATATTGCGTTGGGGTTAGGGCTATACGGCTCTGTTTACATCATGCCTCTTTATCTGAGCCAGATTCAGGGTTACAACGCCATGCAAATCGGGCAGGTGCTCATGTGGGTAGGCTTCCCGCAACTGCTGATTATTCCGTTTGTACCAAAATTGATGCAGCGGATCGATGTCCGCGTACTCATTGGTACGGGCATTAGCTTGTTTGCCGTCAGTTGCTTCATGAACTCTGCCATGACTAACATTACCGC
>CAZGDE010000463.1:0-5433 GCA_964524315.1 uncultured bacterium
AAAGTCGTCACCTTCTCATATTGAGACCACCTGAGATTTCTGCACCACTAAGGGGTTAACTCTTTAACCTGGTGTTTATGAAGCTGTTTAGATTCACCATTAACAGCTAGTTCTACCCCTTTTCCCAAAGGTAATTCTTTGAGATGGGCGCTTACTCCGTCCATTTGGAGGGGCTCTAATTCTTCGGCTACTGCTTGTCGATGATGGAGGTAGTAGACACTCAATTCGATGAGTTTAAAATTGAGTAGAACGATCATCAAATCAAAGCTGGGTTTATGGTCCGCCTTAAAAAGGTCTAGCCCAATTTCCAGATTGATGAAGCTGATTCCATCTGCAAAGCTTCGCAGAAGGTGAAGGCTAGAGATTTCTAACCCCCAATCTTGATTGAACTTAAAACTTTTCACGAACATTCTTTTACTCCTGGCACTACCAGCCAGATTCCTTTTCTGCACTTAAACAATTTGTGATCTAGTAGTTCTTCTGGATAGGGCTTCTTATCATGCCCCTGCCAGTGACCTAAATGGGCTAAGCATTGGGAGCCGCAGATAGGAAAATCTTCTGGACCAGAATCGTAGGGAGAAGCCATTCTAGGGAATCTCCCGTTGTCTGAATGTTCGCAGGGACCTTCGTTGCCTAGCACTCCTGAACAGATTAGAGAGTCAGGGAGAATCTCACCCCCCCTGACAGATAAACAACGCTTTAGGTTCAGTCATTAGGCAGGTCTATATAGTCGTGATCAATGGAACTGGAGATAACTTCATCTCCAAGAATGAGGCTGGTTTGTACTTCAACCAATACTCTATTTGAGAGACAGCCAACCTTTAGATTGCCATTATCCAGCCTAACCACAGTTTCAACTTTCAATTGCTTAAGCAATTGGATTAGCTCTTCTTTACTCATACGGTTATTGATTTCTCCGCGTAACATCGTTGAGCGTAGGCGATCGCTTCTGGATCATTCTTAGCGACCACCAAACCTTTGATATGAGGCAATTTCTCAGGTTGCCAGAGGTAAAGATGACACTCCGTATCTTCTACCAGGGCATCATAGATACCTGGTTCCTGAGGGAAGCCTTCCTTACATCGAACTAAGTCGAAGCCATATTTATCTTCGACATCCCCATGCAGATAAACCCAGGAAATAAGCTCTCCTGGGCCTTTATGGTAGGAGTGTAACTGGATTGGGTTAACCATTGTGGTTGTGTCGCTGACGAAAAGCTGTACAAATTGCAGACTCTAGCTGGTCTCCAATCAAACCAACAGCACTGTGGGTTTTCTCAGGCGAAAGTGCGTGAACCAAACGATCCACACTTAGTACATGCTCAAGTTGAGGTACATACTCGATCGCCATCGTGCGATTTAAATCTGTCTCAACCCTAAAAGAGAGCCCATCATGATCCGGGCGAGTGAAGACATGCAGGTACAGTTCATCAAAGACAACTCCCTTGTTGTAGGAGTTCCACGTTGTTCTGCCGCACTCATTAAATTGGAATGTGAGAGTATCTCCAACGGCTAACTGGCTAACAATCTTGCCCCAATAACCATCGTTAATAATTTCAGCGAAGTAAATAGCTTTCTCATTTCCAATTCCTGTGTAAGGCCACCCCTTAGAGTGGCCAGTTAGCAAAATTGCAGGAATCATAAAATGAACTGCGTCAGCAGTTACTACAATTAGCCTAGTTCTGTTGATGTAGGGAATGTGATAGAGGAAGATTTCCCCACCTTTTTGGAGATCTTCCAACTGGTCTTGTTCTAAGGGTTCTGGTTTATTCATTCTTCTTCCGGTCCGTATTCTTCTAACCAAGCCTGGTAACGCCGCTCGCCTAACTCCAGCTTGAACTTGTTCCAGGGATTGAATACCTCTTTCAAATTCTGCTCATAGATAGAGTAGGTTCGTAGAGGATGCCAAACATGGGAGATCCCTTCTCTATGCTTGCTATTAGTGAACTTATCTAACAGGAGCATGTCTACCATTGCTTTGATAAACGAAGAGTCTTTTGTTCTGGCGGCTTCTACATAAAGCGTCTCTGATTGTTCAATTGCTTCTGTTAGTTTATGACCAAATTGATCATAGCGATCGCAGCTTGTAACTCTAGCATGAAGCTCAATCCAGTATTCTTCAGATTCTTTATCAAAGATGCTTGGACCGCCTTTGGCAAAGTAATCTTCAATACTTTCCGCTTCTGGTCCTAAGTCTTCTTTATAGTGCCTTTGATAGTCTCTAAAACTTGAATATGGGAACAAGAAGTTGTTGAGAGTGTTATAGAAAAGCTCTGTATACCGCTCTCTGTAATGTTCCATTGCATTAACTGCGTATTGGAACACCTCATCTAGCATAAGGCAGTAGGAGTGTTGTCTAAAGTCATCGGCAAGCATTCCTTTTCTTTCCCGCTGGAAGATAGGGTGCTGTTCAACGAGCTGAACGCAGAAATCATCCCAATCGTTCTCTGCCCATTTAAAGGGGAATTCTTCAATGGGACTAAGTTCGCTATTTAGAAAGTCCTGTACTTCCTTTTTGTCTTTCGCTGCTCTGATCAAGCTACTAATAATCCGATTGCGGAACTCTCTGTTTCCGTAAGCATATTCTGGATGGTAGCCATGATCTTTCAGATTGACACAGAAAACTGACTTACTCTTAAAGTACTTGTAGAGAACAGTGAGGGCAACGTCTTCATCTACGTTTTCAATACTACCGTGACAGTTCTCGTAGTACCCAGTAATGGGTAATAAGAGGGGTTTCCACCCTTCTATTAATTCGGGAATCCAGTAGAGATGATCTGGCTTAGCAGATCTAAGGATAAGCTTCTTAACGCGATCGCCCTTGCTGATGGGTAAACCGCTCAGCGCACAAATAGTAGAGTAATCTCCCATAAAGTTATTTTTGAATTGAACAAAGTGGTGAGGAGCGATCCAAAGTATTTAGCTGAGAGAAACGTTAAGTAAGTTTCCAACTTCTTCAGCCGTTACAAGACCCTTATCTACTAAGAGGTCGGTCAGATTGGCGCAGAAGCTGACAACGCTAGATACAACGTCCTCAGGATTTTCAGCTGAGTAAATGACTTCTTCGACGAGGGTCGCAATTGAAATATGTTCTGATTTCGCGATGATATGCTCTGGCGTCTTAATGTATGCCATGCTGTCTCCTAATAAATTATTCATGATTTAAAACGGTAAGGGGAGGACTCGAACCTCCATTTGCAGCAGGGATCTACTCATGCTTCCGCCTTTCGATTTACTACCCAGCTATCATTTCCCAATGGTTGTTCTAGAATTCCATTGGACGATTAACTGATCCTGGTACGCTACCAGTGCCTCTATCCAATTCAGCCACCTTACCAAGCTGATCAATTAAGACCACTTACCTGTGGTCAGGAATACATCCATCTTAAGTTGTTCAGTGTCTAACAAATAGATGGATTGCTCTCTTTTATCGTTGCAGTGTAATCCGATAATTTTACAGCCGTTCAAGTCTGTTTCATATCGGACATGATAGTGCCCATGAAACAGATACTTGGGCTTCACCGCATCTACAACTACCTGCAATGCTTTTCTATTGGATATTGCGTCTTTGTACTCTTTAGCATGTAAACCAAGAATAGTTTTGATTGGCACCCCAATAGGACAATCATGCGTAAACATGATGTCTACTTCACCAGCCTGACAAGCCCGTTCAACATCTTTGTCAGTGAGAACTTCTTCTTCAAACCAATCGTAATCTTTTTCTCCACGATGGCGATCAATGGAGTAGGCTCCACCCAACGCCAGCGCTTTCAGGTCTCCTAGCTGCCAGGTATAACCCCTGGGCAAGTAGAAGATGTTATGAGCCACCTCCAAAGGCGACCTAGCGCGATGGGCTATTACTGAATGATCTTCATGGTTGCCGTCTAGCCAGTACACGGGAATCTCAGAGTTTAGGCCTTCTAGAAATCTAATCCCATGAGCGTAGTATGGGTAGTAGTGAAAGTCTCCCAACTGGAGTATTTGATCACAGCCATTCTCAATGGCGTACTGCAGGCAATATTTCATGAAGTTAAGATCTCCATGAACATCGCCAACTAATAAGACTTTCATGCTGCTCTCAACTGATTCGCTAATTTATGTACCTGGTTAAGCTGTTCTTCCAGCAACATCATTTCGTGCCCAGAAAAGCTCAAGTCTTTAACCGTAAGGGCAGCGTTTGTGTCCGCAACTAGGTAAAAACTGTGATTGGACCTAGTTCCATAACATGCCCTATGGATTTGAAGCCTGGTGGCCTCATCTTGCACTCCCAGGTCAAAGCACTTAATCGCTAACAACTTTAAGTTAGATCCCCGAATATAGATAGGAGATGTAGTCTCAAACCCTCTATTAACTCTATAGGTCATCAAGTAAGGTCTAAGTCTGCTTAACCGTTCTTTTGTGGTGATACAGCTAGCGAGAGTTCCTCCTCTACAAAGAGTCTGATAAATATTAGCTACACACATTACAGTGTCCCCGTTGGGGTTAGAGCTCATTCCCAGCAATACCTTCAGCTCAGGATTAAATGTCTCTGTCCGATGATGCAGGTGCTTGTAATAGAACATCTTGAGAATGTTCTCAAAAGTTAGTTCCATCGAATCTCCCCAGCAATTTTCTTTAATTGCTTAAGTTGGGTTTCCATTTCTATAGCTTCGTGAGCAGTTGGGTGCATCTGTGAAGCGGGTATAAAAGCCCTACTGTTTAGCATGAGTTTACGAGAGTTATGCTCAAAACTAGAAGGTCTGTATATGCTAAGAAGGCTACAGTCGTGCTTAATCACTCCTTGATAAAACCCTTTTAAGGCAATCTTTTTAAGATGGCGACCTCTTATGCAGCAGGGAGCCATACCTCCGATCCCTCGTCCTGGTATTCCACCAATAAGGTACACCCTAACACTGCCTAACTCCTGCTCACTGACTCTTAACTCTCCCCTAAACCTTAAGCTGTAGTAAACACCGTTGAAGCTAAAATCTGCTGTTGGATCAGGAGTTGAGACATTTAAGCCAAGCATGATATTAAGCTTGGGCATTTTTTCAGCTTCTCCATACCAATACTTGTAGAACACCAATTTCAAGATGTTCTCAAAAGTTAATTCCATGAACTCTACACTATTTAGGAAATAGCTTATGAATTTGTTTAAGTTGTAGTTCCATCTTTAGAACTTCATGAGCTGAGAAATCCAAGTCTTCAGGGAAGATGCAGGCTTCCCTGGACGTTATGAAGTAGCTAGACAGCTTTTCAGTAAGGTATCGCCCCAGATTAAAGAAGGCCAAATCTTGACTAGAAACTTCCTGCACTCCTAGATCAAATCCTCTAAGGGCTAATCGCCTTTGGTTTTTACCTTGAATGTTAACTGGAGTTAGTACCGCAAATCCCTCAATGGGGCGATAGCCAATTAGATAAACCCTCAGCCTTTTAAAGTCCTCTTCAGAAACTA
>CAZGDE010000464.1:0-5360 GCA_964524315.1 uncultured bacterium
CACAAGTTACGGAACTTGAAAGACTGAATCGTTTGAAAGATGACTTTCTGAGTACGGTTTCCCACGAATTACGTACACCAATGGCAAGCATTAAAATGGCCACCCAAATGCTTGATATTAGTTTTCAGCAGTTGAAGACATCGTTAACAGAGACATCTTCTATGGAACGATATCTGCAAATCCTAAATGATGAGTGTGATCGGGAAACTCATTTAATTAATGATCTGCTTGATCTATGTCGTTTGGACTCGAAAACAGAACCATTGCAGCTGCTGACAATGGATTTACCGAATTGGATTTTACACGTCTCAGAACCGTTCCTGGAACGAACTCGTAGTCAACAACAAACACTGACGTTTGAGTTTGCTCCCGAAGTGACTACCCTGACAACGGACTTCTCCTATTTGCAACGCATTCTCACGGAACTCTTAACCAATGCTTGCAAATACACCCCATCAGGAGAAAGCATTACGGTAGCGACCAAAAAAGCACCTTGCAAATATGTCGAACCAGCTAGCAACGACCTGCACTTCACAGTACCCTTGTCCATGCCACCAATATCGTCAGCAGATCTGATGCAAACGTGCCAAATTATCATCACTAATACTGGTGTTGAATTACCCAAGCAAGAGTGCGAGCATATCTTTGATAAGTTCTACCGAGTTCTTAACAACGATCCCTGGAAGTACGGTGGTACGGGACTGGGCCTGGCACTTGTGAAAAAATTGGTTGAACAACTGGGTGGCAGTATTCAGGTTGAAAGTAACGATCAACACGTTACTTTTTGTTTAGAGCTAACGTATCAATAATTTTCTGTGACAACTGGCAATGTTACCCTTACGCTGGTTTTGTCTAATGTACTGGTAATTTCCAGGTGCCCACTATACAGATCAACAAGTTGGCGCACAATTACTAACCCTAAACCAGACCCCTGTTGCTCATATATTTTCCGTTCGAATTGCATATAAGCGCCTATATCAGCGATTTGTGCTGGCGTCATACCGCGCCCGCGATCGCTCACTTCTAGAATAAAATTCCGCCCTACCAATTCACAGGTAATATTAATCAATGTTCCCTTATCTGAGAACTTACAGGCGTTATCTACCAGCTCCTCAACAATTTTTTCTAGATGCGATTTGCTAATTGATATGGTTCCTTTATTCAGGTGAAAAGCCAGATCTTGCTCGCGTTCGTGTCGTCTTGCAACTAGTTTTGACAGTGAACAAGTAATGTTGTCTGGTTGTTGACAGGCAATTGCTGCATAAGTTTGACGACTTGCCGGTTCGCTTGCAGTTAAACTTAGCTTCGCATGTAGTAATGTGTTTTGTACTACCCGCTCAAAACGCCAGGCAGATCGGTGAATTAATTCGGCTACTTCGCACAATTCTTCATGATCAATCGAATCTGAATAGCCCTTTAAGTATTCAGATAATCCAATGACACCATTTAACGGAGTTAGTAACTCATGCGGTAAAGACGAGGAGATATTACTGCGAAGTTGATCAAATTTCGTTTTGTAATGATCACTAACGGCAGTGTATTTATTTAGGCGTGTTCGTACCGCATTAATAAGCTGAAAATAGGTAAATGGTTTGGTTAAGTAATCATCAGCACCTAATTCCATACCCAACCTAACATCAGGTTGGCTAGCTCTAGCAGTCAAAAAGATAAATGGAATCATCGCCATTCCTGGCAGTGATCTTACCTTGGTGAGGACGCCATATCCGTCTAATTCTGGCATCGCGATATCACAAAGAATCAAGTCGAATGAATGATTTTGTACTAGCTCTATCCCCTGTTCGCCATCCTTTGCACACATTACTTCGTAATGCTCCATCTCCAGAATTTCCGAGATGTTTTCCTGCAGGCTGAATTCATCTTCAATTACAAGAATTTTTGTCATTTTTACTGTAGAGTTCGTGTTGGTTGAAAGTTAGTGTGTCGGGTAGATGCCTGAATATAGTAATTAGCAAATGAGCAAATAAACTAATTAACAGAAACCATTTGTCGTGGCAGAATGCGGGTTGGTAGTTTTACGGTAAATACAGTACCAACATTAACCTCGCTAGCCATACAGATTTCTCCACCATGTAAGTCAATCGCCCGCTTGACAATTGCTAAACCCAGGCCATTGCCAGGGATAGTTTTGACATTACTGGCACGGTGAAATGGCTCGAATAGATGAGGTAGATCTGCAGTCGGAATCCCAATTCCCTGGTCGCGAATTTGAAATAAAACCCCCTCCCCCGTGTAATGTAAATCAAAACAAATAACGCCGCCTGAGGGAGAGTATTTCACTGCATTTGAGAGAAGGTTTTCTAAGACTTGCCAAAGTAATTGCTCATCTAGTTCTGCTAAGAAATGCGAACCATGATAGTTAAACTGAATGTCGTGATGGTTTGAAAAACTAGCGAAGCTGTGTTTCAAATCGTTCAATAGGCGCTCACAAAAGGCTCTGACATCAATTAATGCGGGTGAAAACACAAGCTTGTTCGCTTCTGTCTCACTGATAGTCAGCACATCATCTAACAAATGTGTCATGTGTTGCACTGCTGACCGGATACGTTGAAAATGTTTTTGCTTTTTCTCAATTGCCAAGTTTGGGCTGGAGTATTCTAACAATTCTAGGGAGCCAAGAATAATGGTCAGAGGAGTCCGAAATTCATGGGAAGTATTAGTAATGAAGCGAGATTTTAGTTCGTTTAATTCTTTTTCTTGTTCCAGAGCTTTGAGAATGTCAATTTTTGCCTGAGCTAATTCTTGGGTTAATCTCTCTCGCTTCAGAATCTCGGCTTGTAAATAAATATTTGTGTTGCTTAGCTCTTCGGTACGTTCCTGAATTCGGGTTTCTAATTCTGCCCGCGATCGCATCAGTTCTTCTTCAAACCGTTTGCGCGCAGTAATATCACGGCAGATACAAGTTAGTCCGCCATCGTCTAAGCGGGTTAAAGCAATTTCCTGAGCGACCAAACTGCCATCCTGCCGTTTGCCAACTGATTCACCTCGCCAGTGTCCCTGGCCTGCAAATACTGGCAAAACCTCCGTTTCTATACGACGCATTTCATCGGCGCTGTAAATTTCTTCCCAGGTTTTACCGAGTAATTCGTGAGCATCGTCATAACCAAAAAGGTTGGCGTGTGCCCGGTTGAGATAGGTATAACGATTTTCTTGATCGAGAATAGCAATACCGTCGATCGATGTTTCAATGGCTGCCAATTGTCGCTTCAACAATTCTTCGGTTTGTTGTTGTTGGGTAATGTCCAGTACGAGCGACAGGATGGATATGATCTTGCCGGTTTCATCGGTTAATGTTGAGTGGTACCACCTGCAGTGAATAATGGTACCCGTTCTCGTGTAATTGCGATTAGCGCAGATGCTCTGAGGATGTTGATGCCTGATCAGGTTAACTATTTCCGTATGTACTTTCTCTCTATCTACTTCATGAATAAATTCCCATTCGAAGGGATGTTTCCCTAAAACTTCATCAGCCTGCCAACCAAATAGTTCCTCTGCTTGTGATGACCAACTTTGGAGCCGGAAATTACTATCCCATTCGACAACGACTAAAGGTGAGTGGTCAATCAGTGAAAGCAGTTCTTGATAGGCAGTGTATATAGTCCGTTCTGAGCATTGATTAGTTGATTTTTCTTGCTTACTTGAAACACTTGTAAAGGTAGGTAAATTGTCTCCCTGCGTCTGAGAGTTTTTGGGGAATGGAGTATTATCAGGCGAAATTGCTACGGGCGTAATCATCTGTAGTTGACGACAGAAATCAGTGGGAGTGATTAGCCCAATGACCTGCTGCTGGTCATTCATCACAGGTAAATACTCGTTCCCAGGTTGTTGTAACAAACGCAGCACATAATTAATATCCTCCAATTGATCATGCTTGAGGATTGTCGGAGGATGCATAACGTTACTAACGAGGATAGAGTCTAAGTTCAGTTTGCTAGCTACTAACCTGGTAATGTCCTGCTGTGTAAAAATTCCAACAAGGTGTGTGTCTCGCTGTACTAGAACACAACCTACCTGTGCCGCATTCATGTGGGCGATGACGATCCGTAAGGGCGTGTCGCCGGTTACAAGGGGTGGTGGTGAAGCAATCACCTGCTGCCAATCTAAAGTTAAAGTGGGGGGGGATATGGAACGCATGATGAGATACGGCTGATGGAAGAGCTTAGGGAAAGGAGAGCAGTAATTGTGCAGAATTAGCCGTGGTGTACAGTTGTTTGCCTGGTAAACTAAGCCGCACAATCGTTTGTTGTTGCGGGATGCTTTCAATCATCAGCGACCCTCCATAAAGCTCGACAATGCGACGGGCAACTGCTAATCCTAGCCCACATCCCTTTTGCTCATAGGCGCGCCGCTCAAACTGGGTGTAAGCACCCAATTCTGCAACGCGTTCAGCGGTCATTCCTCGGCCGTAATCTGTGATGTAGAGATTGAAATGGTTACTGTTGATACAACCAATAACACGTACAGCTGAGCCAGCTTGGGAAAACTTGAAAGCATTGTCAATAATTTCTTCAACTGCTTTGCGTAAATCGTGTTCTGCTAAATTTACAATGTAATCCTGTACATCCAGTTGTAAGTCATTCTGCCGTCCTATGGCTATTGCTTTCTGTTGTGCAACTTCTGTAATCAGGCTGCGTGTCAAAGTGCGATTACGAGTGTTACGAAACGCTTGAACCTGTTCGGGATTGCTAAAGATTAATTCCAAGTTGGTATAAACCAAAAAATTTTGAGCTAATTGTTGTAATGATTTGCCAGAACCATAAATCATTTCAGCAATTTCCAGTTCTGCCGCAGGATCCAGCACGCCATGATCTTCAATTAACAATTGTGCCATTCCCAGGATGTCATTAAGGGGTGCTAACAACTCACGGGGAAAGGCATAGGCGATACTTTGGCAGAGGCGCAAAGTTTTCATTGTGTATCGTTGTTCGTCAGCACTGTGTTTCGCTAATCGTGCTGTGATCGCTTTTAATAGTTCATCTTTCGTAAAGGGTTTTGATAAATAGTCGTCAGCGCCTAGTTCCATTCCCTGCCGTAGTGATGCTCGATCCGCTTTTGCTGTTAAGAAAATAAGTGGGATTGCTGCTGTGATAGAGTTTTGCCGTAATAGTGCTAAAACTTCATAACCGTCTAACGTGGGCATCATGATGTCACACAGAATTAAATCGGGATGGTCGATTTTAGCTGCCTGTAACCCTGAAGCACCATCCGCAGCCGTCACTACTTCAAAGTGTTCAGCTTCCAGCATATCCTGGATATTTTCGCGAATTGAAACCTCATCTTCTACAACTAAAATCTTTGTCATTTGGTAGATGCTCCATGTAAGTGTGTGGACAGTCCAGTAT
>CAZGDE010000465.1:0-5351 GCA_964524315.1 uncultured bacterium
CCAATACCTTCCAGCGTTTCCCCATTCGCAACGATATCAACATTAACCAGATTCTTGTCATTTAACTCTGGATACTGTTGTCGCAGTTCAGTAACCGTCATCCGATCAACATACTTTACCTGCACAGAATCGGGCAACTTTACTGGGTTATGTAATGCCCCCACCTCGATGCCACTGCCACGAATGAATTGCTCAGCAATGCTCTGGTGGGAAAGGGACTGCTGCATTGCTGCAGACACTTTTTGCAGCAACCGCTTGGACTTAGACTTCAGGCGTTCGTAAACAGTACCGGCATTCATGCGATGGTCACACTTCTCACTAACACTCCTGACTATAGCAGTCCTTAATCTTTTTGTAAGAGCGGCATTTTTGAGAGTGTGGTCTTTTCGAGCAAGGCTTTCTCAAACCCCTTTCTCAAACCTCGTACACAGGAATTTTCTTCTTTACAGAGTAAAAACTCTTTGTTTTGTCATTGGCATTGATCATTCGTTTGCTTCAACAAATGGCCAATGACCAGCCCTCACAAACCATATCGCACGAATTAAAAGCGGCTGCAGGAAAAATGCCTAATAGCAGTTCCCAACCCATGAGAAATCATGCAGCTTTGGGGGATATCTTTGGTGTTGCTTTCGATGTATTCATTGCCGGTGGTGTATCTTTAGCCGTTTCTAATTTTTCTGATTTCAAGGTGAGAAATTTCTCCATTGCCGCAATCATTTTGGGTGACCAGCGGCGGGTCGTTTTGAGCCAAGTCAAATCTTTATAGCGAGAGTCTAAACCCACGACTGAAACCCACTGACTTTCAGCTTCGCCTTGCTTACCCTGGGCCCAAAGGGCAGCGGTGAGAGCCGCTCTCATATCCGCAAATTGGGGGTACTTACGCACCAGAAACCGCATCGTTTTAACCGCTTCGTCAGTTTGACCAAGTTGGTATAGCGCCAGCGCATAGTTACCACGGGCAAAGGCATAGTCACGCGAGAGAGCTATCGCCTGTTTGAAATCGGTCAGCGCATCTTCCCAGTTACCCATACCCGCTTTGGCATTCCCCCGATTATTGAACGTGATTGCCTCCTTCGGGTCTAACTCAATAGCCTTATCGTAATTGGCGATCGCCTCTTTATACTTACCCAGGGCTTCCAGAGCAATGCCCCGGTTGATATAGGGGTCAGGAATTTCAGGGGCGATTTCGATCGCTTTATCGTAGTCGGCGATCGCGCTTTGTACTTTATTCTGACTCACCTTGGCATTTCCCCGATTGCTCCAGGCTGCTGGCATCTCCGGGAACTGCTCAATTACCTCGGTCCAATATTTTTCGGCTGTAGCGAAGTCACCTTCACGGGTCGCTTTAAATGCTGCCTCAAAAGTTTCATTCACTTGCTTATAGACATCCAATGCTGATGGCTGGGGCGGGGTGGCCTTGGCCGCAGTCGGGGGAGGTGCCAACACGGTCGGTGACTCATCAAGCAATACTTCACCGGCCAGCGTTGTAGCGGGAAAACCAAACCAGGTCAAACTCGCCAGTAAAAGGCAAAGGAAACCGTTTAGCAAGAAATAGTTCATAGGACAGAGAGGGCAGTAAGAGTAGAGATGTGAACGGAATGGCAAACAAAGACCTATGCTTCCCCAACGTAGCTGATTATTTTCTGGGAAGTGAGGTTTGGAACAGCAATCTGACAACGAAGTTTAGCAATTTACGTTCTAGCACCTTACGAAAGCAGGGAAAGTTGACTGTCAGGCGGCTGGTAACCGAGGTGTTTCCAGGCAGATGGAGTCGCAATGCGGCCGCGCGGGGTGCGATTTAAGTAACCAATTTGCAATAGATATGGCTCGTACACTTCTTCAATCGTTTGGGAATCTTCACCCGTAGCGGCTGCCATCGTTTCCAAGCCAACTGGCCCACCATTGAAATGTTCAATCATCACACTCAGCAACCGCCGATCTGTCCAATCCAACCCACATGGATCGACGTTAAACCGCTCCAGCGCTTCCGCCGCAACCGTCGCAGTAATCATGCCTAATGCTTTGACTTCAACATAATCTCGCACCCGCTTCAGCAAACGGTTCGCAATCCGGGGAGTACCCCGCGATCGCCGCCCTACTTCCGCCGCCCCATCATCTGTAATGGGTGTATTCAGCAACTTTGCTGTACGTAAAACAATTTGGGTTAACTCATCCAGTTCATAGAAGCGCAATCGTTGGATTAAGCCGAAGCGATCTCGCAGGGGCGAAGTTAAGGCTCCCACTCTGGTAGTGGCACCTACCAGGGTAAATTTCGGCAGGGGGAGCGAGCGAGTGCGAGCGCTAGAACCTTTCCCAATGGTGATGTCAATCCGACAGTCTTCCATAGCTGGATACAGAATTTCTTCTGTCACTTTGGGCAAACGGTGGATCTCGTCGATGAAGAGAATGTCCCCCGGTTGCAGATTAACCAGCAAGCCGACGATATCCCGTGGCCGTTCGAGAGCCGGGGCCGTCGTAATTTTGCACCCAACGCCCATTTCTGCTGCCAGAATCAGGGCCATTGTGGTTTTACCCAGACCTGGCGGCCCGTACAGTAGCAAATGATCCAGGCTTTCCTTTCTGGCTTTGGCCGCTTTGATGCCAATATCCAGAACTTCTTTCAAGTCTTTTTGACCAATGTACTCAGCCAGCGACTGAGGCCGGAGTCGTTCTTCCTGCTTTTGCTCCTCCGTCTTGACTACGCCGGTTAACAATGGATCAGCCGTAGGCAGAGGAGCATCTGGTTCGTTCGTAGCAGCAGCGGGGGGGGCAAAACTAAGTGGTTGCTGCCCCTCAGACTCGGGTGATGGTTGACGTGAAGAAATAATTGCCATACCCGCCATGATAGCCGCTGATCCAACAAACCTTCCGCCAGAGGCACTGCAGATTCTAGATATGATGGAGTAGATATCCTGGCTGGGGGGTCTGTCTATGCAAGTTGGCAGCCATCTCAGCAATCATTTACCGATCACAGCCAACGATCGCCTATAACTTTTGCCGCTATGCAATTTGATGTGCCGCCTGATATTACATCAGATATTACATTTGAGCAGGCGATCGCCCTTGCCCATTCCCTTCTAGATAACGTTGAGCAGAACCATGTCTCTGTTGATCAAGTAGCGGCAACCCTATCAGCCCTGGTTGCCACTGAAACAGGGGCACGAGGCTTCTTTGTGGTTTATCTCAGCGACGATCGTCCAATGCCCGATGGGGCGATCGCCGCTCTCATCTCGGCCCTGGAGTCGGCACCAGAGGTAGTGTCATCGTTATTGATCAAGAATCTGGCAATGTCTACAGCGATGACCATCACCCACCAGCGCAACGGTGACGAGAACCATTTGCAGTCAGCGCAGCGCACCCAAGGGCGAACTCAACATCTTCTGGAAAAACTTTCCTTACCCCAACTGCAAGACCACGCCCACCAACTACTGACTAGCATCGATACAAACACAGGGAACTATGCCGCTTTTCTCTCTCGCTGGGGATATGACAGTGAACAACGGCGGGCAATTCGACAAATACTGGAACAGACTATTCTCGTCTCACCGTCTTAATTATTGAACCGGGTCAGCCAACCGGGTAGTTGACATTGTTACCAATTCCAGAGAATTTAGATTAGCAATCAAGACTTGGCATCGATTGAAAGATTCTCATGGCAGTTTCCCTCCGGCCAAAACTTCAATTAACCGAAACGCAACAGTATTGGGATCTGCTTCGCGTCTTGGTGCGACGAAACCTGAAGCTACGTTATCGTGGCTCCTTTCTTGGCATTTACTGGTCATTACTCAACCCCATGATTATGACGGGGGTTTACAGCGCCATCTTTGGACTGGCATTCGCCACGTACTATGGCAACTCCATTCTCAACTACGGGTTAGCGGCATTTACTGGGCTCATTGCGATTAACTTTTTTTCGGGTGCAACATCCCAAGCACTTGGAAGTGTCGTCGCAAATGGTTCCCTGCTGAACAAAGTCCGTCTACCTGTGAGCGTGTTTCCGGTTTCTGTGATTGCCGCTAATGTCATTCAGTTTGCGATCGGCGCACTGCCGTTACTGGTTGTCGTAACCTTATATAAATCAGGCAGTTTGATTAATTTAGCCGCCTTGCTACTACCAATGCTGGCGCTCATTCTGGTTTCCTCCGGCATTGGGTTACTGGTTAGTGCCCTTTACGTCTTCTTCCGCGACTTACCCTATTTCTACGAGTTAGTCGTTTTTGTGCTGTGGATTAGCAGTCCGGTATTTTATCCAGCAGCCATTGTCCCCCCCCAATTGAAACCATTGCTGGCACTGAATCCGCTTTCAAACATTATTGAAAGTACGCGTCAAATTGCCCTATCGGGTCATGCACCTGATGTCAGCTTGATTCTGGCAACCCTTTTCGGTAGCCTGATTATTTTTGGGGTGGGGTGGACCTGTTTCAAATGGTGGCGACCTCAGTTTATGGATCTGCTATAGATGGAAGTAATTCGTCTCGACAATGTTTCCCTATATCGCCGGACGCAGGAAGAGTTTTCCTACGATCTGAAAAAGACGATTTTTTCGCTATTGGAAGGGAAATACCGTAAACCAGCTCGCAATCTGGTTTTAAACCAGCTTAATCTGGCTGTTCAGTCTGGAGAAAAAGTTGGGATTATTGGTGCGAATGGTTCTGGCAAATCCACCTTACTGAAAGTAATTTGTAACATTCTACAGCCCACTACGGGTAAGGTGTGGGTGCGCGGGACGATCGCGCCTCTAATTGAACTGGGAGCTGGTTTTGACCCGCAAATTTCCGTTCTGGATAACATTTCCCTGTATGGCATCATGCTGGGCTTTACCGAGCAGGAGATGCGACGCCGTACCCGTTCTATTCTGGAATTCGCGGAGCTAGAAGATTACACCTCGGTACCCGTCAAGGCACTCTCCTCTGGGATGGTGGCACGGTTAGGGTTTGCGATCGCCACTGACACCCAACCCGATATCCTCATTCTGGACGAAATTTTGTCGGTAGGTGACGAACGGTTTAAGAATAAATGTAAGAAACGGTTAGATCGCTTCTGGCAAGCAAACTCAACGATTTTGCTCGTTTCCCATGACCTGGAATTTCTTAGAAAATCCTGTCAACGGGTCATCTGGCTGGAGCATGGACAACTGCGGTTTGATGGCGATACAGATGAAGCAATTGAGTTTTATATAGAAAGTATTAGGCTTTCTCAAGCTGACGAGGACGATAGCGAGGAA
Source organism: uncultured bacterium (assembly GCA_964524315.1). Taxonomy (GTDB): domain Bacteria; phylum Cyanobacteriota; class Cyanobacteriia; order Leptolyngbyales; family Leptolyngbyaceae; genus CAZGDE01. The sequence goes on from CAZGDE010000465.1 coordinate 5,225, forward strand.
CTGATAGAGGGCTCATCCGAATCGGCTGATTTGGCCCTGGAAGAAGTTGTTGATATCGCAGAAGAAATTCCCGAAGAGGAAATTCCCGAAGAGATTGAGGAACCACCTGTTCCATTACCAGTTGGGG
>CAZGDE010000466.1:0-5336 GCA_964524315.1 uncultured bacterium
CAACAAAAGCCAGAAATACCTGCTGATATAGCGAGACCCGCGGAGAAGGGACACTCAGTTTCACTGTGAGACTTTCTGCCCACAACCCCAAACTCAAAATTAAGGTGACGGTCAGGTAGCTTGCCAGAACGTTTGCATAAAAGAAAAGCGATGACATGCGACCGGGGGGATTGCCCGTGGGGGCAATACTCCAGTTCACCAGGCCCCAAAGATTAATTTCCCCAGCCCAGCCCCAGAATTGTTGCCCCAGCCCTACCACCACCACCGGAACGGATGTTAGTACTAGAATCCAGGCCAGTCTTCGCAGTTGGGCGGGGGTCTGAATGAGTTCGCTAAGTGCTGCAAAGACAATGAACAAGGGGAGGAAATTCGCCAACCCCAGCAAGGCATCAACCGGGTGATATGCCTGGAGAGCACTGAGGACAAACAAACTGGTCACGATCACCAACCCTCGATTGAGAAGACGATGGCTAATGGTTCCCCAGCGTTGCCAGAGCAAAATTAGGGCAATCACCGAAACGGTCACACTACCCAGAAGGGAACTGAATGGCATCAGGAGCACGCCCCACTGGGTTGCCTGCCAGAATGTTTGAAGCTGGGGATCGGGATGGGGAAGGGGCGGGAACCACCGTTGGAACGGAAATTGTTTCAGCAAGGGTTAATACGCGGGTGCAAAGCAGGCGGAACGGGTCAGGCGGATCTGGGCGAGGGCATAAATGATGGGAATAATGCGCCCATAATTGGTGGCGATCGCCCGCCAACCCAGATCGGCAAAGAACCACGCCCACAGAGCTGGCCCTAGTACGGCAAACACACTCCGGGCGGCAGTGTAACGAGCTGCACTCATTGCCATGCCCCGGCGAGCAAGATGGGCTGTAACGTAATGTTGCAAATGGGCTGCTGCCGTTGCTCCCCCCAGGGTTGCTGCCTGTTGGGCTACCTGATAAGTCGCAAAGTGAATGGTAAACTGCCGTGCAATTTGTTGTAAGAGGATGGGACGCAGAATGGAACTGACAGCAAAGGCGCTGCTACCCTTAACCAGTAAACTGAGGGGGTCATGCTGCAGGGCTAAAGGCAGCTGGGGCAGGATTTGAGAGTGGGTGAGCGATCGCTGCAACTTCACGCGCAACTCGCCTTTCTCGGCGGCCGGTAACTGCTTCCAGGCCCGTGCCAGCAAATTGAGAAAAATCTCAGATTCCAGGTCAGTGGTTGACATCGAAACCTGATAAGGCAATTTCAGGTAGCGACAAACCTGGATTAAAATCTGACGGTAGGATAGGCGATCGGTTTGGCGACTGAGAACAGTGACACCGTCTGCGGCTAAAAAGCGGAACCGTTGTTCAATCGCATCTAGCCAGGTTGCTCGATCGTGGCTTTGAACATCTAATGGGTCGGGTGTACTCACGTAGTCCAGGGGGTTGAACTTACGCCGGAAGAGGATTTCCGTCAAGTCACGTAACTCGTCATCGTTAGCCAGTTCCAGCGCGGTTCTGAGTTCATCCACCGCCTCATCCTCCCCTGCTACGGATTTCCTCATCACATTCTACTAAAAGAAGGTGGAAGTCAGGTGGTCTAATGGCGAGTGGGGTTTAGCGGGAGGGCGTGAAAGCTTTACTCTATAAATTTCTACTCTAGGGGTAATTGCTGTAAGGGGCGGGATGGTTGCATGATTTGGATGGCATTCAGGATCAGTGCCAGGCCAATTAAAACCATGCCACCCATTTCTACAGGGGTTGGTTGCTCACCCAGTTGCAGCCATGCTGCCAGAACCCCAACAACGGGATTGAGGAGAATGCCCAGTCCGGCGGTACCTGCTGGTAGGCGGTTCAGAATGAACAGCCAGAGGAGGGTGGCGATCGCCGTACCAGGAATGACGTTGTAAGCCAGGGCAAAAATGAAAGAACCGGACCAAACAATGGGCTGGGACGGTACCAGGATAGCGACCAGGCTCAGGGGCAGGGTGGCGGCGATCGTTTGCCAGGTTGTGAATGACAGCAAATCCAATTCCACGTGTTGACGCAGGCGTTTAGCGATGACAGCCCCACCGGCCCAACAGACACCCGCGACCAGTGCCAGCGCTTTACTGATCAGAGTGCCGCCCAGGTGTAAGGGATCAAGAATCAGTAGCAGGCCCGTCACGCTGAGCCCGATCGCCACCCATTGTAATTTTTGAATTCGTTCGCCCAGGAAAATCCAGGCGAGTAACAAAGTCCACAGGGGCATGGTATAGACCAGCACTGAGACTCTCCCGGCCCCACCGCTCACTAACGCCCAGGTGGCAAATCCATAAACTCCGGCAATTTGCAAGACACCGGCCCAGAAGGTGCCGGTAACTTCCTGGGGCCACAGGGGTTTGCGCAGCCAGACCATTGCCAGAAACAGACTGCCAGCGCCTAGGAAAATCCGGATGGCGGAGAACACGAAGGGCGAGGCATACTGTACCGCGATTTTCATTTGCACCCAGTTGTAGCCCCAAATCAGGGCTAGCAACAATAAGGCTGCGATCGCGGGAGCCTGGGATGATTCTCGATTAGACACGCACCCTCCTGATGATGTTTCCCGATTGTTGCCCCACACATCATAACAACCGGATCCGAACCACCGAACTGTAAGCGACAATGGAGGCGTTAAGTACGTTCTTTGACCTATGACCGATCGTTCTCCTGTGGATGTTGCCGTGATTGGTGCAGGCATGGCAGGGCTGACCTGTGCCCAGCAACTTCACCAACTGGGGTACCGGGTGGTCGTACTCGAAAAATCACGCGGGGTGGGAGGACGCATTGCGACCCGACGGCTATATGGCACCTTTGCGGATCATGGCACGTGCTACTTAACCCCTCAGGGCGATGACCGTTTCCAACTGTTTGTGGAGCAACTCCGACGGTTAGGCATTTTGCAGGTCTGGCTGGATGCCATTTACGAACTAGGTGCGGATGGTAAACTCCATATTCCCGCCACTTCCCCCTCCCAGCGGTATTATGCTGCACCGCAGGGCATGACCGCGATCGCCAAATTTCTGGCGGCAGGTTTAGACCTCCGTTTTAGCCAACGGGTGACAACGCTGGCATTACCAGACGATCAAGGTTGGCAGGTTACGACCGAATCAATGTCTGCGATGACATCTGAAGTGGCAGCGCTCCCACTAGTGGCGAAAGCGGTGGTGATAGCGGTACCCGCTCCCCAGGCCGTGACGATCCTGCAGCCCCTGGGGGGACTGTTTCTGAAGCGGGACTTTATGAGCCAACTGGAGTCAGTGCGGTTTCAGCCCTGTCTCAGTGTGATTGCGGGTTACCCTGCCAGTTGTTACCAGGACTGGCTGACCCAGCATCTTGATCTGCGAGCGATTAACCTGACCGCAGACCCGAACCTCAACTGGATTGGTTTGGACAGCAGCAAACGGACAGATCCTTCCCAACCGGTGTTTGTCCTGCGCAGTACGGCTAGTTTTGCCGAACGCTGGTTGGATGGGTCTGATCTGCAACCGGCGGGGACGCGGTTACTGCAAACGGCGGCGCGACTGGCTCCCTGGTTGGCGAACCCAGAATGGATGCAGGTGCATCGCTGGCGCTATGCCTTTGTGCAAACATCCTTGCCCCAACCCGTTTTGGCCGCAACAACATCTTTACCCCTGGCCTGTGCGGGAGAGTGGTGTGGGGGCAATCGTGTTGAGCAGGCGTTTGTGTCGGGTTTGACAGTTGCCGACTATATAAATCAGCAACTCCAGCAATTACCCGCACCGACCGTACCGTTGTGGGAAGCGATCGCAACTGCTAGTCAGGGTACCAAAACATGCCCTTGATCCCTTCGGGGTCAGACATGAAGCCGAGATTGCGGTAAAAATCTACTACTTGGGGATCCGCGAATAGGGTAATGTTGCTAATATCCTCGCTGCGGAGTTTTTTAATGATCTGCCGCATTAAGGCTTTGCCTAAACCCTTTCCCTGGAAATCTGGATGAACGACCACGTCCCAGATTGTGGCGTTAAACGCGTGGTCAGATGTTGCTCGCGAAAAACCAATTAGCCGTCGTTGAGCACCTCGCTGCTCCCACATTGAAACAACTAGGAAACTATACTGAATGGCTTTTTTGACTTTGCGGAGTGGGCGGCGAGACCAACCAACCGCGTCACATAATTCCTCAAGTTCGTACAGGTCAATTTCTCGATCAGTACTGAAAAAGATTCGGGAACCGGGGCGATCGCCGGCACCTTCGCCAACATAAGCCTCTACCTGCATTGTTTTAGCGGTGGGAGGGGTATCAGAACTAGTAAACAGGCTTTTCCAAAAACCCATGCAAGCGCGGTTAAGGTAGTAGAGAGATCACAGTACTAGATAGTATATTCTGCCGTACCCGTTCTTAACTGCCTCCTCTGGTTCAGTTAAAGATTTCAGTTAAATGTATCTCAGTTAAATGTATCAAGGTAAGAATAAAATTTCTGCCATCGGTACCAGACAGTGGCAATATACAGGCAATGAAACGAGACAGCCAACTACACTAGAGTTGAGTCCTTAGTGTGGTTATGGTTATCGCGGGTATGGTTCTACATACAGCAGTCGTTTTAACGTGGATGGAATGAGTTCCTATTATGGCCTTAGGCTTAAAGTCAACGACACTGGAGCTATTAAAACGCTTTAATCGGGCGTTCCCCCAGTTTTATGAGCAGTTTGTGAGCAGTGAGATTCAACTGCAAAACCTGAGGCTGGCATACCATCTGTACCGCACTAAGCAGGCAGTGATCGAATTGAAGCCAGAAGGTAGCAAAAGTGCCCTCCATTTTGCGTACCGTAATCAATCCTTTCTCTTAAGCGATATTTTTGGGGTTCTGGCTGCCTACGGTCTGACCATCCACAGTCTCAGCCTGTATGGGCAGATTTATCCCCCCATGCTGGTCTTTATTAAGCTGATTGTGTCGCGTAGTGGTAAAGCGTTAACCGACAAAACGGCAGAAAATGTTTGTCGGGCGATTCGCGAGGCATTGGCCGGTCGGTTTGAAGTAGAAGAAATGCTGGCGGTCGAATTTAACCTGGATGCTGGGTTAGAACAGGTGGAAACGGAATTTTATGTGGATCCGGTGTTCCACCTACCTGCTCTATTGATTGAGGCCGACAACCAGCCCGGTTTGTTCTACAAGGTAATGTATGCTATCTGGCAGGAAGATTTGTTAGTGGTGAATGCCAACTTGCTGGTGTGGCGCGGGCGCACCCGGCTCATTTTGTATTTATTAGGGCCGAATGAAAGCCTGATTCCAGAGTATTTGGGGCAAAAAATTGCGGAGGGGGTAAAACAACGCCTCCTGGGGCGGCGATTTTGAGTCGTGTCCCCTGTCAGGCTAGCAT
>CAZGDE010000467.1:0-5330 GCA_964524315.1 uncultured bacterium
CGCTCGCCCTAACCCCGTCCCTGTATCCTGACCGACTGCTGAATTGGCAATTTGGGAATAGGGGCGAAATAATAACCGTTGCTGTTCTCGTGAAATTCCAGTACCAGTATCCCAAACACAAAATTGTAGCCAGTCGCCTTGGGTGGTGACTTCTAAGCCCACACTGCCCTGCAGGGTGAATTTGATGGCATTAGACAGCAGATTAAATAACATCTGCTTCAGCCGCAGGGGATCGGCGGTCAGGGTTGACACCTCAGGCGCGATCACCAAGTGCAGTTTTAGACCCTTGTCCGTGGCTTTCTCCCGCACCAGGGTAATTGCCATTTGACAAAGGTTTGGAACATCAATGGTTTCCTGTTGGAGGTCAAGTTGATTCGCTTCAATTTTGGACAAATCCAAAATGTCATTAATCAGGGCCAGCAAATGTTGGCCACTAGTGAGAATGATGTTGAGATATTCTTGATGGCGCAAATTCGCGGGACTGAAGCCCTGTACCTGTAACAGATGGGTAAATCCGAGGATGGAACTGAGCGGCGTTCGAATTTCGTGACTCGTATTGGCCAGAAATTCGCTCTTTAGTTGGTTCGTTTGTTGTAATTCTTCGGTTTGGGCAATTAATGATTGCTGGTACTGGTACTGGTTTTGGATGAGATGAATTTGGCGGATGGCAACCATACACTGGTGAATGCTGCGCTCAATGAGTTGGGGCATCAGCAACGGTAATGATAGGTTACAGGTTTCATCAGTCGTTGGGTTAATGCTGGGATGGATCAAGAGCCACCCTACCGGATCATCATCCCTACCAAGGGGCCAGATGCTCTGGGATGTTTGTGTGCGTAACTGTTGGAGAGTGTCCCGCGTGAAGGTTTCTCCATGCTGTAAACGCACTACTTGACCCGATGGCAAAGTGCAGCTAATTTTTTTTCTTGATGCTGTAGTGGATGGAGCAACGAGATGGCTAATTTGCAGGATCGGGTCGCTGGTGGAGTCTGTTGCTTGAGGGGATGGGCAATCGCGCTGGTGGTCAGTTGTGATCGGCTGTAAAACAGCAAGTCTGTGACCAGGAAGTACCTGACTCAATGCCTGTAATAGCTCCAGAAAAATATTGGCAACGACTTTCGTGGTGCGATCTGGAAGGGCATGGTTGGATTGTAATTGAGCTGGCGCTGGTGTCTCTGATGGGACTGTGAGGGCATCGATTGTCGTCGCTGGTGTTGTGCTAGAGAGTGTTACTACATCCGTTAAGTAGGTTGTGACGAGTTGGTTAATGTGCAAATTTAACCGGTTTAAGCACCTTTCGTAGACCAACTCTATTCCCAGTTGCCGCATCAACGGATCGCCAGATGTCGGTATTGCTCCCCAAGTCTCATCATCAATACGGGCAGCCTCAAAATGTCGATGAACTGGCAGATCTGAATGTTGGTGCATAACAAACAGAGAATTTCCACCCTGTTGAGGCGGTAAAAATTGATTGACTAAACCTTAAGCATGTTCCCTACTGGGCTGTTACTAAAGTCTCAGCAAAGGGATTCACCCAACCATTACAGCTGCTTTGTGAAAATTCTCTGATAGGCTTATAGTTCATATTACCGAATCCGAGCCTTATGGGGATGCCGCTAGCATAAACTATCCGTGAATTTAGTGAACCTATCCAAACTGTCAAAACGGGCCTTGCAGGATCATTGTTCAACTAAGGCTCCCGATGGTGGGTGGTAAACCGCAGCCGGGCACATTTCAGGATTGATATATCCCAGTGTTGACATCATCCGCCAGAGTAGCAACGGTATAGAATAGGCTATTGTCTGGTACGTATGCACTGAAGTATCCCAATGGCAACCTCTAAACTTCCGAAACGAGTTTCAACAGCATTGATTAATGCTCTGGGTGCAGGTGTTGTGCCCCGTGTCGGGTTAGAGTACATCGCTGTGGGGCGAGAACGGGAAATGCAAACCCTGCTGCAAGATTTGGAAAATATCGCGGGTGGGGGCGCGGCGTTTCGGTTCGTCATTGGACGCTATGGGGCCGGTAAAAGTTTTACATTGCAGCTGGTTCGTAACCACGCGATGGAAAAAGGGTTTGTCGTTGCGGATGCTGACATTACGCCGGAACGACGCTTGGCCGGTGGTGGTGGTGCCAGCGTTGCCACCTATCGCGAATTAATGAAAAACCTGTCGACTAAAGCCCGTCCAGACGGCGGCGCTCTGGCAACGATTTTGGAACGGTGGATTGCTGGAATTCAAACCCAGGTTGCCCAGGAAAGTGGCAAAAAGCCAGCAGACGAAGGGTTTGATGACCAGGTAGAAGCTAAAATCCGCGAAGTCACCAAAGATGTGGCAGATTTGGTCAATGGCTTTGAGTTTGCCAATGTCATCATTGCCTATTGGAACGGCTATCGCACCGATAATGACACGAAAAAAGAAGCAGCCATGCGCTGGTTGCGGGGGGAGTTTGCCACTAAAACCGAGGCCAAGGCAGCATTAGGGGTACGGGTCATCATTGATGACGAAAACTGGTACGACTACATCAAATTATTCGCCCGTTTCGTTGCCGATATTGGTTATCAGGGCTTGCTAGTCATGCTGGATGAAGCAATTCATCTCTATAAAATCAATGTGTCGATCGCCCGTCAAAACAACTACGACAAATTGCTGGCCCTGTTTAACGATGCGATGCAGGGACGTGTGACCCATTTGGGGACGCTGATCGGTGGTACCCCCCAACTCCTGGAAGACCCGCGCCGGGGATTGTATAGTGACCCGGCATGGCAACGACGCACTTCTCAGAGTCGATTTGCCAGTAAGGCAGGCATTCAAGAGGCAACGGGGCCGGTCATTCGTCTGGAACCACTTTCCCGTGAGGAAATTCTGACATTATTAGAGCGCTTAGTTGAGGTGCATACCACCCATTACAGTCTGAAAAAGTCGCTGACGAAGGACGAGTTACAGGAGTTTTTGCAGGCGATCGTCAGTCGGTTAGGGGCCGAGGCATTATTAACACCCGGTGAAATTGTGCGCGATTTTATGAGCGTACTCAGTATCCTGCAACAGGATACGCAAATGACACTCCGGCAATTGCTCCAAAGCACCAGCTTTCAACCTGCGAAGTCACCCGATCCCCAGGTCGATGAAGACAGCGAATATGCAGAATTCACTGTGTAGGACTGATCGTTGGGCGTGCCGATTGCCTGTCACAGGAGGGTCTACATTTGGGAACAAGACCGACTGTAACAATACATATAGAAAATATTTTCAGCTTTTTACAGCAAACACCCTAGATATAGCGTACACTCACTATCGAACTGACCGGCTACAGACAAATCCGCTAAGATGAAGCAACAGTACGCAATCAAGTCTATGACACGACCTGGCATTGGCATCCGTACCGCTGTGGCACGGTCTGAGCGTATCACAGGTCAGATTCATGTTTACGACGGTGCTGGTAAGGGCAAATCGCAAGCGGCACTGGGGGTGGTGTTGCGCTCAATTGGCCTGGGCATTCATTCGGATTGGCAGACCCGTGTTCTATTGCTGCGATTTCTTAAGGGGCCAGGACGCACCTATGATGAGGATGCGGCAATAGAAGCGTTGCAACTGGGCTTTCCCCATCTCATTGACCAGGTTCGCACGGGGCGAGCCGAGTTTTTTGGCCCCGATGATATCAGTCGTTTCGATCGCATGGAAGCGCAGCGGGGTTGGGATGTCGCCAAGGGGGCGATCGCCTCTGGGTTGTATTCGGTCGTAGTTCTGGATGAACTGAATCCGGTGTTGGATCTGGGTTTACTGCCCGTTGATGAGGTGGTCAGCGCCCTCAAGCGCAAACCTGACCATATGGAGGTCATTGCGACCGGACGAGGTGCGCCCCAGGGCTTGTTGGATGTGGCCGACCTGCATTCGGAAATGCGTCCCCACTACCATTTACACGCCAAAGAAAATGGCATTGATGGGATTGAGATCTATACAGGGGCGGGTAAGGGAAAGTCGACCAGTGCGTTAGGTAAGGCGCTCCAAGCGATTGGGAAGGGTATCAGTCAGGACAAGTCCCACCGGGTCTTGATTATGCAATGGTTGAAGGGTGGTTCCGGCTATACGGAAGATGCGGCGATCGCCGCACTGCGTCAGAGCTATCCCAACCTGGTTGACCATCAACGCTGTGGCCGGGATGCGATCGTCTGGCGCGGCCAGCAGCAGGAATTGGATTACGTTGAGGCCGAGCGGGGTTGGGAAATTGCACGGGCGGCGATCGCGTCGGGCCTTTACAAAACCATCATTCTTGATGAATTGAATCCGACCGTTGACCTGGAGTTGTTGCCTGAAGAACCGATTGTGCAGGCGTTGTTGCGGAAACCCCGTGATACGGAAGTGATCATTACCGGACGGTGCAAAAATCCCCCTGCCTACTTCGACCTTGCCAGTATCCATTCGGAAATGATCTGCCATAAACACTATGCCGAAAAAGGCATTGATCTCAAGCGAGGTGTGGACTACTAAGGATCGTGGATTGAATCAAATCCGTTATATGCCGCGATTCCCGTACGGGCGTAGCATTTGGGCACAATCCCGGTAGCACGCCCAGGACTGCTGCCAAATGCTACGCCCCTACCAAATATTGCCCTTATTTAAGTCCCATTCCTAACCAGAAACCGGGGAAAGCATTTGCCTTCCCCGGTTTCTGGTTCTAAAAAGAGTTAGCGATAGACTCTCTGGAACTCGGAGTTCTAGTGTGAATACTCACCAAAACTAACGCGTGGGCTAGGAGAACTCCGAGTTCTGTGCCAGTGTTTAGACAGCAGCGAAGTACTCTTTGGACTTCACAGGGTCAGGGCTCATGGTCTTCTCACCGGGCTTCCAACCAGCGGGGCAGACCTCATCGGGGTGAGATTGAACGTACTGGATCGCTTGCAGAGTCCGCAGGGTTTCATCAACACTCCGACCGAAGGCGAGGTTGTTGATGGTCGCGTGCTGGATGATGCCATCTTTGTCAATCAGGAATAGGCCGCGCAGAGCAATTCCTTCTTCCGGAACCAGCACGTTGTAGGCACTGCTGATTTCCTTCTTGATGTCAGCCACGAGGGGATAGTTCAGATCGCCAACACCACCAGATTTCCGGTCGGTTTGAATCCATGCCAGGTGAGAGAACACGCTGTCCACAGATACGCCCAACACTTCGGTGTTCAACGCTTTGAATTCATCGTAGCGATCGCTAAATGCCGTGATTTCTGTAGGGCAAACAAAGGTAAAGTCGAGAGGATAGAAAACTAGAACGACGTACTTACCGCGATAATCGGACAGTTTAATCTCCTTAAATTCCTGGTCAATCACAGCCGTAGCGGT
>CAZGDE010000468.1:0-5277 GCA_964524315.1 uncultured bacterium
GCAGGCGGCGGACGGGTCCTGGTACGGTCGCTGGGGTGTGAACTACATCTACGGTACCAGTGGTGTACTGGCAGCACTATCCCTCATTGCCCCCCAAACCCATCAGCAGGAAATTGGTCGGGGTGCAAAGTGGCTGGTCAGTTGCCAGAATGCGGATGGTGGCTGGGGTGAAACCTGCTTCAGCTATAACGATCCAGCCTTAAAAGGACAGGGTGACAGTACGGCTTCTCAAACTGCCTGGGCATTAATTGGTTTGCTGGCAGCGGGTGAGGCAACAGGTCAGTACGAGATGGCGGCGATCGAGCGGGGCATTAACTACTTGTTGACCACCCAGCGTGAAGATGGCACCTGGTACGAGGACTACTTTACCGGGACGGGCTTCCCCTGCCACTTCTATCTGCGGTATCACCTGTACTATCAACACTTCCCGTTGACCGCATTGGGACGCTACCAGGCACTCTGCAACAAGGCTTAAAATCGAGACATACAACAGGAAGTGGGGATTTTGATAAACACAGAATCCCCACTTTTTGTTTTTTCTTACTGCTAATACTAAATTTGTCTGTAGTGATCCTGTAGCAGTTCTAGATCATTTGTGAAATGAGCAGGCTTTGTGAAAAGAGATTCCTGCGGAATCTCTTTTCACAATCCAAATGGGATCGCTACAGCAAGAGAATTCAACCGCAATGTGGCTTGGATTTTTGGCATGATCGTATGTCGAAGTTGAAATACTTAAATTCCATGTTCAAAGTAACGTTGCCATTTTCAAAGTTTCTAGCAGTGTTGCTGGTCGTCTGTTTTACCTTCTTCACTGTCTCTGTAGCAAATTCTCAACAACGCCCTTTAGATGCAAACCAACCCAAAATATCTGCCAGAGAGACCTCCAAGTACAAGTTAGCCAGCGAGGTACTGTCAGAGATAGGAATTGCCGCAAGATACGACATGCATTTCGACCATTTGATGGGCACGTTAATCGGTAGGGGTGACGATTTCAAACTTTTTGCAAGGTTCAGGAAGATGTTTGTCCGGGAAATTGGGTGGAAACACTTTAAAGATGCTTATGTAGCAAGACTAGAAGCCGATTTTTCAGAAGATGAATTAAAGGAACTGTTAGCTTTATCGAAGCGACCAGTGATGAAAAAGTTGCTGCAGTCTGAAGTCAAAGCATACATGGATACATCTAAACAAAGATTCAAAATGGGATTTGAGCTGTGGGACAACTATAATAACGGCACAATAAATTTGCCACCCGACTAAACCTCCAGCCGTATCTAGAAATGCCAAAGGTCAGGTAGCTTGAAATCTTGACGCAGTAATACTTTCAGGTAAAAATAGCAGCAGCAATTTACAATCGACCAAGAGTCGCCAGGAAAGGGCTGATGACGTTACAAGCGCTACAAAATCAGGCATTACAGTTGCCAATTGGCGATCGCTGGCGTTTAGTACAGTCATTGTTGAATTCAATTCAACAAGCAACGCTGCCACTCAGTCCAGCAAAAACAAACGTGAATTCTCTTGTGGAGCTTACTCCGTGGACTCAAAGCTTAATCGGAGTCGTTCAATTAGGTACAGAAGAACTCACAGAACCCTAGGGAATTACCTGGAGGATCAGTACAGAGGATTTCCTTTCCGCTAGGGGGCTTTCCGATCCGAGCCAACCGCAAACTACAGTACGATTTGGTTGATCGTATAGGGTATCAGTGCAGGTGTATGAAAGCATTAGTCACCGGGGCAAATGGATTTACCGGGTCCCATCTGGTCAAACTGCTAGAGCAACGGGGCGATGAAGTCGTGGGATTGGTACGGCGTTCCAGTGACCTGTCTCGTTTGGCGGGATGCCAGGTGCAGTTAGTGTATGGCGATATTGGCGATCGCACCGCCCTCCAAACAGCCATAACCGGCGTGGATACGGTCTTTCACACGGCTGCCTACGTGGAACTGGGACTGGTTGATGGCGATCGCATGGCACAGGTCAACATCGAAGGTACCCGCGCCGTGTTAGAGGTTGCCCAGGCAGCGGGAGTTACCAAAATGGTTTATTGCAGCACCATTGGCGTCTTTGGTGACACGCAGGGAAAGGTGATCGACGAAACCTTTCAACGCACCCAAAAAGAATTTTCGTCCGCCTACGATCGCACCAAGTATGAGGCCCAGCAATTAGTCGATCAGGCAGCAGCCAAGGGGTTTCCTGTCGTCAGTGTCTTACCCTCTGGCATCTTTGGAGGCGATGACCCCCACTTTGGGCCTGTCCTCAAACAATTCCTGAAAGGCGGGTTAAAAGTCTGGGCAGGAGGGCAACGGATGACGGGCATTGTGCATGTGGATGACCTGGCAACCGCCATGCTCTTAGCGGCGGAGAAGGGTAAACCAGGCGAGTACTACATTATTTCAGCGGGCGAAATGACCACCCGTGAGATGTTTACCCTGCTTGGTGAGCAAACAGGTATCGCCGCCCCGGCCGAAGCACCCGAATTTTTAGTTCGACTATTGGGTAATTTGCTGGATCCTGTCGGTCGCCTCTTCTCCTGGCAACCACCCATCAGTCGCGAACGGGTTCATTACATTTACGATCGCTGCGTGCGGGTGGATGGGAGCAAAGCAAGGCGTGAACTGGGTTGGCAACCGCGATCGGCCGAGCAAGTCATCCGGGAATTGGGCCAGCCTGGAAGCTGAGCACCGCAAAGAAAAGAGCTACCCTCAGTTCCTTTTACTCTACCCTCATCCCCGGTCGCCTGCTCTCCCATTTAAGCGCTGACCATTCATCAGAGCCGCCACTTTATCCAGCAACATATAGGGTTGCACAGGTTTAGACAGGCAGGCATCAGCACCTTCCGCGAGGCAACGGTCTTTATCCGCCTGGGACGTCCTGGCGGTTAAGGCCAGGATTTTCGTTGGCCGCATCGCCGGATTGTGGCGGAGAAAGTGAATAATCTCAAACCCATCCATACCTGGTAACTGAATATCAGTGATGACAAGGGGCGGTTGCAAAATCTCTATCTGGCGCAAGGCGGTCAGGCCGTCCACCATCCAAACCACCTGACAACCTGCCGCAGTCAGCAGATCACAAACCAGCATGGCAGTTTCTTCATTATCTTCAATCAATACAATCCGGACACCTTCCACCAATGAGTAGTTAAATTCGATGGATTGATCCGTATCAACCGTGGTAAAAGCAGTTGCCACGGGCGAGAACTCGCGCACTTCGGCAGACGGGCTGCGTGACAATGACTGTGCCGGAATACGAACCGTAAAGGTAGAACCATTACCAACGCTTGACTCCAACTCAATCTTGCCACCATGCAGTTCTACCAGTTGTTTGGTCAATGCCAACCCCAGCCCCGTTCCTTCATAACGACGGTGATAGGTACTATCCAACTGCTGAAATTTCTGGAATAACAGGACATGCTTACTTTTGGGAATCCCGATCCCCGTGTCTTCTACCTGAAATACCGCAGTAGTCGCTTCTAACCAGACTCGTAGTGTGACTCGACCACCATCGGGTGTGAACTTGATAGCATTGCTGAGGAGGTTGAGCAAAACTTGACTGATACGACGGCGATCGGCAGAGAACAGATCGGTAGACGTATTGTTTTCTTTCGAGTGATCGCCATCCAGCCGCAGATCCAGAACTAACTCAATGCCATGCGAACGGGCCTTTTCCCGAAACATTTGTAAACTTTGCTGAGCCAGATAGGCCAGGGAAAACTGACTGACATTGAGAACAGTTTTACCCGCCTCCACCTGCGACACATCCAGAATGTCATTAATGAGTTCCAGTAAATGTTCCCCACTCCGTTTGATGATTTTCAGGTACTCCTCCTGCTTTTCGGGCTGGAGGAAATAGGAACTCTGTTTTTGGGTCATTGCCCGCAGGAGGGTTTCAGCCATACCAATCACACAGGTCAGAGGCGTCCGCAGTTCGTGGCTCATGGCCGCCAAAAACTCTGTCTTGGCGAGGCTGGCAGCCTGAGCCGCTACCAGGGCATCATCTAATTCCTGCGTGCGTTCAGTGACCCGTTGTTCGAGCTTCTCTTTCTGTTGCTGTAGCTGTGTGTAAAGCCTGGTTTGATAGATCGCGATCGCCAGATGTTCCGCAATCCGCTGCAGAAACGTCTTTTCATAGTCTTGCCAGTGCCGAGGTTCCGAACACTGATGGGCAACCAGCAACCCCCACAATTCCTTTTTCACCACAATCGGTGCAACCAGTTTTGCCCTGGCTTTGGAGTGTCGCAGGAAATTGAGCAGGCAGGGAGATAGAACATACGTCGCTTCAATATCATCAACAGCCAGAATGTTACCCCTACGATACTTTTCATGGGGGTGGGCAACATCGGTAAAACAATCGTCTCCTTCCGTTAGGTGCAGGATAGACGGAATTGTTTCTGTGGCCAGGGCCTCATAGGTAATCCGACCAATGACTGATTTAGCCGATTGGGTAGCACCCGCTGCCGTGCCATTCCCATTGACTAGCGATCGCTCAAACTCGTAAATAATGACCCGATCAACCTGAAGTAACTGTTGGGACTCTCGCACGGCGGTCTGAAGAATGACGGGCAGATCCATACTTTGGCGAATTTGCGTCGTCACATGGTTCAGCAACCGTTCCTGCTCGACCTGTTGTCGGAGAGCAGTTTCCACCACCAGATCACAGGACATCGTTGGAGCGGTAGTAGGTTCGGAAATTAACAACTCCACAAGGTGGAGCGTAAACTCACTTTGAATGTCCGCACTGTTAGGCTGGAGCGTTTGTCGGGCACTCTGAAGGATTTTGATCGCATCCGATCGATGCCGGAAGTATGGTTGCAAGTCGTCTAAAAAAGTTGCGATCGCGCCCATCTCAAAACACAATTGCACCTGGTAGAACGTTGTCTGCGAATCGAACGTAGACAACAACTGGGCAGGAATATTTTCTGTCGTATTTGTTGCAGTTGGTGCTGATCCTGCCAGCACCAATCCACTAAAGTGGCTGGCAACAACTACCATAAAACGAGACGTTCCTGATAAGAAGTCAGCCCCATCTGGCAGAATCGCTTCGGTCAGAACTAATGCTTTAGGGTCAGTCAACGCCATTTGCTGCATGACGCTACCTAGCCGGTCAAACACTGCGGCGGGCAGAATCCGGCTTAAATGATAGGTTCGATCCGTTGGCATTATTCGCACCTACAACTCAGATGCCCAGGTTGGTAAATTCACCATCATAAAACGCTGATACTAAATCTGGTTGAGCGGTAGGGCAAACAATACGCTCTACGGAGATTGATAAAATCTGCACAATGG
>CAZGDE010000469.1:0-5273 GCA_964524315.1 uncultured bacterium
AGCGTGGGCTTTTCGATCTCTATTCAGTATTGGTGCGGGAATTTGGGATGCGACCGAAAACCCGGAACCAATTCCCGATGGCCGTTTCTTTAGCTGGCTGGCGCAGATACAACGAGTACAACGTCTTGGCAACCGTCACCTGCTGATTCTTCAGGGTGATTTGCAACTGACCCCCGATTCGCTACTGCCATCCCAGCAGTTTGTGATTGGTGGAGGACAGTCGTTGCGGGGGTATCGGCAGAACTTCCGTTCCGGTGACAATGGTTTCCGGGTGTCGTTGGAAGATCGGATTGCGCTGGTGCGTGATGAAGCAGGTGTGCCCACGCTGCAACTAGCACCCTTTTTTGACTTTGGGACTGTCTGGAACAACTCTGGTAACCCGAATACGCAGGCGGATGGCCGCTTTTTGGCCGGGTTGGGTACCGGTGTTCTATGGCAACCATTTCCCCGGATGAATATCCGCCTGGATTTCACAGTGCCGTTGACCCGTCCTGACGATCGCGGCGAAGATGCCCAGGACAAAGGGTTTTATTTCAATGTGCTGTACCAGTTCTAAGGATGTTTCAAAATCGTGGGATGGGGCGTTTGGGGAATATTCACCCTCCCTTTGTTTCAGCATCATTGATTTATCTTGGGCGTGGATCATGGGGTTCATCGTTACTATCTGTCGCCGATGGCAGTATGGCGGGTGTCGGCGGGTGAAGTGGCAGTGTGATTGTAAATGTTGTGCCCACGTTTACCTTACTGTTAACGGTGATGGTGCCCTGATGGATGTCTAAGCACCGTTTGACGGTTGCCAGACCCAACCCTGTACCCTGGATCGTGCCCACGTTAGTCCCCCGATAAAATTCTTCAAACAGCCGCTCTTGTGCTTCCGTGGGAATGCCAATTCCTTCGTCTTGCACCTGTAGTGTGACGTAGTTGGGATGATGTTGCAGAACCAGATCAATCTTTCCACCTCTGGGCGAATACTTAATAGCATTGGATAGGAGATTGCTTAAAATTTGACGCAGCAGTTTTTGATCCACCCAGGTTAATTGCTGGTGTTTGGGTTGCTGGAACTTGATACGGTACTTCTGTCCAGCGGTAAGTTGCAGATCGGCAACTAACTGTTGACAAAAAGCAGCCAGGTCTAATGGTCTTGGGTTAAATTCCAGCTTGCCGGCTTCGGCTTTGCCAATTAGTAACACGTCTTCCAGCAATTGGGTCATGTGTTGGACAGCCGCCGAGATTTGCTGGAAGCGTTCTTCCTGTTCGGCTTTCGACCATTCGTAATACTGCAACAGGTCGGCGGCGGACTGGATCGTTGTTAAGGGAGTACGGAACTCATGGGAAATCATGGAAACAAAGCGGGACTTTAGTTCATTGAGTTCCTTTTCTTTTTCCCAGGCTTTGCGAATTTCCACCTCTGCCTGCTGACGTTCATCTTCAATGCGTTTTCGTTCCGTGATATCGATGCAGGAACCAATGTAGCCCGCGAAATCGCCAGTAGGTGTCAAGCGGGGTTTGCCCGTATCTAGAAGCCAACGGTGTTCGCCGTCGGCACGGCGTAAACGGTACTCCATTTGGAATTCCTGGCGCAAGTGAAAAGCGGTCTGATACGTACTCAGACAATAGGCTTGATCATCGGGATGAACGCCTGCTGTCCAGCCATCACCGTATTCCTGCTCCTGGGTGCGGCCTGTGAAGGTTAACCAACTTTCGTTAAAAAAAGTACGAAGTCCATCAGTGCCTGCCACCCATAATAATACTGGGGCACTATCGGCCATGGTACGAAAGCGGACTTCACTTTCGCGGAGGGCTGCTTCTGCCTGATGGCGATCGCGCAGTGCCCGTTCCCGTTCCCGAATTTCCAGGTGCAATTGCTCAACGGTTCTGACCAATTCCACGGTACGTTCGGCGACGCGTAACTCTAATAGCGAATTCAGTTGTCGGAGCGCTTCCGTTGCCCGTTTGCGTTCCAGCTCCACCGCTGCACGGGCAGCGAATACACGCAGAACCGCTTCCAGTTGTTGATTGTCGGGCAGGGGGTGGGTGTCCAGCAGGCACAGGGCACCGATGGGCGTACCGTTGGCGTCGTGCAGGGAAAGCCCCAGGTAACTGTCTGCTGCCATTGCGACCAGTTCCGGGTCTTCAGGGAACAGTTGCTGAACCTTGGTGGGACAATGGTATGTTCCCTGGCTCAGGGTAATTTCACAGGGGGTTTTGAGCGGTTGATAACTAAAATTGTCTTGCAGGCAGCCATTTGCCCAGAAGGCAAGGGTATGGAGGCCATTGTCAATCAGTTCTGACACCAGTACATACCGCAGGTTAAACCCTTCCGCGATGTAGCGTACCAGTGCCGGGAAGAAATCATCACCTGTGGTCGAGGCGGTACCCTCAACCAGACTTTTCAACGTGATTTCTGCCTGTTTACGAGCAGTAATGTCAACCCCCACCCCTAAAACAGCGTATTGCTGACTGTCAGCTAAATAAAGTGGCTGTTTATGCCATTGCAACCAGATGTCGCCAGTGCTGACATGGGGGATTCGCTCTTCTGGTATAAAAAATGGCTGGTGCGTTTGGATGACCCGTTGATTTTCCTGCTGAAATCGTTCGGCAATTTTGGTGTATGGATAGATTTCCTGCTCCTGTTTGCCGGTCATTTCCTCTGGTGTCAGGCTGTAGAGGTTAGCCATGGCTTTATTAACCAGTAAATAGCGTTCGGTCGTATCCTTCACAAAGATCAGGTTGGGGGTTGTGTCAATGACCGTCCGCAAGAATTGCTGTTGTTGTTTGAGGTTAGCGGCTGCCAGTTTACGTTCTGTTTCTGCTAGCTTGCGTTCGGTGATATCGATGGTGACGCCATCCCAGACAATATCGCCGTTGGTTTGCAATTCGGGTTGGGCGTTGGACTGTACCCACTTCAACTGCCCCGATGGGGTAATCAGCCGATATTCCATGCTCCAGGCTTGGAGGTCTTGCTGCTGGGTCGCGATCGATGACTGGATGGCCTGCAGGTCGTCGGGATGGAGCATTGCCCATAATATCTGGGAATTTTGGAGAACTATGTCGGGCTCAACCTCGTAGATATCACGGCAACCAGGGCTGAGATAGGCAAAGGCATCCGTACCATCGGCATATTGGATGTACTGGTAAATGACACCTGGTACGTTTGCGGCTAAACGACGATACTGTTCTTCGCTAGCACGCAGTACCGTTTCGATCCGTTGGCGTTCTGCCAGGGCTGTTTGAGCCTGCTCTAACGCTGTTGCCTGCTGAATTGCTGTGACAATTTGGCCAGCCAGTTGATCCAGTAATTCCAGTTCGGCTGTTTGCCAGCGACGTGGTGCAGAACATTGATGGAGAATTAACAATCCCCAGAGGTGGGGATTATCGTGCGGGTGTTCCCGATCGCCCCCTGTTGCCCCATTGCCTGTGACAACCTGATTGGTGAGCAGAATGGGGATCATTAAACTGGCTTGCACCTGCATCTGTTCCAGCATGGCGCGGTGAGATGGGCTCAGTTCGGCTTTGTTGATATCTGCGATCGCCCGACGCCTGCCATACAGATCGTCACTGTGGGAGTTATCTTGAAAACAAGTACTGGCAATGGGGGTGTTGAGAATGGGTGGCCACGGTGACAACACCGCTTCTGCTCTCACCTGGCCGGTTGTTGCGGTTGTGAATTGATAGACCAGTACCCGATCCGTTGCCAGAAAGGTTTGGACCTCCTGCACCACTGCGCCCAAGACATCCTCTAAGCGGAGCGATCGCCGGATGCGAAGGGCAATTTCACCTATAATCCGTTGTTGTTCCTGGCTGCGTTCCAGTTGTTGGAGCAACTGCATCCGCTCCATGAGGCTATGCAAAGCGCGGCATAACATCTCCGCTGTGAGCTTTTTCTTGACTAAATAGTCTTGTGCGCCCGTTTTCATGACTTGTACGGCCAGTGTTTCGCTGCCCTCGCCGCTCAGTACGATGATTGGGAGGCGAGTGTTGCCACGGCGCAGTTTCAATTGATTCAAAAACTCCAAGCCATCCGTGTCGGGTAATTGAAAATTCAGCAGGATTGCATCTGGCAGACTGGTTTGACACAGTTCTAACGCTGCCGCCCCCGTTTCAGCCTCAATCACTTGATAGTTGTAGCGATGATCCCAGTGTAACAATTGCTGATAGCGGGCCCGGTCAGTGGCAGCCCCATCGACCACCAGAATGGTTCGCTGCGAGGTCGTCATGCTGTCTGCTCAGAGTTAGGAAATATGTGATTGGGGTGTTGGTGATTGGGGTGTTGGTGATTGAGGTGTTGGTGATTGGGAAACTGGAGTGTGAAATGAGTCCAACCCATCTCACTGGTAACCTCGATGATTCCCCCCAGGGTTTCGACCAATTTTTTCACCAGACTTAACCCCAAACCCGTACCGCCCTGTTGCCACAGGTCACTATTAGGAACACGGTAAAACCGTTCAAATAACTGGGGGAGGGCAGCGGCGGGAATTTCGGCTTCATTGCTGATGACCATGCACATGATGGCTGTCACCGGGCAGGCGGTTAAGGTTTGATGAAACGGATGGTTGCTATCGATGGTTTTGGCAAAAGCTTGCAGGCGAATGTTCCCTCCAGGGGGAGTGTATTTGCAAGCGTTATGGCACAGTTCTGACAAAATGCGCTGTAAGCCAGAACGGTTGGAGTAAAGTGGTGCGAGGCCCGGTTCGAGGTGTAATTCCAGAGTTTGCTGGCGTTGTTGGGCGCGAATTTGGAAGGTCTCGGCTAGCTTCGGTAACCATTCGGTCAAATCGATCAGTTCCCGATCGCTCTGCTCTGTCCTGGCTTCCAGTCGTTGCAAATCCAGCAGATCGTTGACGAGTTCTACTTCGCGATCGCAGGCTGATTGCAGGACATCCAGGTAAGATTGCCGTCGTGCCTGGTCGGGCACCAGTTGTAACATTTCGATGGCTAGTTTCATGGTCGCCAGCGGACTACGAAGTTCGTGGGCGACAGTACTCACAAAGTCGTCTTTGGAGGAATTAGATTGTTGAAATTCTACGAGTTTTTGTTGTAATTCCATCACGACATTGTGTTTTGCCAGACGCACGGCCACCGTTTCCAGCAATTCAACCCGCGTGAAGGGCTTCGTCAAATAATCATCCGCACCCAAGTTCATGCCCCGGCGGAGGTCGCTCCGTTCCGTCTTGGCAGATAGAAAGATGAATGGGATTGTTGCCGTTGTTGGGCTTTCTCGGATCGCGGCCAACACCCCGTAACCATCTAAACGGGGCATCATGACATCGCAG
>CAZGDE010000470.1:0-5248 GCA_964524315.1 uncultured bacterium
TCCAAATGGGAGGTACCAATTGGTATCGGGGAGTAGCCAAGCCGAAACCATTCCTGGGTGATGCGACCGTACCGATTACGGTTCCAATCATTCAAACGGCCATTCAACTGACCCGCTGGTGTTTTTTGCTGTGGCTCACAGGTGCAGTGCTGCTGATTCTTGCCATAGATGCTGTTGTGTGAGGAGGTTGTTTTTCTAGGCTAAATAGGGTTTCAAGTGTTTTGCCAGAACGGCAACATTTGGAGAGGCGAGAATGCCAATGTGATCACCGGGGACATCATGAATTTGTAGACCGGGGACTACCTCTCCCCAACCCATCGTGAGATCATCATTTACCTCAAAGGGATCCCGTTCCATTGCTCGGAATAAGACAGCTTTGCCATCGTAGGTCTGCGGAATATAATCGCGATCAGCTTGCTGCCGCATCGCGTCACGCACATCATCAAAGTTTGGTGGCACTTCCACAGCAGGTAAAGGTTCACGCTTACCCGGCAAAAACTTCCCAATTTTTGCTTTCCAGGCATCGGGATCTTTGATGATTTTTTCCAGGAGATAGGGTAATCCCTGTTTGTATAGCATCTGCCCATGCACCATCAATGCTTGCAGGAACGGCAGCCGTTTCCGACTATTAGGCACCCAGCTATCCAATAACCCGACCAGTGCGACCTCTTCCCCGGCGGTGCGGAGTTGCTGTGCCATCTCAAAGGCAACTAACCCGCCAAACGACTCACCAACGAGATAATACGGCCCATGCGGTTGAAGCGAGCGAATGGTTTGTAAATATCTTCTGGCAATTGTTGGCACATCGGAAAAGATGGAGGTAAACAAATCCATGCGTCCCGTTTTGAGGAGATCGACTTCTTCTTGCAGATAAACGCCGTAGATTGGGCGATCGCAATCAAGCTGGTCAGCCAATTCCCGATACAAGAGCACACCATACAGACAGAATAATGGCGGTTGCGTCCCCTGTTTACGGAGAGGCACCAGGTCACTTGACTCTAGTACGGTTCCAGTGATGAGGAATTCAGCCAGGGCGGCGATCGTTGGTAGCTGTAGCAGCGTCGTAATTGGTAAATTCTTACCCGATAACTTTTCCACCTGGGTCAGCATTTGAACGGCTAACAGCGAATTGCCGCCCAACTCAAAGAAATTGTGTTGAATCCCGATCGGTTGAATCCCCAGGACACCTTCCCAGATTTGAATAAGTTGTTGTTCTAACTCATTCCGGGCTGGCACATATAGATCCAGGCCGGCTAGGTTTTCGGCTGTGGGCAGTGGCAAGGCGCGGCGGTCAACTTTCTGGTTCGGGTTTAATGGCATCTTATCCAGCACAATAAACCCAGATGGCACCATGTAGTCGGGTAACTTCGCCTGGATAAAGCGGCGAATATCCGCAATGACGGGGTTTTGCGCCTGGTCTAAAACGACATAGGCAACTAAACTTTTTTCTTCTGTGCCAATTTCCCGCGCCATGACCACGCCTTCGCGGACACCGGGAGCCTGCCGCAGAATCGTTTCAATTTCATTGAGTTCGATCCGAATACCACGTAACTTAACCTGGAAATCGGCACGACCTAAAAATTCAATGTTCCCATCGCTGCCCCAGCGGCCTAAATCACCAGTACGATAAAACCGTTGGCCGGCGAGCGTGACAAATTTTTCCTGGGTCAGATCATCGCGATTAAGATACCCACGGGTGATGCCAGCACCGCTCACATAAATCTCGCCGGGTACACCAACGGGTACCAGGTTTTGATCCGCATCATACAACCGCACGCTGACGTTATTAAAGGGTCTACCAATGCGACTCTTCGTGAGGGTTTGTGCCCGCGAAACAGGATAGGAGCAGCAGAGGGAACTCACTTCGCTACAGCCGTAGAGGACGTAAACATTAGCACAGGGAAATGTGCGCTTGATAGTTTCGAGCAAATCGGGTGGTACCGTATCGCCGCCCGTGAAAACATGTTTGACCTGCCGAAACTTTTGACTGTCCCAACCATTGTCGTTTATATGGGTCAGCAGCTTTTGCATCAAGCTGGGAACCGTATGGAGCATGGTCAAACTTTCCAGGGTTTGGGCCATGCGGTTGTAATCTAAAACATGATCCCGTTCCAAAATGACCAGTGTCCCCCCGGCAACCAGTGGCGACAATAGCTCGAACATAGCAATGCTAAAGGTAAACCGGGCAACCACGGGCATGACATCGTTCTGGTTGAAGCCAAACCGGGCCTTTGTTGCCAGGATATAATTCACCAGGTTGCGATGGGTTGCCATCACGCCTTTTGGCTTACCGGTCGTGCCGGAGGTGTAAATGATATAGGCGGTTTGATCGAGGTCAATCGCCTGATTGGGATTGTGGGTTGGCAGTGGCTGAACTTTGTCCCAATCCCGATCCAGGCACATGATGTGAGGTGTCACCTGGGGCAGGTTGGCCAAAAGAGCAGATTGTGTCAACAGCACATCAGCTTCCGTATCGGCCAGAATGGTGGCTAATCGTTCAACCGGGTGAGTTGGGTCGAGGGGTACATAAACACCGCCCACCTTGAAGATCGCCAGCAACACGATCGCAATTTCTAAAGACGGTTGAACACAAACGGCCACCGCTTGACCCGTCGTAACACCCAGCGTCTTTAAGTAATGGGCCAGTTGGTTGGCCCGCTGATTGAGTTCCGCATAGGTCAATTGCTGATCTTGAAATTTCAGCGCGATTGCAGTGGGAGTCTGAACGGCGTGGTTTTCAATGTGCTGGTAGATGGGGATTTGGGGATAGTTGACGGTTTCACTACTGCCCCATTCCACTAGCAGTTGATTCAGTTCTGTGGCGCTCAGGAGTGGTAACTGGGCGATCGTCCCATCCAAATTTTCTGCCAACGCCGTTAACAAGATCTGCAAATGATTGACCCATTGTTGGGCTACTGCCGGTTCGAGGAGTTGGGGGTTATACTCCAAAAGGCCAGCCATCCCATCCTGCGGTTGCTGCAAGATCAGGTGCAAGTCTGACTTTTGCGGTTGCGTGTCTGGTGCCAGGTCATTAGCGGCAAAGGTAACGGCGATCGCGGTTTGCGAAGGCTGACTTAGATGTTCCGACGCTGATAATGATTCGTTTGGAGTGGTAGTTAATTGGGTAACTGTCTCAAGTTGCCGCACCAGGGAATCTAGCAGGGCCCGAATCTTCAAGTCACCGTAAATTGGCGTACAAATGCTACGCAGCGGTGCTACCTGCTTGCTGGTACCGAAATTATAAAGATTTAGCTGGATCGAATCCTGATGGGTGTAACGGTAATGCAGAACGTTAGCAGCCACTAACAGCAGTGATTGCAGGCTGCAACCTTCTAACTGTGCCCGTTTTACCAGTGCTTCAAGTAGGTTGGGAGATAGGTAGAAAGGCTGGGAACCAGGTGAGGCGATCGTATCTGAAGTCATATTCAAGCCCGGAGCAGAAGCGTTCGTTACAACAGCAGAACCTGAATTAGTGGCAACCATTGACAATAGTCCTAGCGTCTGTGAACCAACTAGCCCCATGAGGATGTAGTCGTTACTTCCTGGCAGAACTGCCTGACGCAGTTGGTAAACAGGTTTCCTGCGGAAAGCCAGGTTTACGTTCCAGAAGTGGATCCTTATCCTCATCCTTTTGGGGATGCTTTAGAAGTTTTCCTGTTCCAAATGGACTGTCAAACGCTCTATTCAGCCACTTTCAGGAATTTAACGGAACTTACTTGAGCCGTTAAAGCCTATGTTTCCCTAATCCAGAATAGCTTGCCAATTAATTTTTCCCTATTTAAGACATTACGGAGGTGATAAGTGATACAAATCACAGCTTGTTCCTCCCTGCGACTCTTGATAAAGGGTATTTGCAAAAGGATGGAACAAACTTCATGCCCTGATATAGGGGGAATTACTGACTAAAGCTATATCTTCAAAAGAGTTTAAAGGGAATGAAAAGTTGTCATCTATACAGTCTGAGGAAACAGTTAACCATCTGGGAGAAAAGCATCCTTTAAGGGGGCAGTGTATCTATATCAGTACTAAAACACAGCCAATTCGGGCGTTACCAGAAGGCTTGCAGAAATTTCATACGCAAAAATCAAGATGAATATTGCCTGGAAATGGGCAAATCCCGCATACAGAGCTTGTTTTAGCTTACTTTTTACGTCTTCAGGCGGATGAAACTGTTACTTAAGTAACTAACGTAGTGTGAAGTTATCGACTAGTAAATCTCTGTCAGAACTTTACATGCCTCGGATATGCCGGTAGTCCTGTGAGAGGTTGGTTGCACGCCACCAGACCTATTGTTTCCGGGACATTGGCATCAGGTCTGGCAAAGGAAACCTCTCTTTTCTCAGATGTTTCCGTCGAGAGTCTTTTAGACAATTGCGCTGTGGTGAATTACGGAGTGCTTTCGCAGTACTTGATTATTTCTTTATAAAAGCACTAGTTCTAATGAAGATTAGGGGTAAACACTAGCGGTTCCTTCTGAAGGCGGATTATGTTTGTTTCAGCACAGTAATTCCACTGGCACAGCGACCTTTAGCACAATGAGATTTGATTACTCAAGTGGTGCGATAGGGAGATAAGTTGCTCCAACTTCAATAGTCGTTCCGCTTGCTTAAGTTGAAGGTGCTGAATTTCACTACTAATCATGCAACAAGGAAAGTAAGTTATGAGTTGGTTAGTTAAAGTTGATCACGTAACGTATGCTTGTGCCAAAGGGATGATTGAGAAGTGGGCATGGTTCCACATCGAAGTTGAAGGTGGTCGTCTGGTTACCCGGATTGATGATGTTGACCCCGAGAATCCTAAGAGCAGCATGAAGTTGTGGTGTATTGACTACGGCTCATTTGGTATCGCCTTGGTTGAAGGAATTGATCGCGAAGAGAAGTCTCAAGTTACCCTTTTCGCTGAGCATCACGGCGATCACAGCATTCAACACGTTGCTTATGATACGTCTGACCTTGATAAGTTTACGGCTCGGCTCCGTGAACACGGTTGTAGTGTGTTAGGTGATGCTATCTCGAAGAAGGATGCTTTTGGAATGCTCAAGCAGGTATTCTGCCGTGGGTACTCCGATTTAAGCCCAGCAGAAAATCAGTTTGCAGAGTATGTGCAGCGTCCGAAGAGTGTGAAGGAAGAGCTGGAAATTACCTTCTCTCAACAAGCTGGTAAAGGTTTTTACAGACAGATTGAAGAAGCGATGGCTTAGTGGTGCAGAAAAGTATTGGAAGGGTTGATATTGGGTCAGTCTCATCTG
>CAZGDE010000471.1:0-5247 GCA_964524315.1 uncultured bacterium
CAGGATGGGATTATGGATCGAACCCGTGCCAAGCTCGCCGGTGCCTCTGATTTTCTGGCCAAGCCACCTGATCCCCAGACAATGATCAACCTGGTACAGAATTATCTGGGAACGATTATGCCCATCGACCAGCTATAGCCTTAGTTGTATTGCTCCAGGGCAAAGAGCGATCGCGCCTCGTTGCAATCTGCCTGAATTTGGGACTTCAGGTCATGGATTGAAGCGAATTTTTGCTCCGGTCGCAGAAACGTCTCTAAGCTAACGACCAGAGTTTTGTCATAAAGATCGCCCGACCAATTGAGCAAATGAACTTCAATGGTTTGCCGGGTTCCATCCACAGTGGGGCGGTAGCCAATATTCATCACGGCAGGAAGTGTCGGCGTGGTGGGTAAATTCAACTCGTTGGTTGTCTGACAGATATGAACCCGCACGGCGTACACACCGGTTTTGGGCAAAAACTTTTCGGGGGGCAACTGGAGGTTAGCAGTTGGAAAGCCGATCGTTCGTCCTAATTGTTGGCCCTGGGTGACCGTGCCAATCAGGCTGTAAGGTCTACCCAGTAAGCGATTTGCCAGTTGGAGATCACCCTCCTGCAACGCCTGCCGAATGGCAGAACTACTAATGCGACCACCCGCTAAATTTTTGAGAGGCGCAATCACAACTTCCACGCCATAATTTGCCGCGATCGCCTGTAAGTCGCTGGCATTGCCGGCCCGTTTGTGCCCAAAACAAAAATCAAGCCCAACACTCACCTGTCTAGCGCGCAGTTGTCGTACCAGGATTTCTTCGACAAACTCATCAGGGCTGAGGTCAGCCAATTCACGGTCAAAGGGGAGTAGTACTAATTGTTCTACCCCGATCGCCCGCAATTGGGCCGCTTTCTCGGTAAGTGGTGTTAACAAACAACGGGGTTGACCACTAAAAAACTCTTGCGGGTGGGGGTTAAAGGTAACGACGCTGGCATAGCACCGCTCGCCACCCATTGTTTCGGATAACGACGATAAGACAGGTTGAACTACCTGGCGATGCCCCAGATGGATACCATCAAAATTTCCCAGGGCAACGGCAGTTGGAGTAAGAACAGTGGTTAGCGAAGAAGTGACCCACACGCTTTACATTTTGACACAAAAAGCTGACATAAATAATAGTTCACTCAAGTTCACTGATCCGTAGTCATTGATAAAGTTCCCTCAATGGTGCCCTCAGCATCCAGCGCGATCGCCCGCAATTGTTCCACGGTGGTTAATGGGACATTCTGCCACATGCCCCGTTGGTGTGCTTCCAGGAGTCGTTCTGCCATATCCCGTAATGCCCAGGGATTTTTCTGCTGGACAAATGCTTGCACGTCGGGGGCAAACAGGTATGCCTCGGCAATGCCCTGGTACATAAAATCTGCCACGCAATTAGCCGTTACATCATAGGCAAATAGATAGTCCACCGTAGCCGCCAACTCAAAGGCTCCCTTATAGCCATGCCGCATCACGCCAGCAATCCATTTGGGATTCACCACACGGGCACGGTAAACGCGGGCAATTTCTTCCGCCAGTTGGCGAATTTTGGGATTTTCTGGTTGAGAATGGTCGCCAAAATACGTCTGTGGGTTTTGCCCCTGAATGGATCGCACTGCTGCTGTTAACCCACCCTGGAATTGGTAATAGTCATCCGAGTCAAGCAGGTCATGTTCCCGATTGTCTTGATTATGCAGGACGATTTGCAGTTGGCTCAAACGTTGCTCGAAGGCTTCAGGCGCGGAGACTCCCGTGATTCCCGTAGTCGAGGTTGAACGGCTATAGGCATAACTGCTCCAATTAATGTAAGCACGAGCCAGATCCGTATCGTCTGTCCAGTTTTGCGCTTCAATGAGTCCCTGTAAGCCGGCACCATAGGCACCTGGTTTGGAGCCGAAGATCCGATAGCGCGATCGCTCCCTTGCCTGTTCTGCTGTCAATCCAGCCATTTGCCAGGCGGCTGCTTCCTGCTGTACCTGAGCTGCCAGCGGGTTCTGGTCGGGTGGTTCTGCCAGGGCGGCAACAGCAGCAATGGCCTGGTCAAACAGGTCAATCAGATTGGGAAAGGCATCCCGGAAGAAACCCGAAATCCGCAATGTCACATCCACGCGGGGTCGACCTAAAGCGGTGAGGGGCACAATCTCAAAATCAACGACGCGTCGTGCCACTCCTTCCCAGACGGGTTTGACCCCCAGCAGGGCTAATGCTTCGGCTAAATCATCTCCCCCTGTCCGCATGCAGGAAGTCCCCCAGACCGACAACGCCAGCGTTTTGGGATACTCGCCATGCTCCTGCGTGTACCGCTCGATCACGGCCTCGGCGGCCCGACGCCCGATATCCCACGCTGTTTCGGTGGGAATGGCCCGAATATCAACAGAATAAAAGTTGCGTCCTGTGGGGAGAACGTCGGGTCGGCCCCGGGTGGGGGCACCCGATGCACCGGGTGGAACATATTCCCCGTTGAGACCACGCAGGAAATGAGTAATTTCTTCCGGGGTCCGTTGCAGAGCGGGGAGTAGGAAAGCCGCGATCCAGGTGAGTTCAGTTTGGGTGTAGGGTGTTTGGGAGAGAGCGGGAGGGGAGAGGAGGTGGTCGACCAGGGCAGCAGCGTGGGTTTCGATCGCAGCGATTGCCTCTCCTACCGTTCGCCAACCCTGCGGATTACCTTCTGCTAATGGGGTGGCCGGATCCGTCGTGAGGGGATCAAAGTCCAGGCCCCAGTCCTGGGAGATCGCCCGTGTGAGTCCAATGCGTCCCTGCCCAGGTTGACGGGCGATCGCCACGATTAAGTCGCGTAACTGTTGACCGGAAGGGCATTGCCCAAAGATATGTAAGCCATCCCGGATCTGGGCTTCTTTCAGTTCACACAGGTAGCCATCAATGGAGGTCAGTAGTTGGGGGAATGGGGGCAAAGAGGTGGATGCCTGACCCGTGATGCCCGCTCGTTGCCACCGACTGCCTAAATCCACCTGTAATTGCTCCTGTTGGATCACTTCGGTGATGCGATCGCGAATCAGTCCTAACCGAATGGGATCAAGGGTTTGCGCTTCGTAATATTCATCCACTAGGGCTTCCAACCGTTGGAGGGAGCCATAGAGTTCGGCGCGGGTCATGGGTGGAGTCAGGTGGTCAATAATGACTGCCTGGGCCCGTCGTTTGGCCTGGGCTCCTTCGCCGGGGTCATTGACGATGAAAGGGTAAAGATGGGGCAGGGCCGCCATTGCCACATCGGGGTAACAGTTTGCCGACAGTGCAATGCTTTTACCGGGGAGCCATTCCAGGTTGCCGTGCTTACCAATGTGGGCGATCGCCTGGGCCCCAAACTGTTGCCGTAACCAGTGGTAGAAAGCGAGGTAGGCATGGGTGGGTTCCAGATCCGGTGCGTGGTAATTGAGGGAGGGATCCTGGTCATACCCACGGGCAGGTTGGATGCCGACGAAAACATTGCCGAGCTGGATGCCAGGAATGGGATAGGCTGCCAACGGGAAACCATCTTCGGTCTTACCGGGGTGCCCCCAGCGATCGCGAATCTCCTGCTGAACGGCGACTGGTAAGCTCGCAAAATATTGTTGATAGTCCTCTAACGGTAGGCTTTGGCGAACTGGACGTAGTTCCCGGCCTTCCGGATCGTTGGTCATTCCAGCGGTCAGTAGGCGGATCAACTCATCACCCGTTGCCGGGATGGGGTCTACCCGGTAACCTGCCGCCTGCATTGCCTTTAAGATGGCGACGCAACTGGCCGGGGTATCCAGCCCGACTCCATTGGCGAGGCGACCGTCACGAGTGGGGTAGTTGGCCAGAATCAGAGCAATTTTACGGGCCGCAGTGGGAGTTTGGCAGAGTCGCACCCAATTAGCGGCCAGGTCGGCAACAAACTGGATGCGATCGCCCACCGGTTCATACCGCACTACGTCGGTTTCCAGCGCTGAATTGTAGCTCTGCACGGCTTTAAACGATACGGCACGGGTAATAATGCGGCCGTCCACTTCGGGTAGGGCTACATTCATCGCCATATCGCGGGGTGATAGGCCCCGGAACCCGGTCTGCCACTGCTCCAGGGTGCTACCGCTGAGAATGACCTGGAAAATCGGGACATTGAGAGTATGCCAGAGGTCGCCTCTATCCTCCTGGTCGTTGCTGATACCAACGCCGAATTTCTGGGCGATCGCAAAACTGGTGGTGTTCAAGACTACGGCCACACTCGCCGCATCCTTGGGCTGAAAGTATTGCAAAATCTCTGCCTGCACATCCGGGTCACGGGGCGATGAGACAAAGATAGGAATAGGAGTCAACCCACGATCGCTCAACGCCTGACAGAGGGCCAGAATGGGGGCTGTATTACCGGCTAAGTAATGGGCCCGGTAAAAGAGAATGCCCACGTTTGCGATCGGGGCGTTTGGTGTTGGCGACCCGGTTGGTATAGAAGTCTGTTGGTTCGTTTCGTGTTGCCAGATATACTGCCCCACCTGGGGGACGGCCTGGGGTGGATCAGGATGGTAGTCGTAGCCTAAACAGGTGGTGGCAACAAATTGCAACGCATTGATGACATTGGTAATGCCGCCTGCGGTCAGGTAGCGCCAGAGTTGGTTAACAATGGTCAGGGGAATGGTAGACAGGCTGAGCAGATCCGGGTCGGGACGATCGTCTCCTGGCAATACGATGAGAGCTGCACCTGTACGTTGAACGGTTTCCTGAAGTACTTCCAGCCCATAAGACCAGTACGATCGTCCTCCAAGAAGTCGCAGCACGATGACACGAGCCTGTTCCAGTACCGTTTCGGTATAGGTGTCAATTGTGAGTTGTTGTTGCAAATGCAGCAGATTGGCAACTCGTAGTGCTGGGAAGTCAGCCGGTAGCTGGGTAAGGGCGGCGGCGAGGGTTTGAATGTCGGTGTCGGCGGCGGTTAGAAAGACGATAGGGGCGGGGTTTTGTTCAATGAAGACAACACCCTCGTTATCAGGATTCCATCCTCCTGGAGTAGCGGCAATACGGTGCATGAGTTCTGTCGGCAGTCAGTGTGGTACGGGCAGGGATGTTGCTACAGTTTAGGTTGACCGGGAGCGATGGGCTTCGGCTTGTATGGCTCTTGATTCATGCCCAAAATTGTTATTCTCAGAATTGGCAACGCCCATGAAAGAATGGAAATTAAGGATAAAGGTTTCAGCGTAGACCGTCTAGAGTTAGCGTAATCTAGAAATCTAATGTAGTGATGCCAGTAATGCCGCGATCGCTAATATCC
>CAZGDE010000472.1:0-5226 GCA_964524315.1 uncultured bacterium
GTCCCAGTGCTGAAGCTGAGTTTATCCCTTCGGCTTCAGTCCTGTCCCCCCATAAATTCGGGTGCAGCGGATTTATTGAAGCCACTAGGGTGGAATGTAAAGGTGTTGGCAACCGCTGACCCGAACCGTTACAACCACTAACTCTCGTTTGTTTGGTGAATATAACGATAGTAAGTCATCTTTCCAATTCCCAGTGTCTGGCAGATTTCCTGCACAGATCGCTTCGGGTCTGCCGCCAGGGATTTGCCAATCTCAATTTGTTGGGGTGTTAGCTTCGGTCTACGTCCACCTTTCCGGCCCCTAGCCCTGGCTGCCTGTAACCCGGCTATGGTTCGTTCTCGAATCACCTGGCGCTCAAACTCGGCCAGGGAACAGAAGATGTGAAAGATCAGTTTTCCGGTGGAACTGGTCGTATCAATGCTTTCCTGCAGCGACTTGAAGCCCACCCCCCGTTGTTGTAGCGATTCCACCACTTCGATTAAGTGTTTGAGGTTTCTGCCCAGGCGATCGAGCCTCCAGACCATCAGGGTATCGCCATCACGGACATAGTCCAAGGCATCGGTTAGCCCAGGGCGTTTATCTTTGGAACCACTCATCACATCCTCAAATAGCTTGTCGCTACCCGCCGCTTGAAGGGCATCCAGTTGTAAATGGAGATGCTGGTCATCCGTGCTCACCCGCGCATAGCCTACCAACATAGTCATCTCCTCCAGAAGGGATGTCCCATTATCAACCGTAAAATGATTTGTGAGACGTAGATTGAGGGATGAATTTTGGGACAACGGATACAACCCGGAACCCTGATTGTTTCGTTCAGCCTGCTTCCAATTTTCAAAAGTCCCAAAAACGGACCCGTGATAGTTCACTGAAAAAGTGTGACACGCAGAGACGATCACTCAGAATCAGCTATCCCGAAGGGACGTTCAATATCATGGAGTTGATGTAGTCCTAGCGTAGAGCTATCCCTATTTATCAATCTCTAAGTATTTTTGTAAAACCTTATGATTCAACAATGGCAGGCTTTGTTTGCTGAAATTGAAATAATTCAGCAGAACCCACAGATTCTTAATGAGGAAGAGCTTTCCAGATTTGAGGCTGAGAACAACGTAATTTTACCTGCAGGATATAAAGAGTTTTGCCAAACATTTGGGACGGGCTGTTTCGGGGATTTTGTCAGAATTTATTGTCCTGATCAAGATCTTGTTACATATTCAAATCTTTCATTGGAAGCAATCAAAGAGGAAATTGAAAGTTCTCCATCTGAACAGCCAGATAGAGACAGTAATTTTCAAAGTATCCTTGCGAATGGTTTTGTCTTTGGTGATGATTTCGGAGCTAATATTGCTGTTTGGGATCTTAGAACCTATAGTGAAATAGATGAGAGTTACGATATCTATTGGATAGATATAGACGCATCTGATGATGATCTATGCAGAGTTGGCAGAGATTTTTTCGAGTTTGTAACCAACTTCTGCATTGGTCAAGATGCTTACCATCTTTTGCCGGAAGAAAAGAGACCTTCAACTAGTAGTATTCCTCGAGCATTTACTCAATTTAGTTCTGTTTAGTTATACCTACGATAGTAATGAGAGAGCTTTGGTTACAACTTGCAAGAAATATAGAGTTTACAGTAGATCGATCCGGAGCAGAAGTATGTAATCAAGACGAATTAATTGCATTTGAAACAGAACAGTTAATTCGTCTTCCCGAAGAATACAAAGAGTTCTGTCAAATTTTTGGTTCAGGAGAAGTAGGCAGCTTTTTTCGTATCTTTTGTCCAAGTCATTTCCTGCTCCGCGCACAGGAAATACTGTCTAAAATGGAAAATAAGGTTAGGAGTAACCAGATACAAAATGAAGATTTTCAGCAGAAGATAGGCATCCTTAGTAATGCCTTTGTATTTGGGGATGATTTTGGAAATTATGTACTTGCTTGGGATCTTAGAACATATAGCGAGTCTGATAAGAATTACGATATCTACATGCTCTACTGGGAAGAACCAGAGATTAATGACTTTATTCTAGTAGGTCGTTCTTTTTTCGACTTCGTTAAAAGTTTCTGCTACGGCTCTAAAGCATCTGAACTTATGCCTCATTTGTATAATCTAGATGAGGTTGAAAACACGTTTATCCAATTCACCCCCCATTAACATTTGGGACTCTCAAGAGTCCCAAAAACGAACCTTTTTGGGACTATCGGGAGCCACTAACAGCCTGAACGCAAAAATCAGGGTTTCCAATTTTCAAGATGTCCCAAAACTCATATCCTAATCTATGTCCCACAAACCATATTCAAGATTAATAGTGGGACATACCTGGACGGTTGAGGCATAAATTTCTGGTCGTCCCTAAAACGGACATTTAGGGTACTCTCAATCTCGTGTCTCAGATAATTCGCAGCATTCGGTGTTCAATCTCTGCCCATGTCTTCTGAGTCACCTGAACTGCCGCCTTTCGGCATTGCACAATCAGCAAGTTGGCTTGCAAATAGGATGTTAATTCTGCGATGTCGTCCTGTGTCAGCTTTAAGTTTGGTGGGAGTTTAAGGGGTGTAAACCATATCCGTTTGATCTGTTGATAAATAGCCTCAGCGTCAGTCGCTGACATATCTTTCTCTATTCTTGTTTTCAAGACCTCTAGACGAGCAATCAACGGTGTGAAAGTCTGCCTTTTGCAAATCTTGCTTTCCTCTAAACGTTGAGCGCGGTTGAGAGTGCGGTCGAGGGCACGATCGAAGGCAATGTTGCGGGCGAGTCCGAGGGCGTGGATACGGGCGTGGTCAAGAGTATGGATGGCTTGCATACGGGAACGGTCAAGAGCGTAATCGAGGTCTTGATCGATGGCCAAATCGAGGATGCGGCCAAGGGCAAGATTGTGAGTTAGGGTAAGGTCGAGGTTACGGGCAAGGTCGAGGGCAAGGTCGAGCTTGCGGCCAAGGTAAATGATAACTGACCGTTTAGCTGCAGATTTGTAGGCTCCTTCAGAGTCAGCAGTCATCTGGTCTGCCCATTGAAGTAAACTCTTGACAGATGAACGGGCGACCAACGCCTGGGCTTGTTCTTCCATTTGCAGTAGCAGGTCATCCGCCTTATTGAGACCCGCAATTAACAGAAAAACTTCCTTCCAGCGATCGTCCGTCAGATGGTGCTTTACCAAATAAGTCAGCTTCCGGTGATCCTGCACAATATGCTGCGCTGTGAGGAATTCCTGAACCGTCAGGTGGGAGAAGGAGTAAATGTTGTCTGTCCGTTCCACGAGCAAACCATGTTGCTCTTCAATTGATCGGAGGACATCCGCACCATTGATGAACTTTTCATCGGGCAGCATATCCTGGAGAATGCGTTCGATCTGGCTGGCAATATCCCGTTTAGGTAAGAACAACTGGTCATTCCGAAATGCCTCATAGGCAATCTCCGACAGCATTAATTCCTTGCGTTTAGTGTCCAGTCCTTTGTAAATAACTTCGTGGGGAAGCCCTTTCTCCCCTGCCCATTCTTCTAACAGGACACGGACAGCCTTTTCATAGAGGGTGGCCCGGTTCGTCGGGAATTGTCCCGCCTTCTGGTACAGCAGGCAGACCAGGGTTAGAAGCAGCGGCGTATGGGTCAGCTCTTTAGCTGCCGCATACTCCTGGGTGGATAATTTCTCCCAACACTCCTGACTCCGTACTGGGTCGTTGTGAAACCATTGGGCAATAAAGCGTTTAATCTGCTCATCGTCAAAATCAGCAATCCCAACATCAGTGAAGCGGCGAAAGTTATAACGATAGGCTGCATCCCGGCAGGAGGCGATGAAACGGTTTGTGCTGTAACGGTCTACAAAGTTCTGAATTTTTTCGATGGCTGTATCCCGTCGTTCAGTGGGAACTTCATCCAGGCCGTCCAACAGTATCAGTAACTTACCAGCCTCCAACATCCGTTCCGTAAATCGCTCATATTCTGGAAAGCCACAAATTTCAAACTCGCTTGAGATAGCGGCCTTAATATCGATTTCACCACTGCGGAATGCTTTTAGCTCAATAAAAACAGGGAGGCATTGGTGTTGAAAGCCCTCTTCCTGCTTCCCCTGAACTGCTTCCAGCCCTACTTTGCGGAGAAAGGTAGACTTCCCCATCCCAGGACCACCCAGAACCATCAGATATTGCGTCTGATTGGCAACCGCTATTCCTGATTGTCGTTCCGAGTCCTCAAACCTAAATCCGCGGCGGTTGCTAGCCCGATAAGCCTGTTCCAGTCCTTCAACCGAGGCGAAGTATTTGAGGGTATTGTTATCGAGAAACTCTACAGTCGTATAAACCGCGTCTAGGAGAACAGGTTCCCGCATTCCCAGGACTTTCAAGATGCCATGGCGATCGCGATAATTTTGGGCATATTGTCGGGAGGCCCGGAAGATCAGTTGCTTGACAGACTCATCTAACCGAATATTTGCCATTTCCCACCCAGTCTTAATCACCAGTCCGGCAATGGCTTCTCCAGCCTTAGTTAGAAAGGGTTCAAGACCTGTCATCGCAAGGAATGCAAAAGAATTTTCTCCTTCTTAACACAGGTCGTTGTTCAGGTTAGGAAATACCCTGAAATGCCGAATGGGTTGATCCGTGCCAATTGAGTCAGAGGGGCGAACATCAGACGGAATTGCCCATGAGCTGATCGTATTCCTGCACTGCTTGCTTATAAGCTTTGTTCCCGCCAGGTTTGGCATTCTAGAGGACAAAGGTAATCTAATTTACGTTCATCCCCTCTCGTCGTTCAGCAATTCGGACTCTGATCATCTGGCTCATTCTGGATACCCGGTAACGGCAGCTCATTTTGAATCAGCCAGTCCCGGACGTACTGCACCCGTCGTTTCGCAATTAATCCCCGGCGTTCCAGTTTGGTGCCAAACCGATCGACGACATCTGATAGTGACTCGGCATCTGGATAAATCTTTTCCAGATATTCGCGTTTCAAGCTGGCCAGAGTAGCCGCAATTTTCGCTGCATTCTTCTCCTGATGGAACTGGCCCATGTCTTCATAGGTCAACCAGGCACGGGCATAGTCGATACCCTGCTTGACCTGATTCAATAATCCCGATTTTGGTTCGGCCAATCGGGCATCCCAATCTTTCAGGGGCACCAGTTTCAAGTTGGTGTCGGCGGGTACTCCCGGAATTAAAATCTGCTCGCCTTTGTAGGGGGCAAAGATCCAGTAGCCTTCCCGCAGAGTGTTCAAAAATCCACGGGTGCTGGCAG
>CAZGDE010000473.1:0-5224 GCA_964524315.1 uncultured bacterium
CGATCAAACCCCACAACACCCTCTACTTTCAGTTCTACGATCGGGGCCGTGGCCGGAGTCATGTTGCCACGTTGGATGGCTTGCTGGACAGCCGCGATCGCCGCTTCGGCTAACTCTTCCATGCTCTCTTGCCCAGTCGTAGACACCTGTAGGCGCACCACTGATCGCTGATAATAGTCGCGTTTGAGTTCTGCCCGAATGCCCGTTTGGTCAATGTCTACCAGGTAAGCACCCCGTTCGAATCGACTTTCCTCGATGCTGTTTGCCTCAAGGGAGCCGGGGTTAAAAATCCACCCATCCTGACTGTAATTCTTGTGAATATGCCCTAATGCCAGGTAATCGACCCCAGCTTGTTTAAGTGGCAACAAATCGCTATAGCGGAGCGCCCCTTGATAACGGGAAATTTGCCCTTCCAGACCATGATGAAACAGCATTACCGTTGCACCGGGACTGGCAGGAAGCTGTTGGATGGCCTCGGCCAGGGTCGCGATCGCCCTTGGTGCTGATGCCCCATACCAGTGGGAACCTAACACCCGCACTCCGCAGGCCAGATCAATATAGCCACCTCGCTTGCTTTCGTCATCCCAGGGTTCATACACTCGTTCACCAGCAGCAGTATCCCCTGGTTCCAGCAAGATCAGTAAGCCCCACTCTGCCAGGTAACGGAGCCAACTGGTTTTTGTGCCATAGGGACAGTTGTCATGGTTGCCCTCAATCACCAGAACGGGGATGTTTGCTTCCTTTAAATCTTGCAGGCAACGCTGGGCCTGGTTTAGTACATTGGGTTGAATATTGCGATGCTCGAAGAGATCACCCGCAATCACGACAAAATCGACGTTCTCATCAATTGCATATCTAGTAATGACATCCCGGAACGCATAGAAGAAATCGAGCGATCGCGCTTTGTTGTCGTAGCGATCGAACCCTAGATGGATATCAGCAATGTGGAGGAAGCGCGGCATAGTATTGGGTGACGCTGGTTTGTCTATTGGCTTGGGACGAATGTACCAGGATTGCAAGTAGTTTTCCACAGCCTGGTCACGTGCCGGGTGGAACCTCGTTAACTATTTAATCGAGCCTGGTGGGTATAGGCTCCATCCACTAAGGTGGGGACGCAATGACTTACATCCAGGTTAGATGCTAAATCAACATCCTGGGAAAAGCCTCGCTCAATTAACTCTTTACCAGAACCACACTGCCGCAGCAGGGACGGCAGAAATGGGGCCGCATCCTGGTAAGCGGACAAGGCCGATCGTGCCTCGGCGGAAAGGGTGTCCCGCAGGTGATGGATCATGGCTCCTGCGCCAATGAAATCCTCAAAGGCTGGACGCAGGCTACCATCGCTCCATTTCTCTCCAGCGGGGATGATCGCAATGCGGCGTCCGTAGGTCATCGCGGTTAAGGCAACGGTGCGGCAATTCCGCAAACACCCGGCTAGTGTTGGAGTGCTGCCAGTTGACTGTTTCGTGGCGAGACTGAGGGATGATCCGTTGGGAGACGGTAAAACCAGACGTGTTCTGGCAGGAATAGAAAGCAATGAGGCTGGTGACAGGGAATAACGGCTACTACCACGCTGGCTTGCCAGTTCTGCCCCGACCGATTGAGCAAATGTGTTTGCCGATGCATCGTTCCAGGGATAGGGAAACACGATCGCCCCGCGACTATTGGCAATATCAAGGCAGGTCGAAAAGGAGAGGACATCAACGATGATCACAACATCGCTGATTGGCGCTAATTGCAAAATGCCGGGATATCCCCATTCGCACCGTACTTCAAAATCAGATTGATCGAAGCTCATACCTGTATCTGATGGGTCTATAGCTGCTTGGTTAAGAATGGCCTGGTTAAACGTTTGCCAGATAGTGATCGAGCGCTTGCGCAAATGCCGCCGGAGCATCGAGCATGAGCCAGTGCCCTGTATTCGGTAGGGTGGTGGTGGTGAGTGCTGGACGAAGGTTATGCAGGCTGAACGGCAAATTATTCGATGGGGCTAAAATTGCGTGGGCCTGTGATCCTGGTGACGCGAGATACTGATCGAGCGCTGCGGCGGCCCTAAAGGTAAACAACTCGCGGGCGGTTCCAATCAGGCGATCAGCAGGGGTGGCCGCCAGACGGGCAAGGATGTGATCCTGCGTTGCCGCTGTGCCGCCTGTGAGCGCATTGCGGAAGGAGTTTTCCATGTCCGATCGCCAGTTAGCCGTTTCCAGTCCTGTTTGTATAGGAACGATTTCTGCTTCGTAAACATCGGGTGGAAACTGGGTGCAGTCAATGGGGGGATCGACCAGGACTAATTGGGCGATCACATCTGGTTGAGCTGCGGCTGCCGCCAGGGCTACGAGCGAACCGAAACTATGTCCCACCAATATGATCCGTTCCCATTCGAGGGCGGCCAAGACGATGAAAAGGTCGCTGGCACAGGCGGCCGGGGCGTAGTTATCGTCCGCTGGTGGTGTAGAGGCACCGTGTCCCCGGAAGTCGATCGCGATCGCTCGCCGGGTTTGGGCCGTATGGGCCAGTTGGGTTTCCCAGATGTTTGCAGAACAGGCCATGCCATGAATAAACACAATTGGGAGTGGGGGATTGGTTGCGCTCAGTGGTGCAGCGGCCGTAAGGAGGTGAATGCTACCGTTGGGCGTGGCGATCGTCATTGATTGCATAGGGTTTGCCTTGAGGATTGATTGTGGTGTTGCTGATTCGGGGGATGAATGCAGCACTGAATGCATTGAAATAACATTTCAATGCATTCAGTGCCCGTTACGTGTTCGGCCACTGGTCGTGTCCAATTTAGGAGGGTTATAGTTGTGACCATCCTTTCATTTTTATCCTCCAGCTAATATGCGATCGCTTGTTTTGACTCTAGCCTCCATGGTTGTAGCCAGTCCCGCTATGGCAACTACATGTGAGGAAAGCTTTCAGAAAAAAGGTGATTTCCTTAACGGTAGTGCGTTTTCGGCCCGTGTTCAGATTGAAGGGGGAACCGTAGAGAAAGCCTTTTCCCAATTGCGTCCGATTCTGGCTCGTGACGGCATCAAAACGATTAGCACCGATGTCAACGCGGGGGTAATGAAAGCCGAAAACCCTGCCACCATGTTTCAACGGGCATTGCCCATTGATGTGTTTGCCACAATGGATGGCAACTTGTTAAACGTCGAGATGGTTTTTACCTTACCCAGTGGTGTGACGGCCCGCCGGGAGACGGTCAAGGGTCACCTGTGTAATGCCCTCAATCAACTGGTACCGAAAGGTGACACGGCCACCACGCCACCGGTCAAAAATGATGCCAGTGCGATCGCGATCGATACCAACACCTTGGCAAAACAGGTCAAGGAAGCGGCGGATAACCCCGCCCGTTTGCGATTGAACTTTATTGGCAAAACGTTCCGAGTGAATGGAAAAGTGATTGGTATTGCGGAGGGGGATGGTTCCTATCTGGTATCGTTTGACAGTGATCAACTGGTTGGTAGCACAGCAGTCGATAAGACGAGTCGGATGACGGTTTTGTGTAAGATGGCAAAGAATCAGGATGCTGCGGTTGCTGCCTTGCAGACCAATCAACTGGCAACCTTAGTGGGACGTTTCCACGCATTTGATCGCAACGCGAGTGCCATTCAGCTCCAAGACTGCATCGGGAGTTGAGCGAGAGTTCTCCGATCTGATGCAATTGGATCGAACTTATGCTGCTGATCGGTCATACGGAGTATGCCAAATCAGGTTGTGTATTATATACCAACTTGAATTGTGAGGATTGCAGATCGTGGTAGAGCCGCAGTCTCCGGAGGAAACGCTACGCGGATGTGACATGCCCTACTACGATCTAACTTGCTGAGTAGTCTATTTAGATTGGTATCAAATGCATATCTCTAAACTCGTTCGGGCATCCTAACAGTATCGACTTCAGGAGTGCGCTGTATGGGTATCACGATCGCACAATGGAAACCCGAATATGACAGCGAGAATGAGCTGTTAGATGAGCAGCATAAAAGCCTGTTCAGTACGATCAATGCCCTGAACAACGCTCTACTAGAAGGTTGCGGTGAGAAGTTACTGGCCCAAACACTGCAGAGCTTGAAGGACTATACGACCGTACACTTTGAGACGGAAGAGCAGTTCATGCTGGCGCATCATTATCCCGGCTATGCAGACCATCGCCAAAAACATGAAGCGCTCAAAGCCAGAGTGCTGGAGTTTGAGCGAGAACAGCAACAGAACTTACCCAAGCTCACGATCGCCGTTTCCCATTTTTTGGTCGATTGGCTGATTCATCACATCAAGCACGAAGATCTCAAGATGATTCAGTTTTGTCGTCAGGGAGAACAGACGGCTTCCGGTGTAACCCCGGTTCAAAATGGGACAGCGCCAACTGCCAGGATGGTGATTGCCCAGTGGCGACCTGAGTACGAAACGGGGTTTACCCTCATTGATGACCAACATCGCAGTCTCTTTCATGCCATCAATGCGTTGAATAGTGCCATGTTAGAAGGGCGGTCAGAAGAGTTGCTCGATCGCACCCTCAAGACCCTAAAGAACTACACAACTGTACATTTTGAAACGGAAGAACAGTTTATGCTCAAGTATGGCTATTCTGGCTATCTGGAGCATAAGGCGAAACATGATGCTTTGCGGGACCATGTAGGCCAGTTTTATGACCAGCAAAAGCAACAAAACATTGCTCAACTCACTATTACCGTCTCCCATTTCTTAACGGACTGGTTGATTCATCACATTAAAGATGATGATCAAAAGATGATTAGTTTCTTACGCCAAAAACACCAGAAAGAACAAGACAAGAAGAGTGCCGTACTTTAACTTCTCTGGTACGGATGGATGGATGGGGCTTGCCAAGGAGTTTTAGTGCTGAAGGTTGGCTTAAGGGCACCCCCCTTATTTGTCGCCGGCGAAATATAATTGAGTATTCATGTCTGTCTGTGGCCATGTGATTGGCTGATGACTTCAGTCTGCATTTGCTGGATTAGGATCGCGGGTTAAATAAGACCGAGTTTTTGTCTGCTAAAAGGGCGCACTGCCGTGCCTGTATAAGAAAGTATCGAAGTTATTTAATTTTCGTTCCTTAGTTAGGAAAATATTGTGGCGGACATTATTACACACAAACCACTCTCAGTTAGGAAAGTGGGTTACACAAATTTGGTTGGTCAACTCAGACGATCGCTCTGCTAAATTACAAGGAACACTGGAGAAAATTTAACTTTAGTTAACACCTGTAGGC
>CAZGDE010000474.1:0-5205 GCA_964524315.1 uncultured bacterium
CTAAGATTTTCTCCAAATCGAACCAAAATATCATCTAATAAGTCCCCAAGCTATAGACCAGAAAAAGACTCCATTAAACCTTTTTATCAAGCGTTTTTTTAGTTCCCAAACGCCCTTTAGAATCAAGATAAACTATCACAATATTTTAATATAAGACTCTTAATCTACGACTCTAGATGGATAGATTTAATAGGTGAAGTAACTAACGTATAAGGCGTATCGTAACATTTAGTTACTTAAGGAGCATCAACAATGGAATCTCGCAGTTCTCAAGATTTACCAACTGTTGCTAAGGAATATAATGGCATTGATCGTAATGCCTTTCTGTTTGGCTTCACGCCCCAAGCCGAAATCTGGAACGGTCGTTTAGCAATGATTGGCTTTCTGGCATATTTGCTTTGGGATTTGAATGGTTACAGTGTCATTCACGATCTCTTCCGTTTAAGTTACTAATTTCTTAAACTGTATTCCCTCTCTCAGTTAACTGGTCACCTTGCTAGATTTTTCCTATCAAGATGACCAGTTCTTTAACTTTAAGAATCAACAAAAAAATTATCTTCTAATCTTATATCTCTAGCAAACCACCCTATTTCATAACACCTGCATAAAAAGATTTCATTTATAAATATTGAAGCTATAGCGATCCTATTTGGATTGTGAAAGGACTTTCAAAACTCTCCGTGTTTCTCAATGCTTTAGAACAGCTGTATATCGTAAAGAGTATAAAGATCAAGACTGTGTTGGCTAACATGATCAGCTCTACTGAACTTTAAGATCACCTGTTTAGGAAACTTATCTATCCTGTCTCATTTAAAGTTGACACTTGTGATAGAGGTAAAACCTTCCTGATGACACTTAAACTACGACTTCAGAAGTGGCGATTTGAACTGGAGCAGTATAAATGACAACATTCGACGTTATTGTAATTGGAGCAGGACACAACGGTTTAGTATGTGCCGCTTATTTATTAAAAGCAGGCTATAGCGTTTTACTACTAGAAAAACGATCCGTACCAGGTGGAGCTGCCACTACTGAAGAAGCCCTGCCCGAAGAAGCTCCCGGGTTCAAATTTAACCTCTGCGCGATCGACCACGAATTTATTCATCTTGGGCCTGTTGTTGAAGAATTAGAATTAACTAAATATGGCCTGGAATATCTTTATTGTGACCCTACGGTCTTCTGCCCCCATCCAGATGGACGCTACTTCTTAGCTCATCGTTCGGTAGAAAAAACCTGTGCTGAAATTGCCCGCTTTAACTCTCGCGATGCTGTCAAGTACGCAGAATTCATCGATTTCTGGCAACGTCTTCTCAAAGGCATCACCCCCGTCTTTAATGCTCCACCTCAGGCGGTTGTTGATATCCTGGGCAATTACGATGTACCCAAACTGAAGGATCTCTTATCCGTCGTTGGCTCTCCCGGTAAGGCGCTCGATCTTTTTCGTACTTTGCTCACCAGCGCTGAGGACAGTTTGAATGAATATTTTGATTCAGAATTTCTCAAAGCGCCCCTGGCAAGGTTGGCATCAGAATTAGGGGCACCACCGAGTCAGAAAACATTGGCGATTGGGGCAATTATGATGGCAATGCGCCACGATCCTGGTATGGCTCGTCCCAAGGGTGGCACGGGTGCACTGACCAAAGCCTTACTCAACCTGGTAC
Source organism: uncultured bacterium (assembly GCA_964524315.1). GTDB lineage: Bacteria > Cyanobacteriota > Cyanobacteriia > Leptolyngbyales > Leptolyngbyaceae > CAZGDE01. The sequence continues at coordinate 1,662 of CAZGDE010000474.1, forward strand.
ATAGTTTGGGTGGCCAGGTTCTGACGGAACAGCATGTTGAAAAAGTTTTAATTGATGATGGACGGGCTGTCGGAGTACGAGTGCGGGGTGGCAACGAATACCGTGCTAATCATGGCGTCATCTCTAACATTGACGCCAAACGTTTATTCCTACATTTAATAGATCAGAGTGATGTGGATGATGCCGACCCTCATTTACGAGAACGACTAGAACGACGCATTGTTAATAACAATGAAACAATTCTCAAAATCGATTGTGCTCTTTCAGAACCCCTACGCTTTGAACATCACAATCATCAAGATGAATACTTGATCGGGTCTGTACTCATTGCTGACTCATTTAAACAGGTTGAAATCGCCCATTCTGAACCGAGTGTTGGCAAAATTCCTGATGCTGATCCATCCATGTACGTTGTCATGCCAACCATGCTTGATCCTTCAATGGCACCTGCAGGAAAACACACCCTCTGGATCGAATTCTTTGCCCCCTATCAAATTGACCAGGCGGACGGAACCGGTCTAAACGGTACTGGTTGGACTGACACCTTGAAAAATAAAGTGGCCGATCGTGTCATTGATAAGCTTGCAGAGTACGCACCCAATCTCAAAAATGCCATTATTGCCCGTCGGGTCGAAAGCCCAGCAGAGCTAGGGGAACGGTTAGGGGCACTGAAAGGAAATTACTACCACATTGATATGAGCCTTGAGCAGATGGTATTTTTCCGGCCCTTACCAGAAATTGCTAATTATAAAACCCCCATCACTGGCTTGTTTCTGACAGGAGCAGGAACCCATCCAGGCGGTTCCATATCTGGTATGCCCGGTCGTAACTGTGCGCGTGTGTTTCTACATACCCAACACCCACTTAGTGAAACAATTCAGGACATTAAAAACTCACTAAAAGCAACGGCAGAATCAGTTGCTAGTGTTTTTCATAGCTAGTACTAACCTTACTACTGCCCACTAAAAAATGAGCCTTTTCTTGTGGACATTTACATCCTGGATCTCCTGGTTATCGGATTACTATTACTTTTCGTCACATTAGGATCAGGCTGGATTGTTCATCTTCCCCTTTCCTATGCCCTCATTTATTTATCTGTAGGGATTTTTCTAAGTCCCTATGGTGTTAATCTCATTCAACTACGCCCAGAGACTAATTTTCTAGAACGACTAACTGAGTTCGTTGTATTAGTTTCTTTGTTTAGCTGTGGGCTAAAAATGAACCGCCCCTGGCGATTTTGGGCATGGAATTCTACCGTTCGGTTAATTGGCTTGCTCATGCCAATTACTATTTTTGCGATCGCCATAGTTGGACATTTCATTTTGAATTTAGAGTGGGGAGGAGCCATTCTACTAGGAGCAATCCTGGCACCGACTGATCCTGTACTCGCATCGGAAGTACAGATGACTCACCCCGAAGATCGAGACGAATTACGCTTTGGTCTAACCTCAGAAGGTGGGTTAAACGATGCCTTAGCATTTCCATTTGTTTACTTTGGGTTACATTGGTTACACAATGAAAACTGGCTGAACTGGTTAGGAAAGTGGTTCGCAGTTGATGTTATTTGGGCAATTACGGCCGGTCTAGTTATGGGCTTTATTGTTAGCCGCTCAATTATCTGGCTTGACAAGCGACTGCAAAAAGCTAAACCGGTGGATGAATTGATGGAAGACTTTGTCGCTCTTAGCATCATCCTGATCACCTACGCTCTCACCGAACTAGTGCATGGCTACGGATTTTTAGCTGTATTTATCGCTGGCATCGTCGCCCAATTCAGTTACCATAATCCCGAAAAAAAATCATCCCAACTTGAATTCACAGAAACCATCGAAAGGCTGATAGAAGTTGGCACTATTTTGCTCCTAGGTTCTCTACTCCGAATCGAACCCGTACTAAAATTTTTGCCGCAAAGCCTCTTAGTAGCAGGATTGCTCTTTTTTCTGATTCGGCCATTAGGAGCCTGGATTAGCACCCGTGGACAAAACTATAACCCAATCCACCGCTGGTTATTTGGTTGGTTTGGCATTCGTGGCGTTGGCTCTCTTTACTATCTCTTCTATAGCTTAGGTGAGGGTTTAGAGGGCGATTTAGGCGAACAAATTGCATGGATAACACTAATCACAGTTGTGTTGTCTGTAATCATCCACGGAATTAGTACCACTCCATTGATGAAATGGTATGAAAAAAAATCATAAGGAATATAAAAAACTATCTGACAACTTATTCAATTACCAATAACACAGGGGAGGCATCATGAATTATTTCCCCAGTCAAACTAAATGCACGCACATCGGTAATTCTTACCTTTACCAACGTCCCCTTTAATTCAGTAATATCGCCGGGAAAGAACGTAAGCCGATTGCCACGAGTACGTCCCATGACTTGAGACAAGTCTTTCGGATTTTGATCCTCTACTAAAATTTCTTCGATTCGATTTAAGTAGCGCTGCGACCGTTCAGATGCCTTCGTCGCTACTAGATGATTTAACCGTTGCAGGCGATCGCTCTTTATTTCTTCACTCAGCTGATTCTGCCATAGAGCGGCTGGAGTTCCTGGACGTGGCGAATACGCTGCTGTATTCAGTTGGTCAAATCCTATCTCTTCAACCAATCTCAAAGTATTTTCAAATTGCGCCTCTGTCTCCCCTGGAAAACCTACAATTGCATCCGCACTAATCGACGCATCTGGTATATACTCCCGAATGGTTCTGATTATGCGACGATACTTCTCATGCGTATAACCACGTGACATTGCCTTTAAAATTTCATTGTCACCCGATTGAAACGGAATATGGAAGTGTTCACACACTTTAGGCAATTCTGCACAAGCACGAATTAACCGTTCCGTAAAATAACGAGGATGACTCGTCGCAAACCGAATACGCTCTATTCCCGGTACATCATGAACATAGTAAAGTAAATCCGTTAATGTGTGTTTGTGCCGACCATCCTCGGTTGTTCCAGGCAGATCTCGACCATAAGCATCGATATTTTGGCCTAACAGTGTCACTTCCTGGTAACCCTGACGACCTAATTCTTCCATTTCCGCTCGAATTGCATCTGGTGTACGAGACTGCTCGACACCCCGTACACTTGGTACGACGCAGTAGGTACACCGCTCATTGCAACCATAAATTACGTTCACCCATGCGGTAATCGTACTATCCCGGCGGGGTTTCGTAATATCTTCCATAATATGAACAGGTTCAGTTGCCACTACCTGATTACCACTGAAAACCTGTTCCAATAGCTCTTCTAAACGATTGGCGTGCTGGGGCCCCATGATCAAATCTACTTCTGGAACCCGCCTCAAAAGCTGGGCTCCCTCTTGCTGAGCCACACAACCAGCAACCACCAACGTTAAATCTGGTCGAACTTGCTTGCGTTTGGCCTGTCTACCTAGATAAGAATAAACTTTTTGCTCAGCATTATCCCGAATTGTGCAGGTGTTATAGAGAATTAAATCCGCATCATCTGGTTGTTCTGCCCATGCAAAACCCATATCTTCCAAAATACCGGCCATCCGTTCTGAGTCAGCCTTATTC
>CAZGDE010000475.1:0-5179 GCA_964524315.1 uncultured bacterium
GTGAAGAATTCATCGTCGAGAAAAAAGGGGATGGATTTCAGATAGAGATAAACTACACTTATCTCTATCTGAATATTGTAAGAATATTAACACCATTTTGGGATTCATCGGTATTTAGGCGATAATTTAGGGCAGTTAGTGAGGTTTGCCATGGGGCGACGCACGAATGAAAAATGCTGGGCGTGCTCTTTGCTGACTCCCGAAGCGGCCCGGAAGCTGCATGATGCAGCCAGGGGTGGGGATGGTTGTTGGCGCGAGGAGACTTGCCGGAGCCGTCGCTCCTATTACCGGAAAGGACGCAGTCGTCTGGCCCAACGCAAGACGGCGATCGCTGCAATAACTGTCCCTATCCCGCCAATCCCCTATGTGGTGCTGCACACCTATGTGGCTCAGCCCCGCCAACCCAATGATGAGGTCGTCATTCATGCCCTGTGTGCCGAACTTTGGTTGGGAGAAAAACCAGTGGCGCTGACGCAACCCCAACATACCTTCGGACTCCCGCCCCGGCTGGTGAAGGAGTATGCCCGCCAGTTATTGGAGGCCCTCTACCAGCAGTATGGGAATGGGCGACGAAGCGGGTTTGAACGGTTTGCCCACGAAGCGCAGCACTCCGTTTCGCAGTGTCCGATCCGTCTTTGTTCTTACCATGCCGAGCATCTCCACCTTGTCCAGTCGGGAGGGCATTGATGCAGGGAGAGCAACTGGAACTGAATCTCTGGGAGGAATTGCGTCGGGCCCAACAGACGCCGACAACGGTGGCGGTGGTGCCGCTCTTGGACGCGATGGCGGTCAGAGCCGCTCAACTCCCAGAGGCGGCACAGCTGCGATTTGCCGGAGAAGCCTTACTTCAGATTGCGGAGCTGTGCGTGGCCCGAGCGAACGTATTGATGACCGAGTGGGAAGATGCGTACCGTGACCCCATTGTGCAGCCGGGCTTCTTTACGGAGCTGGTGCGTCAGACAATGGCGGTGGATTTGAGTGACTTGATGGAGCCGCCGCCCCCGCGCAAGCCCCGTACCAAACGCGCCAAGTCAACCGATACAGAAGCGGGATCCGTCGTCGCGACGGTTGACAAAGCCGCATTACTGGCTATGGTCGACCAATTGGAGTCGGAAGCCGCGCTGGAGTCGGCACGGAAACAGCAGGTATTGGAGATTGCCTATGCTGAAGACGTGTCCCAGTGGATTGCGGCGATCGCCCAAGCACTGCAAGCGTCGTCTGCGCGTATCGTTTCATTCACCGACCTGTGTTCCGACTTAAACATGCCCGTCGTTGAGGTTTGGCTGGGAGCACTGTTGGGCAATTTTGCGTTAGAACAACCGGGAACGTTTTATCAGGCTCCGATTCTGGTCAAACTGAGAGACAGAGAGGGTTGAGAGATGTCGTCTCTATTCACCCACAACTGCATAACTGCGGCGGATGAATTAGTGCTGCCCCCCCAACGTTAATCTCTCATCTCGGACGTTTAATCATCTTGGACGTTTAACGCTCTACTGGGGCAAGTACAGGCTGCGATTCCATCCATCACCGCACCTACAACAACCGCAACTGTCCCAACAATTCCCACTTCGTCTGCTGAAAGCGGGGTGGGGGTGATGGTTGGATAAATTGGATGGCACAGGAACCACACAGCGCTAAATAACCGCCGTAGCCATCCGGCATTGCTTTCATAATGTAGGGTTGGACGGCATCAGCCCGCGAGCACCAATCCAGCTCCAACTGCCCCTCCGGCTGTGGCTCCGGCCGTTGGCGGGCCAACAACTCAGCGAAGGTTTCCCCCGGTCGCAGACACTCACGTTGACAATCCGGGTTTTGACAACGCCAATTCGCGGATTCCTTCACCCGTTGCCGCACCGTTTGATCCCCGGCCCTACCCACCATCCATTAGTCTCCTAACCGCTCTCCAAAAGTTCTTGACCGCGATCCAGTCACTATTTACGTTTCCCATTTTGGGGCAACTACATGATTTCGGCACACGCGCGGGGCGATCGCGTCCGTCGTCCCCCCTTGCCGCCCCACAGCTCCGGGGATTAGGGGCTCTGACCAGTAAGGACAAAAAATGGCGTTCGCGTTCTCTCGTGCCGCCCCCGGCTGTCCCTCTTTCTCCCTTTTACCCTGCCTCTATTCCGACTTGCCGTTGGGGGTGTCCCTTTTCCTACCACCTATGAGCGTAATCAAGCCTGCCATCATTGACCGCTTCATTGACCTCAATCAGCAAATCAGCGCTTGGGACTTTAAGCGGGATGGCAGATTGCCGCAATCCCTGGTTGACCAGAGCCAGCTCATTCGCCGGTGAGCCTGGGATAACGGCATTGGGCCGGATGAGTTACGCTGAGCGGCCCTGATGCACCAGGGGGCTGATGCGGCTATCATTGCTGACTTTAAGCGCACCCTGCAGCGCTGGTCGTATGACCAGCGCCAACAAGAGCAGCGGGAGCGCCGTGAGAGCAGGTATGTTCCCTAAATCTTCCCACCCGGTTGGCGCTCAATGCCCCTTTCATGCACCCCAGCATCTTCCTAGGGGCCAACTATCAATGTCTCAATGACGGCCAAACAGCACCCGTTATTACCGTCGCTCCCCATGTGGGCGATGTCGGCCAGGTATCAGCAATAGCAGCGCCCATTGCCCCCATGTAAACAAAAGCAGATTGCACCCTGATGTAGCTTAAAGAAAGGGGGAAGGGAAATCGCAACTTCGCCCTTAACCAGCCACTACGGGGGCCGCGACTTCTTTGGGCTTCTTCTCGAATACCTGGATGTTAGGTTCATCGAGGACAAAGCCATTCTTGCCCCGTTGCCCCATCTTGCCGGTAATGGAGGCCACCCACAGGGGGAAGGTAGCCTGCGCCTCTTCCAGCTTCCGCCAGACTTTGGGCTTCACGGTGATGGCAACAATTTGGCCCTGACAATCTACATCAAAGGCTTTCCAGCCATTGTCTAACACCCTGGCACGGGGCAATTCGGTGATCTTAATGACAACCTCTAACCTGCCGCTAATTGCCATAACAACTCCTTAAAGGTGAGATGGTTCTTCCTGTTTTACCGCACTCCGAAGGGATTGGGACACTGGGGGCGCTCATCCAGAGGCCAGATCAGGGGTGCAAGCCGTGGCACAAGTAGGGGCGCAAGGAAAGGGATGAGGGACGAACGGGAAGAGGACAGAGGCGATCGCGTTCCTGCTGCTGTCTCCTCCTCCCTCTCTTCCTATCCTATTTGCCCTCGCTGGGATGACCTTTCTTCTCCCACCTCTGGAGGGCCATCCAATGCAACCAAACCATTCCGCCATCCCATTCCTATCAGGACTCACTGCGGGCACCCTGGTGCAGGTGACCACACCCCATCCCAGGATGACGATCAATTGGGCATTAGTGGCAGAAGCAGCACCAGACCCCCATCAATTGCGCCTGATTGAAGTCCCCAGTGGCCAACCAATCAGCACCCCCGTCGCTGGGGCCTTTGATTGGTCACAGGAGGGCAACTTAGCCACGCTGATATAGACACCATTGATGGTAGACCTGGCAATGATCAGATTACCGGGAAACAGCAGAATGACACACTCACGGGCGGCGGCGGGCAAGATCGATTTATTTACAATTTGGGTGATGGCAGGGATACCATTATTGATTTTGGAGGCGTAGGTCAGGGTAACAATCCCACTGTGGCTACTCGTGCAGAAATTGATATCATTCAATTCCAGGGGACTGGCCTTACATCTCGTAACATGATTTTGACCACCGTTGGAGCCGATCTAGAAATCACATTTGAAGGGAACCCAAGTACAGCAATCATCCTGCAAAATTTTCAACTTGAGAATTTGGAAAATACATGGCTGCCGCTGAGAAATGTTCATAAAAAATTAGTAATTGGGATGAGCTTAACCGATCGCCACTTCGATGCGATCACTGAGGATTTAGTTGCTACCCTAGTTGAATTGGAAGTTCCCCAAGCGTTAATTGATGAAGTAGCGCAGATTTCAGGTTTTGTGGCGCATCGGAATGAGGCGTTAAAGTACTAAAGCAATGTAGAGACTCTCGCTATGGTAGCCCCCCTGCCCCGCTTATGCGTCGACCTTGATCAAAGGCCCTTTTTCTGTGATGGTCACGGTTATCTAATTTTCTCCAGTAGCCTGGCAGGATCCAGTGTGGAGGAGTTTTGTCAGGCACATTATGAAGGGAATGACCGCGATCGCAAAGCCCTGGTGCGTCGTGGCGTGTACCTGCCGCTGCTGTTCAACGGTGACTGTATGTTAGATGATGCCCTGATTGTCGTTGGGGATTTATTGCCAGAGGAAGCCAGTCAGGCCATTCCAGCTTTGAGATGGAAATTAAGCATTCCCTGTGGTCACTTGATCATCTCTGCGGAATGCGGGGAAGCGGAATACATTCAGAACGCTGTACAGAACGAGCGGGAAGAGCATTATGAAGTGTTTGAATGGGTGGATGTGCCCCCCGGAGACTACCAAGTTGACCTTTATGCCACCCCATCCCGATTTATTTTGCGGCTGTCCCCGCTGTCAGAATCATTAACCATGCCAGCGATGGTAGACGGTTGGCTTGAACTGCCTGCCCTCGGAGAGTTTTTTGACGAGGATGACAATGGCTGACAGTGGTTACCCCAACCCGACCTGGCGATATTGGTGGGGCACAGTGAACCTGGTAGTGGCAGGTCATGACAGTGACCCCAGTCAGTTTACCAGCCAATTAAAAACGTTATTGTCCCGTACCGGAACAACGACCCCAAATTCCTGGCAATCTCACGGTAACTGGATCTTTGCCGCCTGTAAAATCTACAACTCCGATAAAATCAGCAAAATTGACCACTGCGGCAGCAACCACCACAGGAACAGCAGCAACAATATGCCCTGCAAGGTGCATTCGCTACGTTATTGTTCCCCATCTAGCTGCTTGTCCAGGTACCGTTGGCGCACTCGCCAGATGCGGGTGCGTTCCACCTGAAGCATCGTTGCGATCTGCTGATCCGGTATCCTTTTATCAAGCGATAGAAGAACCTGAGCCCGTTGCAGCCCTCGTACAGAGGCAACGCCCGATGAACACATGGCATTCAGCTTGGCGCGTTCGTCTTCCTTCAACTGGATTTCAACCCGCTTCATGGTCGCCTACCATGTTGTATAGAGCCTATTTGACATCTTTTATAATAGGAATAAGGTGCTCCAACTGAC
>CAZGDE010000476.1:0-5170 GCA_964524315.1 uncultured bacterium
CGCGCCACACCAACCAACGCCCCGCGTGCCTGCGTTCGCACCATTACGTCCCCTGCGGCAATGGTTGGATACAGTACCCGTGAACCATCCTCGCCTTGCCAAGCTAATCTGCCGTTGGATCCCGGCTCGCTGTCCCTTTGAACGGACTATTACTGTGTTTGGGCATGAGCTGTTCCACATTCCCCCCCTGTGTAAGCTGAATCCACTGTACGAGCAGTTCGTTGGGTTACGCTTCCGGGCACTCTGCTACCTGGCAGATGAATGTGGGGAAGACATTAGCGAGTACTGCTAAACAAATGCCGTCTATTGTGTGAATCAAGTGTGTGAATCAAGATGATTGTATTCAGGACGATCGCAGCCACAACGATTGCATTACACCCACTTAATCAAGGCTTTGCGGTAGCTTCAAAACGGCCCGATTACGGCCATTTTGCTTGGCCTCGTACAGGCCCAGATCGGCAATATTCACAATTGCGGTCGGCAACATATCTGCTGTAGGCACGATACTAGATACACCCAAACTCACCGTCACAAACTCAGAGATGGGAGAAGCCCGATGGGCAATTTGTAAGGCTTTAATTTTCGCGCGAATCCGTTTGGCTACATGAAGAGCAGCCTCCGCATCATTATTAGGTAGCAGGATAATAAATTCTTCACCGCCGTAGCGGGCAACCAAATCGGACGATCGCCGGACTGCTTGAGTCAACGCCCTGGCCACCTGGCGTAAACATTCATCTCCTTGCGGGTGCCCATAGGTATCGTTGTAGTTCTTGAAATAGTCCACATCGCACAGAATTACGGCAAGGGAAGTGGGCGATCGCAACGCTTGCTGCCACTCCCGTTCTAACGTCTGGTTAAACGTCCGACGATTGGCAAGCTGCGTTAATTCATCTCTGGTGGATAGGAGCCTAAAGCGGTGGGTCTCGGCAACCAGCATGATTGCAGCAGTAGCCATAACGCCGATGCTGACAGGCACTAATGGCAACCACCATCCCAACAGCAGGCAGCCATAGCTGACGGCGATTATACCGACCAGCCATCCCAGCGTCAGACTGAACCGCTGAGCATAGCGCGAGCTGCGGGTGTTAATCCAGGCCACGCCCCACGCACACAACAATACCAGGCAAAACTCTGCCCATTTGGGTAATACCCGCATTAAAGGACGGCCATCTAGCACCGCAGCAACAATTTGACTGGTGAGCTGGGCGTGCAACTCTACCCCAAACATGACCCGAGAACCAGATCGGGCTGCGCTACTGTAGGACGTGGTAAACACATCCACATCACCGGCTGACATGCTACCAATGAACACAATACGGTCTTGCAGCACCTTGGGATTTACCTTCCCCCGCAGTACATCCATTGCCGACACTGTCCGCACACTACCAGCCGGCCCCCGCAGACGTAGCAACATTTGATAACCACCATCATCAGCCCCAACGTATCCCCCATCATTAGAGATGAAGCGGGGCAAACTAACATTTCGGAGAGTCAGCCGCAACGGATTTGGGTCTGGGGTAATACCCATCGCTGCGAGGTAGTCGAGTGCAAGTCTAAGAGACAAGCTTTCAAGGGAGCGAGCGGGATCGGTACTGGGAAATAGCACTCCCCGCCGCACCCGGCCATCTACATCAACGGTTATATCACTGGCTGCAACCCGTCCGGCAGCCACTAATACGGGGTTACCTGGAACCGAAGAGACGACCCTATCGTCAATCACTTTCTGAATGCCAATCAGATTTGGGGTTGATCGGAAGACCTGGAGTAATGCCCCATGACCCGGTTCAACTGGGAGGTTACGATACAGGTCAAGCCCAATTACACGGGGGCCAGCGGCGCTAATTTTAGTGATTAAATCGGCCATTAACTGATCAGAAATTTGCGATCGCCCCATTTGTTGCAAATCGGATTCCTTAATCCCAACAATCACAATTCGTTCATCCGTTTTTTCGGTTGGTTTCAGTTGCAGGATGTAATCAAATGCAGCCAGTTCCCAAAGCTGGAACATCCCTAAAAAACGCAACAGAAAGATGCTAATTGTTGTTGCCAGCCCACCAATAAGAATCCCTTTGCTTTTCCACAGCAGTTCGTGAACACCCATTGTTAGTACCAGGTAAGTAGCAGGCGGGGATTAAGCGTCAGATACGTGACTCCAAAATCATGTATCCATACCTTGAGCCACATGGATTACACTACGCTTTTCTTGGATGCCAAGTGACTTTATCCATCCTACAAATAATTAAGACTATCTACTTACAACCTACTTACATCGGCAGCAGTCTGGTGAATTAATTGGTTCCTCTACCATAATCCTGGTAAGGCTTACCAGAAAGTGATCCAGAGTTTTTCACACCTTTAAAAACCAGCAAAGTTCCTGCTAATGAATTCAGCTACTATGCTGATTGTGACAGTTACCGAAAAGGTTACTAACGGGGAACTTTTATAATTTCTATGCCATATCCGAAATTAGCAGGTAAACTGGTCACATGGCTACATTGGTGATGGTTACACCGCCTCATAAATGGCGTTCGACCTGTTTCTGCCTGATGGATGGCACATATATCCAAGAGCTGTATTTAAGGGTGCTCACCGAGGCAGTAATTTGGTTGAAAACTTCCGGAACTTATTGAGCCGATCCTTCGACTTTAAAAGTAACGAAGCAACGAACCTTAAATTTTGAAGGACATCAAAATGCAAGTCTCTCCGAAAGTTTTTACCATGATTCATAAACTCCTTCCCCTCGGAATTGCAACTCTTTCTGCTGTCGCGATCGCTCCCCTGGTTTTATCTGCCGGTACCGCTAGTGCCAAACCCATCATGTTTGACGGTAGCTACGTTGGTGCTGGTGTCGCAGCAGGTGTGACCAACGGTGGTCAACAGGGTGATGCGGCAACTCTCGGCGGCAACATCCAGGGCCGTGTTGCGGTTCCTAATGTACCCGTATCGGTTCGTGGTGCCGTTCTCTTCACCAACGAAAATAGCGCCATCATGCCCATCGTCACTTACGATGTGCCCGTTGCTAACAACACTAACGTTTACGTCGGCGCTGGCTATTCCTTTGTGCAAAAAGATGGTAAGCCCACGCCCCTCGGCAACCGAGATGCCGCTGTCATCACCGCTGGTGCAGAAACAGGCATCGGTGATCATGTGGTCGTCTATGGTGATGCCAAGGTCGGTATCAAAGCCTACGAAAACAGTTCTGCGAGTGCCCTGAGCCTCCAAGCTGGTTTGGGCTATCGCTTCTAAGACGTGGGAATTAAATAAGTTCGCGCTTTTGTAGGGACGGGTTTTGTCGTCAAATTCTTTGCTGGGTTCAGATTGGTCTGCTAAACCCGCCTCTACAGTTGGCGAATTCATTAAATCCACGATTCTAGGTTGTTGTAGGCACATGAGTTCGGGCTAACTTCAATTACTAACTTCAATTAATTGATGACTAGGAGGGGTACTGTGAAGTATCCCTCTTTAATTTATCTGCCTGTGGATGGTGCCCATGCCACCATTACCTTGCCACCATAAAAGGAAAAGCCACTGTCACCTACGATCATGGCTTTTTGATCGATCCATGCAATTAGGAGCAGGCAAATGGCTACTTCAGTGAAGGAAAAAATTACATCTGACCTTAAGCAAGTTCGGGAAGTGGGTAAATTACGGCGCGATCGCATCCGCGATATCGTTTCGGCAGCGGCATCCCAAATCAAGTTGGAAGTTAAGGAAGGTTCTGGCGAATTTCGTTCCCTGGTCAAAGAGGTGTTTGCCGCAGCGATCGCCGCTGTGCGAGACACTGGGACAGAAGTCAAAGAAGAAGTGGCGGCCAGCGTTGAAGGGGTGCTAGATGGCATTAGCCGCAAACGCCAGGAAAGCATGGCTCAGACTGAAGCCGAAATCAAACGCTTGCAGGAAGAACTCACCCGGCAGGAAGCAGCCCTTGAGCAAGATCTAGACAATGGTTTAGCTGGGATTGAGGACGCAGGAAAGGACGCACCGGGGCGGATTCAGGAACAAATTGTGGTGGCGATCGCGGCGGCAAAAAATAGTGAAGAAGTCACGCTCCTGAAACGGCGCTATGCCCAACTGCAAGCGCAGATTGCTATTCTTAAAGCCAATTTGGCAGCTCGCACTGGCACGTACTATGACCGGGCCCAGGAACATCTGGCAGATGCCAAACAATGGTACGACCAGGCTCAACCAAAAGCTGCAACCGTCAAGGGCCAAGCCGATCAACGGATTAACCAACTCCAGCAAAAGTTAGATGAAGCAGGTAGTGCCCTTGCCAAAGGGGAAACACGGGTGCGGCAATTACTCAGTGAACTCTTACACCATGCTGCTGAAACCGCTCGTCGGGACGAAAAAGATACCCAAACAACCGAAACACCGATCGCGACCTTACCACCGGGCGATCGCCTGGACGCGGATAGAAAATAACACGCCCCCCATCCAGTAGCACACAAGCACAACAAGCGGCCTTCCCCTCTGACACGACGGCTCGCACACCAACCATTAATCTTCCGGTTGTGAGGGCAAACCGTGAGTCGCTGTTGAAAATTGGAGTTTAACAGAAGATCTTTGGGAGTGGGCGTTCAGCTGAACGCCCCTACAGCCAGATTTGGGCAGTTCTGGCCCCCAATGGCCTTTAATGCACAGTAGCTTTAACTAGCAGACAACCCTACTTCGTTGATGCGACTCCGGCAGCGGTTGGAGTTAACACTGGAGGCTTGTGCAGCGGTAGGGGACGTTGCCGTTGCGCTCCTCGTGGTGTCACGACCCACTTGTTATAGCCATGTAAATGGTCATATAGCCCCACGACCGAGATCATATTCTTAAAAATGGTATAGGCAAAGATCAGTACGGCGTGCTGGAGAAAGTAAAAAGTTGGATAGCGCAAAGCCGCCACTCGCATCGTTACCAGCGTTTGAAAAATCCCACTGGAAAATGTCACCAGCGTGCTGAACAGCAAATAGGGATTATCAGATGGCGGCAGATAGCCGTAATAGAGATAAAGGCTAAGAATCAACGGCAAAATTTGTAAGGCAATTAGCGAATAGAAAACACAGTAATACAGTAAGTATGTCCAATAGATTTTTTGCCAGAGGGTAAGCTTGCTCGACTTCCAAACTCGCCGCTGGTATTTAAAGCTAACTTCTAACCAACCCTGTGCCCACCGTTTACGCTG
>CAZGDE010000477.1:0-5145 GCA_964524315.1 uncultured bacterium
GACAGCGGTTACGGTGCTGATTAACGGCGGCGAAGTGACCTGGCAGGACGCCTCCCAAAGTGTTGAAGCCGATCGCTCATTGATTGTAGTAGCCGGGAGTGGGCGCACTGCCGATGTGTTGGCGGCAGCGATCGACGGACAGGCCAGTGATCGACGGGCAGAGGAAATTGTGGCGAGTGGGCTAGTGCAGGCGATCAATCTGGAGTCGGGCGCGGGTAATCTGGCGGCCCTGATCGAACAGATTTTTGCCTCTAATTAATAAGCGTTGACACAATTCTGGCAAGAGTTTGCCACTGTCAACGCCACGAATTCCATTCTACGCCTGTCGTTCATCATTGCCGTCGAATCACTTCACTGGTGCAGTGATTCCCTGATTGAGATCAATTTCAGCAAGCGTGTCAACTTTCAGGAAGCAGTTCATGTCTACCGAGTTAACCACAAGCCAACCAACCAGCAGCCAAATTTTAGAAGATGCCTGGTTTCGCTTTGCTAAATATGACAAGAATGCCGTTATTGCCCAAAACCGATTTATTTGGCAACGTAAATGGATTTTAGGATTGGGCGTTGCAGCTACCACCCTGGCCGTCCTTTATAGCACCACTGAACAAACCCTGGCAGCAAAGAAGGTCATATTTCCAACATGGCTCAGCCAGCAACAATTTCTCGACATGTTTCATTTCGTGGTGGTTGCAGTGCCCATCATTGTCACGGTTCTGGTGACGTTCTCCGAAAAATTTAATATGGGCATCAGTTGGGTCATGCTTCGGAGTAGTGCGGAGGCGATCAAAAAGGAAATTTATCGCTACCGCATGCAGGTCGAAGAGTACAGTTCCACCGCGATGGATTCGGCGGAAACCCGCGATGTCCGGCTGGCCCGTAAAATGAAGGTCATCAGTAAACGTCTGATGGAAACCCCGGTCAACCAGACCGACCTGGTACCCTACAAGGGCGATCTGCCACCGCTGTATGCGACTCCCGCAGGTGATGATGGGTTTACCGATTTGAGGGCAGAGCAATATCTGGCATGGCGAGTGGAAGACCAGTTCAACTATTACCAGAAGAAAGCGGCCCGTTTGGGACGGGAACTCCGGCAATTTCAGGCGGTAATCATTTTGCTGGGCGGGACAGGGGCACTGTTGGCGGCCATTAAGTTGGATATCTGGTTGGCTGTGAGCAATGCCCTGGCGGTTGCTTTGACCAGTTACCTGGAATTTAAGCGAGTCGACACGAATGTCGTTGCCTGCAACCTGGCTGCATCTGATTTATATGATATTCGGGTCTGGTGGCACGCCCTGTCCCCTGAGGCCCGGGGACAGCAATTTAATATTGAAACTCTCGTAAGTAGTACCGAGGCAGTCCTCCAAACGGAGAATGCTGGATGGCTACAGGAAATGCGTGAGGCTCTGGCAGAGATCTACAAAGAGAAGCAGGAAGCCAACAAGGAGAAGGTCACTCTTGCTTTACCGGGTGAAGTTCCCGCTCAGGAACTGACCGAAGCCTATCCCAATGTCCAATTCCAACCGAAATTTACAGGAGATGATGGCGCGATCGCCGCTCTACCTGAAGGAACAACAGCCTCAGTTAATCCGGATGATTCGGCAATCGTATCCACCACAGAGGAGACTGCCCTCGCCGATTCTTCCCCCGACGTGGCAGCAACCACAACCGCACATTCCACGACTGATACGGCAGTTGACGGAACGTCCGAACCGGCGATCGCTCCGGAATCGATGAATTAATTGATTCAATGCCAGTCCTTTCGCGTTCCTGAAGGCTGATATTCTATTGCACTGAATGAGATTGACGGAAATTCGGTTCAAGATAGCTCGGTTGGTGAGACAAAGACGACATTGCCCCCAAGTCCCAATTATGGCGACTGAACCAATAGGATTGGTCTCCAATCAACCTTCGTCAGTGGTTGATTGAATCACCTGGGAAGTGTTCGCAACTCCGCGAATTTCATCTAGCTTCTGCCGAACTGACTGGATATCTTGCCACATCAACCATTTTGGGCTGCCTTTCTCGCGCGATTGGTTTCTCAGCAGATAGGCGGGGTGGAAAATTGGCATGTAGAATCGGCCATCCCGCTCGATCCAGGTACCCCGGACTTTGGTAATTCCCTGTTTAATACCCGCGAGATGGCGCATTGCCACCTTACCCGTCAGTAACACGATCTTTGGATCAACCATGCGCATCTGTTCCATCAGGTAACCTTTACAGGCATCGACTTCCCGGTCTTCAGGGTCACGATTACCGGGTGGACGACATTTCACCACATTACAGATATAGACATCCGCCTCACCTAGTTGGACAGAAGCCAGAATTTTGTCGAGCAATTGCCCCGCTTTGCCGACAAAGGGTAAACCTGTCTCATCCTCGGTTTGGCCAGGCCCTTCACCAATCACCATAATTGGGGCATTCACATTGCCACGCCCAATTACTGCATGGGTACGAGTTTCGCCCAAAGGGCAACGGTAACACTGGTCACAGTGTTGCCGCATCTGTTCCATTGTTTGGTAAGTCCCAGTTGGGATCGGAATACTGGCCGCAGTTGGAATCAAATCAGGATTGAAATCTTTCACTGGCGGGGGAGTGGCTGGACTCGCATTCGAGGAAAGGTCAAACAGGCTGATTTGGTCGTCAGTTGACATGAATCTGGAAGGAAATACAACAGAACAGGGGGCGTGCGCATGCACGGTGGGAAACCTCTAGATTTTAGGGTAATCGTTGGCGATTGCAAGGCATCTTCAGAAAGAAGTTAAAGAGAATAAGAAAAATTCTTGAAATAGGCGGTTTGCCGAAATTTCAGGCATGATCAAAGTGATCCCACTATGCAATAGCAGGAAGGGAGTTATGGCACCCTTTTCATCACCACAGGGGAGTGGGGCACTGATTCGATTTCGCGATCGCCACGATGCAGGCAAACAATTGGCGCAGGCAGTCCTGGAAGAAACGATGACCCATCCAGCGACGGGGACGGTGCGATATGCGATCTATGCATTACCCAGGGGTGGTTTACCCGTAGCAGAACCAGTTGCGCAGGGATTGAATGCCCCTCTGGATGTGATAGTGGCCAAAAAAATCACCCGCCCTGATAATAGCGAATTAGCCATTGGAGCCGTGACTGCTGACGGCCACGTTGTCTGGGCACCCCAACGCCGGGTAACAACGGGAGTATTTAATCAAAACCAGACAGCGATGGAAGAGGCGATGGCCCATGCCCAGGCTCAATGGCACGATTTATCTCCCTCCGGGCCTCGCTGTCATCCGGGTGGTGCGATCGCTCTCATCGTTGATGATGGCATTGCTACCGGTATGACAATGGCCGCAGCGGTAAAATCCCTGCGGGCCCAGCAAGCGGCAGAAATCTGGATTTGTGCGCCAGTTGCACCGCTGGAGTTAATGCCATTTTTGAGCGAGTTGGGCGATCGGGTTGTCGTTCTAGCCACCCCCACGCCATTTCACAGTGTCAGCCGTTTCTATCAAGAATTTCCCCAGGTCAGTACCGCTGAAGCAGTCCAGTATCTGCCTGGGTGATCGTTAGCTGGTTACCCTATTTCTGAGACGTTGCCGCCGGGGGCCCGGCGGTCACAATCACCATGCGATTGGGATGCAGTAACTCAGCAATGGCCTGGTTGACTTGAGCGGGTGTGACCGCCTCCACCTTCTGGGGAAATTGCCGTAGCTCGTCTATTCCCAGGCCATAAACCGCATTCATCAAAATCGTATCTGCCAGA
This sequence comes from uncultured bacterium, assembly GCA_964524315.1. Taxonomy (GTDB): domain Bacteria; phylum Cyanobacteriota; class Cyanobacteriia; order Leptolyngbyales; family Leptolyngbyaceae; genus CAZGDE01. The sequence goes on from CAZGDE010000477.1 coordinate 3,738, forward strand.
CTATCCGGGTCAGCCAGTTCCACCGGGTAGCTACTGGTGAGCGACCGTTTGGCCGCAGCAATTTCCGCATCGGTCACACCTTTTGCGCGAATTTGCTGCAACAGGGTAACGGTACTGGCGATCGCCCGGTCGGCATCCTCAGGTGCCGTTTGCATGGTGATGATAAATGGCCCCGGATTCATTCCGGCCTGAAAACCACTGTAGATACCATAGGTCAACCCCAGGCGATCGCGGATTTCCGTTCCCAACCGACTGGATAGGGTATCTCCCCCCAAAATTTGATTCAGAACTAACGCTGCGTAATAACGGGGATCTTTGCGATCGATGCCAATATAGCCCAGGAAGGTAATTGATTGGGTTTTACCCGGTAATGTTGAATTGACCCGTACCGTCTTGGGGGGCAGTGACACTGCGGGAAACGTCAACGTTGAGTCGGTTGTTGGGTCTTCCCAAGTACCCAGTTCGCGATTTAAGAGGGCACGTACCTGCGCTGGATCAAAATCGCCTAGCAGGGTGAGTACGGTATTGTCCGGGTGGTAATGTTGCTGGTAAAACCGCATCAAGTCATCACGGCTAATGCGTTTCAGGCTACCTTCGGTCGGGAACGTGTGGAAGGGATGGGCGGCAGGATACACCGTCTGCTGAAACACCCGCCGCGCCAACCGAGACGGGTTATCCAGTTCTAACTTTAAGGCCGTCAAGGCTCGTTGCCGACTGAGTTCCAATTCTTCTTCGGGGAAATTGGCATTTTTGACCACATCTCCCAAAACCTGCAACAAAACGGGTAGATCGGCGGCAAGGGAAATGCCATCAACCGCTACCCCTTCCCGGCCAGCCGTAAAATTGAGGCTGGCTCCCCGGTTCTCAAGGGTTTTGGCGATCGCCAAGGCATCCTGAGTCTTGGTACCGTTCATGAGATTAGTCGCAGTTAAACTGGCTAACCCGGCGGTAGCTAGCTGGTCAAATACGGTTCCGGCCTGAATGTACCCACTGAGGCTCACAGTAGGGGTACTACGATCAGGCAATAACAGAACCTGCAAACCATTGGCCAGAGTCAGCTTTTCCGGTAACGATTGCACTACCTGGGTACTTGTCTCAGGTAGCGGTGGTAGGTACTTGGCTACCTCCGTTGGGTTAACGGGTTCGCCCGGAGAAAACTTTTCTGTCGTCTGGGAAAAATTACCTGCCGCAGTTCCCGGTTTGCCGTTGGGCGTGGTTGGTTCAAAGAAACCTACCGTTCGCTGCGCCGGTGCCAGATAGGTTTGGGCAACCCGCTGAATATCGGCGGCTGTCACCTGACTCATGGCAGCCAGCAGGCGATCGGTAAAGCGGTAATCCCCCGTCGTCGTATGGTCATCACCGAGTTGAAATGCCTGGCTGGTAATATCCCGGTTACGCAGAATAATGG
>CAZGDE010000478.1:0-5116 GCA_964524315.1 uncultured bacterium
TAATTGAGCAATTGCAGCGCTTACCTGGCATTGGTCCCAAGTCGGCGCAGAGACTTGCATTGCATATTTTGAAACGTCCCGAAGACGAAGTCAAAGCCCTGGCAATGGCACTCGTCGAAGCAAAGCAGCAGATTGGTCATTGTTCTGTTTGTTTTCACCTGTCTGCCGAGCCAGTCTGTGACATTTGTCGCAATCCCAACCGGGATAGTCACACGATTTGTGTGGTGAGTGATTCCAGAGATGTGATTGCGCTAGAAAAAACCCGCGAATATCGGGGGAAATACCACGTTCTTGGTGGGTTAATCTCGCCTATGGACGGTATTGGCCCTGAGCAACTCAACATTCAGGCCCTGGTTCGGCGGGTAAGTCAACAAAAAATTGAAGAGATCATTGTTGCCATCAGTCCCAGTGTCGAAGGCGAAACAACAACACTTTATGTTGGACATCTGCTGAAACCCTTTACGCGAGTCACCCGCATTGCATTTGGCCTACCCATGGGTGGCGATTTAGAATATGCCGATGAAGTCACCCTGGCTCGTGCTTTAGAAGGTCGACGCGAGTTGGACTAGAGTCATAAAACACAAAAGGCAGACGGTAGAAAAACCACCTGATCTGCCTGGCTTAAACAATTAGTACAGATAATCTGTACCAGTTACCTACTTCAGTTTTTGTTTGATCAATGCAATGATCTGGGACATTTGCTTCTTCAGAGCATCGATTTCTGCCTGCATACGGGCAATTTTCTCGTTTAAAGCCTGAACGTCAGCACCACCAGCAGCGCTAGGAGCCGCTGCACGGCTGGTCGGTGCCACTGTAACTGGGCGGCGCTTCGCTTTGGCCATTGCCGACTTAATCGCATCGATCAATTCTTTTTGATCGAAGGGCTTCTGGACAAATTCGAAGTATTCAAACGGTTCCTGAAGTTTTTCAGTTACCTCTTCCTTCCGGCCAGACATTAGCAGCAACGGAATGGTTTGTAGCTCATGGTTTGCCTGAATCTGTTGATAGACTTCCCAGCCACTCATACGAGGCAGCAGAAAGTCGAGCATGATCAGGTTGGGGCGTTCTTGCTGAATTAGATTTAGCCCCTGAACACCATCTTTCGCTTCTAACACTTCAAAGTTACCCTTCGGTAACATATCCCGTACCATGTTCCGGATGACGTTGCTGTCATCGATGACCAGGATCTTGTGACTTGCCACAACTGAACTCCTCTGGTAGTGACTGCAGGATTAGCGAGTAAGGTTAAAGGTCACAGTTTTTCGATCTGACTGCCGTTTAATCCGGATGGAGGATGAAACCCTGAAGAGAAAAACTGACTATTTTCCGTAAATGAAATCAATACTAACAATTTAGCAATGCTCTCAACCTGTATAGGATAGGCAATTAGTTTGAATGCAGCATCAACTAGTGTAGCCTCTATAGCGCCGAATGATGCTCCTAAGCTGTCAAGATGGAATGCATGAATGTAAGTTATAGATCCTCATAGAAGGAGCAGCCACGATCACCACTTAAAATTTAAAAAATGTTACTGAATAGTTCTTTGGTTTGCTGTCTGTCAGATAGAAACCGTTTCAACGGCTAGTATGCCCAAATTATGACTACCGAAACGCCATCTCCCAAAATTTCTTCGGATCGTCCGTCCTCGTCAATACGTGAGAGTTTACCGGAGTGGCTGCGCCGACCTCTGGGTAAAGCCAGTGAAATTTCTACGGTTCAACGGATTATTAAACAGCGGCAAATTCACACAATCTGTGAGGAAGGGCGATGTCCCAATCGGGGAGAATGTTACGCCCAGGGAACCGCTACGTTTTTATTAATGGGGCCAACCTGTACCCGTGCCTGTGGCTTTTGCCAGGTTGATAAGGGGCACAGTCCTATGCCACTTGACCCAGCGGAACCGGACAAAGTCGCTGAGTCCGTCAAATTATTGGGGTTACGCTACGTCGTGCTAACCGCCGTCGCGCGCGACGATTTACCCGATGGCGGAGCAGGCTGGTTTGCCGCTACAATCGCGCGGATTCGGGCCCTCAACCCCACTACCCAGGTCGAGGTATTAACCCCCGATTTTTGGGGTGGACGCACAGAGCAACACTCACCCGACGATTTACAACAGCAGCGCATTGCAACTGTCGTTCAGATGGCACCAGCCTGCTATAACCACAATCTAGAAACGGTACGCCGATTGCAAGCACCCGTGCGGCGGGGTGCCAAGTATGAGCGATCGCTGCGGGTACTGGAAATCGTCAAAACGCTGAACCCAGCGATCCCCACCAAATCGGGTTTGATGCTAGGGCATGGAGAAACAACAGCAGAAGTGATTGAGGCAATGAAAGACTTGCGCACCGTAGGATGCGATCGCCTGACGCTGGGACAATATATGCGTCCTTCCTTAGAGCACTTACCTGTCCAGAAATATTGGACACCAGCAGAGTTTGACCAGTTAGGGACAATCGCCCGCGAACTAGGTTTTTCCCATGTGCGTTCTGGCCCACTTGTACGCAGTTCCTACCATGCAGGAGAAGCGGAAGACTAAGCAACCAGCGTGATGAGGTAAGCATGATGGCAAAAGCAGAAGCCTGGTACGTGGTCAAGCAAACCAATGGCCAATGTGCGATCGTCTCTAAAGCAGCCGATGCACCAGTCGGCGACGGGCAAGAATGGGGGCCGTATGCAACACAACAAGAAGCGATCGCCCGTCGCATTGGGTTAATTCGGGCAGGCAAATGCCAACCCGTTGAGAGCCCTAAAAATTAAAGGCAAAAAATTAAGGGCGGTTGACCAACCGCCCCTACTCATCCTGTTGATCACCCAGGAAATCTATCCAGCTACAGGTTAGGATTGGCCGTTCAACTTGGGAGGTTGCTGGGCTTTAATTTGCTGATTGAGTACATCCAGAGCTTTGGCATATTGGGGATCGGCAGTTGTGCCAATGCGATCGCGATTCGCACTTAAATCTTTCCGTTGCTCGTCGCTCAATTTAATTTCGACATCGGGATCGATACCATGTTTGTTGATATCGCGACCGTTGGGAGTGAGGTACTTGGCAATGGTGACCGCCAGACCAGACCCATCTCCCAGGCCCCGGACAGACTGGACTAAGCCTTTACCAAAGGTTTTCGTACCAACGATAACAGCCCGTTTATTGTCTTGCAAGGCACCGGAAAGAATTTCACTGGCGCTGGCAGAACCACCATCCACCAGAACCACCAATGGTTTGGTCGTCAGTGCCTTATTATTTGCCTGCTCCCGATCCTGTTCACCCTGGCGATTCACCGTCGAAACGATACCGCCCTCCTTCAACCACATCCGGGCAATATCCACACTGGTATAGAGTAAACCACCGGGATTAGAGCGGAGATCGAGAATGTAGCCGCTCACCTGTTGCTTCTCTAATTTTTCGATCGCTGTCCGCATTTCTTTCGGTGCATTGGCACTGAACTGCACCAAACGAATGTAGCCAACATTGCCGGTCGGACTCGTTTGCAGAGCCGAACGGACGGGGTGAATTTCAATACGGGCCCGCTTCAATTTATATTCCAGTTGTTTGTCACCCCGCTGGATAGTCAGCGTTACCTGCGTCCCAGCAGGGCCACGAATCAATGTCACCGCTTTGTTGACATCCATCCCTTCCGTACTCTTGCCATCAATAAAGGTGATGATGTCTTTAGATTGCACACCAGCCTCAAACGCGGGCGAGTCCTCAATTGGCGCAATGACCGTCAGTTTTTTAGTCTTCTCATCGGCAGCAAGTTGAATGCCCACCCCCGTTAATTCACCAGAGGTATCAATCTGCATATTTTTGAATTCCTGGGGATCCATGAAACGAGTGTAGGGATCATCCAGTTTCTTCAGCATTTCCCGGATCGCTTTGTAAGCCGCTTCCTTATTAGTGTAGGTACGGTTTAAATAATCTTTGCGGAGTGCCTTCCAATCGACCTGGTTAAAGGTGCCATCGACATAGGTGCGATCGATGATTTGCCAAACCTCATCTACCAGCTCTTTGGGACTCTCACTAAAGAAGGCTTGCCCGGCGGATAAATGAAGTCCGGCTCCGGTAATAGTGACAGCACTGACGGCGGCGGCAGTTGCGCCTAGAACAAGCCCACGTTTTGTGATTGCCATAATGTTGAGCCGAAATAGTGTTGAGCCGAAAGAGAAAAGTGCAACGATTATGCTCAATCTAGCACAGGCAAAAAACATCGCGATGGGTTTTAGTCAGGCAAACTGACTTCCTACCTCAACACCTTGCTTGACACCGTTTACCGGCATTAAGCAGGCACATCTGCGATCGCCGATGCGAAATGAACAGAGAACCCGTTACTAACAATTACTCTATTTTAATTAGACTCTTTCACGGCTGGTACGGTTCACTCCGGCAGTAACATCAAACTTTTATGGGGCAATAGAAGACTCGCTCCAACTGCTTACCCAATGCCCATTAGCGTCATTGCTGGAGCATGCGCAGCAACTATCCACTGCGACGAAACAGGATTGGCTGCTGCTGCATCCCGTATGTCATTACTGGTTGAAGCAGTAAAGCGGCATTGCGGCTGCACCAGCCCTCTAGGCCCACAACTCTGATACTTATTTGTGGCAGGAAAAAATATCTAATTGTTCGTCTGCAGGGAGAGAACCGGCGGGGTATGCCTTGCCATTTTTTTCCTTGGTTGCAGGTGGTGCGGAACGACCTTTGCGTAAGCCAACGGCAATTTTGCTGTGTTGTTCAATCTGGCCCATCACCTGTCGTGCCCGCTGAATCACAGTCGGCGGCAAGCCAGCCAATCGAGCCGCTTCAATGCCATAGGAGCGATCGGCACCACCGGGTTGGACTTTATGCAGAAAAACAATTTGATCGGGTAACTCCTTCACCGTGACCTGATAATTTGCCACATTGGGCATGAGGGAGGCCAGTTCATTCAGTTCGTGATAGTGCGTTGCAAAGATCGTCCGGGCACGGATCTCCCCTGCCAGATATTCGGCAACGGCCCAGGCAATCGACAAGCCATCAAAGGTAGCCGTACCTCGGCCAATCTCATCTAATAAAACGAGCGATCGCGCCGTGGCATGGTTCAAAATATTCGCCGTCTCATTCATTTCCACCATGAAGGTAGAC
>CAZGDE010000479.1:0-5109 GCA_964524315.1 uncultured bacterium
ATCCAGTTACCAAGACAGCCAAAATATCCTCAAGCTGCCTACGGTTGATCGAGACCAACTTTCGGCCCTTTACCTGCCCCAACCGACTGCGACTTATACCATCCTTTACAGTCATGGCAATGCGGAGGATTTAGGTGATGTGCGATTTATCCTGGAACAGTTGCAGACTGCCGGTTTTGCTGTGTTTGCCTATGACTATCGAGGGTATGGCACCAGTCAGGGTAAACCATCGGAACAGAATGCCTACGAGGATATCGAGGCAGCCTACACGTACCTGACCCAAACAGTGAAGGTACCACCGGAACGGATTATTGTGTATGGGCGATCGGTAGGCGGTGGCCCCAGCATCTATCTCGCCAGTCGTCAGGCAGTGGCCGGTTTGGTACTGGAGAGTGCTTTTACCAGTGTATTTCGGGTGATCACCCGAATTCCCCTTTACCCCTTTGACAAGTTTCCTAACATCGGTCGAATCAAAGCGGTCAGATGTCCAGTTTTAGTGATGCATGGCACGGCCGATCAGGTCATTCCTTTCTGGCATGGTCAGGCGTTGTTTCAGCAAGCAAACGAACCGAAACGCTTCGTGCCCATCAAAGGAGCTAACCATAATGATCTGATCAGGGTTGCGGGAGTACAGCACACACAGGAGTTGCAACGGTTTGTGCAGTTACTCCGGAGGGGATCAAAATCTAGCTAAGATCTGCCTGCAACTGGTATTGGACTGTATAGTGCTTTAAGGTGTTTTCCCAGAGTATGTTTCACGGAAAATTCCGATCGCCACGCTGCTCCCTGCGGTTGATTTCTGCTATTGGTTTTGCTCCTGTGCCCTACTCCCTGCATCCCTAACTAACTTGCCATGCTAAATGAATTGTTTCCCTTTGACCTTGCCATTAGCCCGATCGCGATTGCTGGAACCGCTCTCTGGTCATTGGCATTGTATCTGGGGTTATCGCCAGTAAGCATCTGGGTGACAGAACAATTAAGCCGCTGGTTCAACTTTGCCGAGCGATCGCTCTATACCTCCGCTGAAGAATTTGAACGCACCCGACAGGCAAGGGAATCGCTAAATAGTTTTTATGCGTCAGCCGTCAGCATTGTCCCGTTTTTACTGGTTGGGGGGCTGTGTAATTATGGCATCGAAATTAGCCTGGGTCGTAGTTGGGCAATTAGCGTGGGCATGATGGCCTGTATTGGTTGCGGAATTTACGAACTGGGACGCCGGACGGGAGGGGAATAGTCCCTTGGTTTTTACGCAGCACTTTTAGTGTTCCCGTAGATAATGAACCTGGTGCAATTTGCCGGGACGCTCCATACCTGAATCTCTAATACTCCGAACGTATGTCAATCAAAAACATCATTTCTTTCGGACTGCTGATCTTTATCCCCATCTCCGTTGCGGCTGAGTACATGGAGTGGGGGTCGCTGGTAGTCTTTATCACTTCTGCGATCGCCATTGTGCCCCTGGCTATTTGGCTCAGTACCGCAACGGAAGAGGTTGCCGTTGTGGCGGGCCCCTCGATTGGGGGTTTGCTCAATGCGGTGTTTGGGAATGCTACGGAACTGATTATTGCGTTGGTGGCGCTGAAAGCGGGACTGGTTGATATTGTGAAAGCCAGTATCACGGGCACCATTATCAGTAATTTGTTGTTGGTAATGGGGTTGTCCATGTTCCTGGGGGGATTGCGCTATAAAGAGCAGGAGTTTCAGCCGGTGGTGGCACGGGTGAATGGTTCCACCATGACGTTGGCTGTTGGTGCAATTGTGGTGCCAGCGATGGTTATTTCTACCTCTAATGTGGTGGAGCCGTCAGCTATCAGTCAGCTATCGGTTACGGTGGCAATTGTCCTGATTGTGGTTTATGCCCTGACCGTACTCTTTTCTCTTGGCACCCATAGTTACCTTTATGAAGTGGCAGAGGCCGATCTGGAAATTGCTGAAGGTGGAGCCGAACATGCTACTGCGCACAAACCCAATTTGACCCTCTGGATTGGGGTCTTACTGATTGCCACGATCGCCGTTGCCTTTGAGTCGGAAATTTTTGTGGGGGCAGTGGAAGAGGCAACTAAAGGATTGGGCCTGACACCCTTATTTACGGGGGTTATTTTGTTGCCACTGGTCGGGGGTGCTGCTGAATATGTCACGGCGGTTCGGGTCGCCATTAAAAACAACATGGATCTGTCAGTATCAGTGGCAATGGGTTCCAGTTTACTGGTGGCATTACTGGTAGCACCAATCCTGGTACTGATTGGGCAAGTGATTGGTCAACCAATGGACTTGAACTTCAATTTGTTTGAGGTGATTGCCGTGACGCTGGCAGTGGCGATCGCCAATCTCATCAGTCTCGACGGTCGTTCTAACTGGCTGGAAGGAGTATTACTCCTGGCTACCTATACGGTTTTGGGAGCCGCTTTTTACTTCCATCCGGTTTAAAGCACAACTACGAGGCTGAATTCTCTGGTTCTGAAGTAGGTGGTTCTGAAGTAGGTGGATGAGTCTGTAACTGTTTCTTAACCCTTTTCCGATTGCCGTTCCCCAATCGCTCCTAAAATACTGATAATGGGTACATTCCCCCTACCTGCGATCGCATGGAAGCTTTTGACCCGATCCCGCCTGACTGGACTGTGGCTGCTGTCCACGCTAAGGAATTCTGTTGTCCGACCTGCCGTGCCACGACCAAGTCGGCACAGCGGGTTTGGATCAATCGGCGATCGCCCGTTTTTTCTGAGGATCATCGCCGGAAGTGGCAAGAATTCTACCAGTGCGAGTGTAATTCCGTCTGGTGGGCCTGGAGTAGCGATCGGCCCCCATCAGAACTGGCCAATAAAGAACGGGAAGTGCCCCCTCCGCCACGCAGTTGGTTTAATCCCTTTGAAGACAATTCGTTTGATGGTAATTAGGCACATGTTGTCGCCCCATGCTGACCCCGCCCCATAGTGACCTGGTGAAGCAATTGGATCTGATGATCCGATCACGCTATCCCTTACTCTACATCGTGGCAATCGAAGAGGAACCCGTTGAGGCCGTTCTCAATCAGGTTGCGACCATTGCCCAACCAAATCGGCAACTGGTGTTTTGGGATATGGTGCGGGGGTGGAGTGACAATAACACCGATAAAGGTTCCGTGATGGGAGCTCTGAGTCGGGTGAGTAAGGCTTCCAGCCAGGAAGCGGCAATCTTTGTGCTGCGCGATCTTCATCCCCTTCTGCGATCGCCCCTGACTGACAAAAGCGCCCCGGTGGTCAGGGAACTGCGGAATCTTATTCGCGACTTGAAACGCAGTCGTAGTACCTTGATCCTGCTCAGTCCCAGTCTGGAATTACCCACGGAATTGGCGGACGAAACGACGGTTATTTTCTTTCCACTGCCAACCGTAGCCGAAATTAATTATTTGATTACAGACCTGGTTGCACCAGAGAAATTAAATGTGACCGGTTTAGCACGCGAACAATTGGTGAAAGCCTGTCAGGGTTTGACGCGATCGCAGATTCAACGAGTTTTAGCCAAAGCTCTGGCTGCCAAACAACAGGTTAATGAGTCGGATATCGATAGTGTTTTAGAGGAGAAAAAACAGGCAATTCGCCAGATTGGTGTGCTGGAATTTTTTCCTACCCGCGAATCGCTCAAGAACGTGGGTGGCCTGGAAAATCTGAAGCAATGGGTGCGCACCCGGCAGGACGCTTTTACCGAGGAGGCCCGTCGCTATGGTATTCCCAATCCTAAAGGTGTGCTGTTAGTTGGAATTCAGGGTACGGGGAAATCTCTATCGGCAAAAACGATCGCCAATGAATGGCGATTGCCCCTGCTACGCCTGGATGTGGGGCGGTTGTTTGGCGGTATTGTTGGCGAAAGCGAAGGGCGCGTGCGGCAAATGATCCAGTTGGCGGAGGCAATGGCTCCCTGCGTGTTGTGGATTGACGAAATCGATAAAGCCTTTGGCAATATTACCAGTGGTGGTGATGGTGATTCTGGCACCAGTCGGCGGGTGTTTGGTTCGCTGATTACCTGGATGCAGGAGAAGAATAGCGCCGTTTTCATTGTTGCTACTGCCAATAATGTTCAAATTCTGCCAGCGGAACTATTGCGTAAAGGGCGGTTTGATGAGATCTTCTTCCTCAACCTGCCCACGGAGGCAGAACGGCAGGATATCTTTCGCGTGCATTTGCAACGGTTACGCCCTAATCGCCTGCGGCAATTTGATCTACCATTGCTGGCAAAACAGTCAAAAAACTTTAGCGGTGCCGAAATTGAGCAGGTCATTATTGATGCTATGCATCTGGCTTTTGGCCAGAGTGGCCCCGATCGCCAGCGACGCGACTTTACGACTGAAGATGTTATCCGGGCCATAGAGGATACTGTCCCCCTGGCTGCGATCGCCCGTGACCAGATTGAATATCTCAAGCAATGGGCTGCTACTGCTGGGGCCAGAACGGCCTCGAATGATCAACACTTGATGGAAGAATTAAAGCGGTTCACCCTCCGCCAAAATATCGAATGATCGGTAGTGAGGCAACGCGAACGCTTGCAAGGATTTCTAGAACATCAGTCCAAACTCATACCAATCGTTCATGCTGTCGACAAAATGAGTCTGGGCGTTAGTATTCGGCCATCGAATCAGGGATTTTTCCCAATCATCCGATGGCCGAATACCATACTCCTAAAGCAATTTATTCCTTAAATTGTTGGGCATAGAAGCGGGCATAGCGACCACCTTTGTCAAGAAGTTCGGCATGGGTACCCGACTCTACCAGTCGACCCTGTTCTAATACCAGGATGCGATCAGCCCGACGCACCGTTGCCAGTCGATGGGCAATGATGAAAACCGTCCGATTTTGCATTAGACGTTCCAATGCTTCCTGTACCAGTGCTTCGGATTCCGAGTCAAGGGCCGAGGTCGCCTCATCCAGAATGAGAATGCGGGGATTTAGTAAAACGGCACGGGCGATCGCCAAGCGTTGCCGCTGGCCCCCGGACAGGTTAACACCTCGCTCCCCGACCCACGTCTGGTAGCCCTGGGGAAATTCGATAATGAATTGGTGGGCATTGGCAATGCGGGCCGCTTCCTGTACTGCTTCCAGATCAAATTCGGCTTGCCCAAAGGCAATATTTTGGGCG
>CAZGDE010000480.1:0-5077 GCA_964524315.1 uncultured bacterium
CACCTCCTCAGGCTCCTCACCGCACCCTCAACTTCTTGCTGCGTCAGCCCTGCCGCCTGATCCACTTCGCAAACCTTTCGTCTGATCTTGTCACGCAACTCCGTCTCTCTTCTCCGCGTAGCTCCTGTAAGCGTCTCCGAATTCCAATTCGAGGGCCATGCGCAAGAGCGCTGGATACGAAAACCAGAATCCCTCACGGAGCCGCTTCGCAACGTAATCTTCCCCCAAGTCCTGGGCGTATAGTCGGACGTGATAATCGTCCATCGGGCTGCGGTTGATCTCCATGACTTCAACTGCCCTTCGGCGCAGTAAATCCACAAATCGCTCTTCGGTTCTGATCTGGAAGTCCAACAACTCCTGCAACTCCTCGGCATAATCACAGGCGAAGTCGTCATTCCGGGCGGGGAAAAAGCGCTTCAGAACGGCATGAACTCCCGCAGCGGTAAGCATGGTCCTATTTTCGGACAAACGTTGAAGCCGATCGGCATGTATCACTTTGGAACCGGCTGTTCCTTTGCAGACAGAATCTGTCGGAGCCGTAGCGAGAGGGACTTTACCCGCCGGGCGTGTTCGGGATCGCCGGCGAGGTTGTGCAGTTCGGCGGGGTCGGATTCGTAGTCGTAAAGTTCGCGGCCTTCGCGACCACCTTCACCCCACTCGGTGTAACGATGGCGTTCCGTGCGGAGGCTGTAGCCCATCACGCCGCGGGCACGCTGGGTCTGGGTGACGGCCGGATGATTCCAGCGGCGCGTCGGCCGGTCGAGCAGCGGAACGAGGCTGCGGCCGTGCAGGCCGGCGGGCGGTTCGAGGCCGCACAGGTCTGCCAGCGTTGGATACAGGTCCAGCAACTCGACCGTGCGGGGACTCGAAGCGCCGTTCCCCTTCCGGCCCGGCGCGGCAATCAGCAGTGGAACGCGGGCACTGTTCTCGAAGAGGCTCTGCTTCATGATCAGCCCGTGGTCGCTGAAGTGATAGCCGTGGTCGCTCCAGAACACGACGACCGTGCGTTCGGTGAGCTTGAGCCGGTCGAGTGCGTCCAGCAGCCGGCCGACCTGCGCATCCACGAATGAAATGGTCGCCCAATAAGCCTGGAGGGATTCGCGGACCTGTTCCTCGCCGGCACCGAACCACGGCCAGGGGGTCACCGAGGCGAAGGCCAGATCCGGGGCCGTGGCGCGTTCGGGAAACGGGCCTCCCCAGACAGGAATCCGGTCAAGGGGATAGAGATCGAAATAAGCCTTGGGGGCGATGAACGGGCAGTGCGGCCGGTAGAAGCCGCAGGCGAGGAAAAAGGGCTCTCCGGCGTGCCTTTCCAGGAGGCGGATGGTCTCCGTGGCGACAAGGCCGTCGGTCTGTTCTTCGTCCGTGCCTTCGGCCTTGAGAATGGTGAGCGAACTGCCCAGTCCGCGCTTCGGCGTGTAGTTGGTCAAAAGGTGCTCCTCGTCCTTGTCCCGGCCACGGGGGTTGACCCGTTCCTGCCATGACGGCGCGTCATCCAGTCCGTCCGTGCCGATCTGGCCGGGGTTTCCATAGTGGTAGATCTTGCCCACCCGCGCGGCGAAGTAGCCGTTGCGCTGGAACATCTGTGACAGCGTGACGACGTCGGGCACCGTTTCGCGAAAGTGCTTCTTCAGGTCATAAACCTGCGTCTTGTCAGGCCGCAGTCCGGTCATCAGCGAGGTGCGGCTGGGACTGCACAGCGGGAACTGACAGTAGGCCCGGTCGAAACGCACGCCGCGCCGCGCAAGGCGGTCAATGTTCGGCGACTTCACCAGCGGATGGCCGTAGCAGCCCAGGTCGTTGTTCATGTCGTCCACGGCGATGAACAGGACATTCAGCCTTTCCTGATCCGCATGCGCCGAGGCGGCCAGCATGACCAGTGACAGGACGGCCAGGAGCCAGCGCGGGAGACAAACAGGAAAGTTCAGCACGGATCAGAAGGGGATGAATCGCGTTTCAGACAGGCGCTCAGGGATTCCACCATTGGTCAAGCCGGTGTTGAAGCCGTTGCAGGCGGGCTGATTCCCTGGCTGCCAGATCAACCGCCTCAAACGGATCTTCCGCGAGATGGAACAACTCGGGTTTGCCATCGGGTTCGGTCGCGGGGTTGGGCACGATCAGCTTCCAGCCGTCGCTGACGATCCAGCGCCAGCGCAGACCGCTGGCCGGCCGGTCGAGATCCACGCCGTCGTGGGTGAAACATTCGCCGAAGACCACATCGCGCCGGGCAATGGCGGCGGGGTCGAGCAGGTTGATTCCCGGAAGATCCGCCGGCGCGGTGACGCCTGCCGCCTTCAACAGCGTGGGCATCAGATCAAGGCTGCTGACGGGCTGGTCGTTTCGTCCCGGCGAGACCTGTCCGGGCCAACGGATCATGATGGGTGTCCGCAGGCCGCCGTCGTAGGGCGACTGCTTGGAGCGCGGGGCATAGCGGCCGGTCTCCGGGTGGGTGATCCAGCCGTTGTCGGTGACGTAGGCGACGATGGTGTTGGTGGCCAGGCCGCGCTGTTCGAGGTGATCGAGGAGCTGCCCGCAGGTTTCGTCGAACCACTCCACCATCGCCCAATACTTCGCGACGGGCAGCGAGTTGGTGAGACCACGATACTTCGCAAGCAGTCGTTCGGGCGGCGTGTGCGGATCGTGCGGCATCATGGGCGCATACCAGACGAGCCACGGCTTGCCGTGATGCTGCGCCTCATTGATGAAATCCGTGACCGGCTGGAGGGTTTCGCGGCCGATCTTCAACCCTACGTCACCATGCCGGCCGCCCCTCGTCATGCCGGCGGTGAAGCCACCGCGGGAGAAGTCGTTCTGCCACCACTTCCCGGACTGGAAACTGACGTAGCCCTTGTCCTTCAGGAGTCGCGGCAGGGTCGGCACCGCCTCCACGAAGGAAGACAGTTTCTCCCGTCCGGCCAGGAACTGTGCACTGGCGTAAAAGTCTCTGGCGCTCATTCCCGGCGGGCGCGGCGGGTCGTTGCACACCACGCCATGCTCATGCGGATAGCGGCCGGTGATGATTGAGGCGAGACTCGGACAGCAGAGGCTGGACGGCACGTAGCCGCGTGGAAACAGGAGCGACTCGCCGGCGAGGCGGTCCAGCCGCGGCGTGCGGAGGTGCGGATGCCCCATGAACCCGTAGTCGGTCCAGGCCTGGTCATCGGAGATGAGGAGCAGGATGTTGGGCGGCGCGGCCTGCAGCCCGGCCAGTTGCAGGCACATGGCCGAAAGCACCATCAGCAACCAGTGAAGGAACCCTGGCTGGCGGTATCGGGAGATCACGCTGCAAGGATTGCCTCCATAACCAGACTCGGAAAGCCTTCTTCTCCCCCTCTCGGCACGCGTTCAGGCCCGCTGAAGTATTAGCCGGAACGCTGCAGTTGAACGGGGCGCGGACGGTCACGTCCGCGCGAACACACGGATTGGGGACACGGCTTCCAGGGGGATCGCAGGCGTCACCGTGTGGTGCGGGAAACATCCCCGGCCCACAGTCCCTGCGCGTCTCGCTGACACGCCGCGCCGACGTGACCGTCCGCGCTCCCAACGGCATCGTTCCGGCTTAGCCGCGCGCAAACGTTTACGGGCGGGACTGGGCAACCGCAAACAGCTCCCGCATCGTCGCGACGTAGAGCGTCCCGTTGGCGGCGACGGCGGTGGCGCTGATGGGCGAGCCCAGTTCGAGCTGGCTGAGCACCTTCTTCTCGCGGCCCAGGGCGAACACCCAGAAGTCGCCACGCCGGGTGCCGACATACACCTTGCCGTCGGCGACCAGCGCCGAGGCCCACAGTTCGCCCTTGAGTTCGTGGGTCCAGAGTCCGGCCCCGGTGCGGGCGTCCACGCAGTGGAAGACGCGCATCGAGTCGCCCGCGAAGACCAGCCCGTCGGCCACGGCCGGCGTGGACATGGTGTGGCGGTTGAGCGGGTAGGACCACTGGCGGCCGGCGGCGGTGAGGTCGCCGGCGCCGCGCGGGTCCAGGCACTGGAGCCACGCCTCGTTCTTGCCCCACCACCAGTCGCCGCCGCCGGCGAGGAAGACGCGGCCGTCGTGCAGCACGGGCATCCCGAAGATGTTGCTGGGGCTGGTGGCGCGGTTCTGGTTGTAGCGGTGAACCTCCTGCTTCGGCGCGCCGGGATCGGGGTCGTATTGCGCGACAAGCTTCAGCTTCGCCGGGGCCGTGCCGGGGGAGAAGTCGGACGGCAGCGGTTCAAACAGGTAAAGGATGCCGTCACCGCCCGCGAAGAAGATCCGTTCCTTCCCCTCCACGACCCCGAGTGACGGCGCGGACCAGGTGCAGTGGAAGATGCGGGGCGCGAGGCCGAGGCCGTCGGTCGCGAGCAGGCGGCCGGTGCGCTTGTCCACCACGACGAGGCTGGGGGCGTCGGGCGTGCGGATGACCTTGTGGGTGTTGTCCACGCCGGTGCCGCTGTTGAGGTAGAGATGCTCGCCGTGAATCAGCACCGAGCTATGCGCCGCGTCGTGCGACCAGATGCCGGCCCCGGCGGCCAGGTCGAGCGTCCAGAGGATGTCCGCATCAAGGGGGCCGGGCGTGACCGGTGCGGCGGGGCTGACGGACTGGCCAGCCTCGTTGGTGCCGCGCGGAGTCATATAGGCACCTTCGTCCGTGAAGGGACCGTCGTTGCCGTTGGCCAGGCCCCGCACGTCGAGGCAGAGCAGCACGCCACGGTTGTCCACCAGGTAGGCGCGGTCACTCTCGACGGTGACGGTTGAGGAAATGCCGCTGTTGGGCCAGTCGTAGTAGCGGTCCTCGACGCGCTTGGGCACGGCCAGTTGCCAGAGCAGCGAACCGTTGTGCTCGTCGAGACACATCAGCACGCCGCGGTCGCCCTGGTGCTTCGGGTCGCGCGGTTCGCCGTTGTTGGTGCCGATAAACACGCGGCCGGCCGCGACGACCGGGGTGGAATGCGTCTCCGTGCCCAGCTTTGCCGTCCACTTCACGTTCTCGCCCGTGGCTGGATCGAAGCGCTCCGGCAGGCCGCGCTCCGGTGAAACCATGTTGCGCGACCACGCCTGGCCGAACTGGGCGTGGTCGGCGGCCGTCAGCGTGACGGCCAGGCT
>CAZGDE010000481.1:0-5076 GCA_964524315.1 uncultured bacterium
AAATAGCCATCATCCCGCATCGCACTGACATTTAATTTTTGGCTTAAAAAGCCCAATTCCAAATCCTGACTTAACACCCCCAACAGTCGTCGTCTGCCATCGTAAAGGGGGATGGAATAGGCCGTACTGACCAGGGTTTTTGGTGGATTAAGGGTATCTTCCAGGTAGCTTTGGGGTTCCAGCCAGATCGGTTTTTTGGCGACGATCGGCTGGGTGAAATAGGGCTCTTGATAGTTTTCGGGCTGAGATTCTCCCCCCTTTGCCGTCACCACCCGCGTCTGTGGATGCCGTACCGCATAGGGATAGGCATACTTCCGGGTAGGAATGATCAGTCGACTATTGGGAGGTTGCCCAAAGCCTAAACCCGTTCCCAAGGACGATGTTTGCAGGGAGCGGCGGATCAGATCGACGTAGACCTGTTCCCGCCGTTCCCCAGAGACGTACAGATTCTTCACCGCATCGGCGACTAATCGGGTGGAATATTCAAAGGTTTTGAAATCACCTTCCAGGTTCTCAGCTTTGACTTGTAGATTGGAAAGTAATTCGGCCTCTGACTGCCGGGCAAGCTCACGATACGAAAGAAAGGACGTACCAATCAGCCCGACTAAGGAACCACCAAGGACTGACAGAAATAGCCGCGATCCGACTGATCGTAAAAGAGACGTTCCCTGCTTCTTAGGACGAGGGGAAACGGAATCCGAAGCATCAAACGGCATGTTCCTTCTCCTCAAACAGGGCTAAAGCGATTCTATCCACAGTATGAACTGACCGTTTTGGATTGAGCAGAGCGGTTGTAATAACACAAAAGAATTGAATCCATTCTCTCTTTTCCGAGGGCGATCGCGGTCACCTTATCAATATATTTGCGGTCAATTAAGTGGTGCAAGGGCTGTTTAACCTGGTTAAAGCGTTGCATCGCTGCCACCGCTTTCGCATCCCATTCTGGGTAGTAGTGCAAAATATCATCTGGCATCACTCGTGTGCGGGTTGTACCCGGTTCAGGTACACAGTCAAAGGGTTTATCTAGATTGAAGTAACCATAATCATCAGTTAATTCTTCGCCTGGATAAATATCTCTGGCCGCTAACTCAAACTTGTAGGGAGTGGCAATACAACTGGCGTTAAAGCTGTGATTCACATAACGGGCAACATCCCAACACAGAATGTATTGCCCCTCATTATCCCGATAGCAGTACTTGATCAATCGTTCCCGTGATAGCGGGTTCAGGGATGCCAGGTAAGCCTCGTCAAATTTCTGATCCAGGTCATCCAGTACCCAGGTGATTGTGCCCTGGGGAATAAATTCAGTCGCAAACACCCCATACCCAATTGATTCGTTAATGAATCGAAGTTCAGTGTGGGGATGCATCATTTCAGTGAGGGTGCCATGCGACAGTGGTGAATCGAAGGAACTAACAGTCCAGACTAACCCACAGTCATCCGCAAATCGCACTGGATGACCAGATGAATTGGCACAACGGTTCAATTCATCCTACCCCCCCTGCGTCACACCTCGACGCACCTGAATTAGCAACGCCTTGAAGCGAGGTAGAAATGCAGAGGGGGGCGTGGTAGAGTCACAAACTGACTATCTGTGTACTTCAACACAGTGATAGCCTAGCAATTGTGTCGGTGAGATGCACTCCGGATTGACACGGATTTTCTGAGCCAGCATAGATGATTCAATCCGCATATACCTTGCTCATCATGAATCTTTAAGCAATGGCAGAACGAATTCGGTCATCTACCGCGATCGGGCCAGTCATATTGAACCCTACAGAATTTACCCTACCGATCGCGGGTTTAGTATCCCTCTTCCTCATATTCGGGCGCTTTTTGCTTTTCAGGGATGTTTAGACGGGGTGGGGTATAGTTGCTTTTCTGCGTTGTATCTTCCCAGGCATCGGCTTCCAGGTCTTCGTAGTCGTCTTCGTCGTCCTGGTAAGCGGCAGGTTGAGTGTATTGTTCGTACCGATCCGGGTAACTGTCTGCCCCACTGGCTTCGTTCCAGTTCTCTTCCTCATCGTCATACCGGAGCGCCTGCCGTTGTTGTCGCAGTTGCTTGGGTTCGGGTTCACCCCAGTTGTCATCATCCCAGGTCTGTTCAACGACGGGTTCCTTCTGGCGGATGGGTGTCGCCACAGGAGTACGAACACCAGTCGGCAACTGATTATCTGCCCGGATCGGCGCAACATACCCTTCGTCATACTCATCCCGTTCCCAGGGAGCCTTGCCGATGCCAAGCCGTTCCAGCACACCCACCGACAGCTGCATCAGGCGTTCTTCGGAACCTTCAAAAACAATGAGGCGATCGGGCCCACTACTAACAATTTCATCCACCGGCAGCTCGTAGGTGCTAACTACCTGATCGGGAATGAGAGGCAGCCCCAGGGAGGCAATAATCAGAGACGTTAATTTGCCATCATCCACATCAAACTTGTAGCTACGAACCTTACCCAGCAGTTCGCCCGTTTCCGTGATGACTTCACACCCAATCAAACTGTTGTAAGCCTCGACATCAATATCTTCAATTACATTTTCGTCATCAACCAGAATGACATCGCCAATTTGGCGGATACTACTTAGTAGCATCGGTTGCGGAGTGCCGTAGAGCAGGTTCGGACGCAGGCTGAGAGCAACCACTTCACGCTGGTCAACGTCTACCCAGAGCTGACTAACAACACCTAACTTCTTACCGGTGTCACGGGTAACGACCAGAGTGCCAAGAAGGTCTGAACGTTGGCGGATTTCTTCAGATGCCATTATTTGCCGAATCCTGATTCGCGAATCATTTTGAATACTATCAAATCACACTGAGGCGCTTTGAGTCTGCAAATTAATCCCTAAAACCTGAGTGTAAGCCCCCCGCGCCTGGGTAACACCAATGGTACGTTCAGCTGACTCAATCATAGGACGACGTAGACTAACGACAAGAAATTGTGCTTGCTGCGCCTGTTGTTTGATCATTCTAGCTAATCGTTCCACATTTGCCCCATCGAGAAACATGTCTACTTCATCAAAGGCATAGAACGGCGATGGGCGATAACGTTGCAATGCAAAGATAAAACTGAGTGCGGTCAGGGATTTTTCTCCCCCCGACATGGAAGCCAGACGTTGTACGGGCTTACCCTTGGGATGGGCAACCAAATTCAGCCCCCCATTAAACGGATCTTGGGCATCTTCCAGTTGCAAATGGCCATCTCCTTCGGAGAGAGTCGCAAAGATGCTTTGAAAGTTTTGATTCACGGCATCGAATGCCTCTTTGAAAGCCCGTTGCCGGAGAGTCGTAAAGTTTTCAATACGCAGGAGCAACTCGGTTCGTTCTTCCTGCAGAGTTTTCAGTTTATCGGTGAGTTCATCCAGGCGTTGGGTGGTGCGATCGTACTCTTCCAGGGCCAGCATGTTTACGGGTTCCATGGCCTGAATTCGTTTTTGCAGGGAGCGCAGTTCATGCTGGAGGGCGGCCAGATCACGGGACTCGATATCCGCCGGCACCTCCGGTAGGGGATCGGGGAGTTCCGCCTGCTGCGTCTCCAGTTGGAATCGCAGCACCGCCAATTCTCCCTGCCGATTTTGCTGGGTTTCCTGCAGTTTTTGCTGTTGCCATTCCAATTGTTGCTGGCGGGTGTGCCGTTCTCGCAGTTGGCGATCGGCCCGATCTCGATCCTGTTTTTCCGTACCCAACCGCCGCTCCAGTTCGGCCAGCCCCGTCCGAGTCTCTTCGATCAGAGTGTTCAACCCATCTCGTTGCGTCGTCAGGGCTGCCTGGTGTTGCAACTGGTTCGTTTGCTGAGAACGGTATTCCTGAAGGCGATCCTGTCCCTGCTGTAATTTTTCCTGGACTCGCTGACGCTGGTTTTCCAGGTCTTGCAGGCGTTGTTCACTGGTGCGAACTGCCAATTCTCGCTGATTCAGGGTCGCTTCCTGGGTACGGAGGGTCGTCTGAATCTGCTGCCACTCACTATGGGTCTGGGACTGCTCCATTTCCGCCAAAGCCCGCCGGCGATCGCCCAACTCCCGCTCCTGCACGGGAATCTCTGCCTCCAGCGTTTGTAACCGCGCCTGGGCTGTGTCTAACTCCTGCCGATTCTGCCCCAGTTGGCTCTGAAGCTGGCTCAGGGAAATCGTCAGCGTTTGCTCATCTTTCGTCAACTGCTCCGTCTGAAGTTGAGCCTCCCGGTGTTGTTGACGGGCTTCGATCAGTGCCTGGGAGCGTTCCTTCACCAGGTTACTCACCCGCTGAATACTGTTCTGGCAGTGGTCGAGGATCTGGTCAATTTCCTGGAGGCGATCGCGCAATTCTTTCACTTCGGCTGATTCCGACGCATCCACAGTGCCGAAGTGAATGGATTGCCGACTGCCACTACTGCCGCCGGTCATGGCTCCACTGGTTTCCAGCAATTCACCATCCAGGGTGACAATACGATAGTCACCCAGATAGCGACGGGCCGCACTGAGGGTTTCAAACACAACCGTACTACCAAAGACGTAGGCAAATACATCCCGGTAGCGGCGATCGAATTCCACCAGATTAATCGCGTAGTCGATACATCCAGAGAGGTGACGAATCGTACCCCGGTCAGGGATTCGGCCTGACTGGAGTTTATTCAGTGGCAGAAAGGTCGCCCGTCCGGCCCGACGTTGTTTCAGGAGTTCAATCCCAGCAGCGGCGATCGCATCATCCTCCACCACCAGATGCCCCAATCTTGCACCCGCAGAGGTTTCTAACGCCAACTGATAGCGGGGATCAACCCGGCCCAGTTGGGCCACCAGCCCACAGACCCCCGGCAAATCGGATTGCAGGATCAGTTGGGCCGCGTGGGTACCCTGGGCCTCCCGCAACGCCTGGGTTTGTGCCTCCAGTTTATCTAACCGGCGTTGTTTCTCCCGTTGTTCATGCAGCAAGCGGGTCTGGGTTTCCTGCTGAATCTGTAATTCCTGCTCAGCGGCGGCCAATCCAGTTGCCAGGGTTTGCACCTGCTGCTGCAATCCAGCTAACTGCACTTCGACCGCCGCTTTTTGAGTGCGGGTCGCCTCAAGCTGTTGTTCCAGTGTTTGGCAGGACTCGGTTTGTTC
>CAZGDE010000482.1:0-5075 GCA_964524315.1 uncultured bacterium
GCATGGGGGCGGGTGCGATTTTATGACTGAGCAGGTTAGACATTGTGAAACTCCAGAAAAAATGAACAGCATAAATAGCGTCAGAAAGTGAACAAACAGCACCCAGATCGCTGGCAACACCGACTTTTCAGCCAGCACCAGAACCAGGTCAGCCCAAGACTTATCAGCCCACTTTTAGGATGAAAAAGCGGGTTACGGTTGGACATCGCTGTTGGCGGCTAGCACCAGGGCAAATTGATGAATAGGCCGAAACTAATTGAAGCGAGAATCTAGTTTACTTTCCAAACGGTTTGTACCAGTCTGCCCAGCGAACCGAGCATACGACTGGTTTCAATTGATTCGGTCAACAGATACTCAGAGGCGATCGCCCTTGCTCCAAAAAGCTTCAAAAAACCCAAACAGCCCTAGCGACGGCAATAAACCGCAGTGAAGGAGCATTTATTCAAGGCAGCAAGACCTGCTGACCATCTAGTTACAAAGTCTCTTTAAGAGAAGTTGACCGACCGAGTTCGTTAGAACGGGAAAAGCACAGAGACAGTTGAAGTCATCTGGGGCTATGCCAACATGTCACGAACCTCAAGTTACAGGTCGGTCAGCTCATACTGGGCGCTTCGCACCGATCCGCCCAGGATAGTGCCGGGTCGCATTGGCGTTTCCGCTTTAGTTTCATTTCCAGGTACCAAAGCAGATGATACCCGGTAAGGGAAGCACGTTTCAACGTTCTTGCACAACCTTACAGACACAGCCAGATCTAATCTAACACCTATCGCCCAAACCATCTCAATAGAAATACTGATTTTTTAAAGAATGTTCCACATTCTGTACTTTTCTAACCCGTCCATGGGAAATCAAAGGCCCCAACAGTAGCTAGGAGATGTGATGGGGATATGCCATTTTGTGAGGATCAACAATGCGATCGAACTCTTCGGCTGACACATAGCCCAGTTCCAGACAAGCAGCTTTGAGGGTGATATCCTTGGCGGCGGCTAGTTTAGCGACTTTGGCGGCTTTGTCATAACCAATGACGGGGTTAAGGGCCGTTACTAGCATGAGGGATTGTTCCACAAAGTAATCAATCTTTTTGCGGTTTGGTTCTAAACCCACAATTAAATACTTGGTAAAACTGTGGCAGCTATCCGTCAGCAGATTGAGCGACTGCATCACGTTAAACACCATCAATGGTTTAAAGGCATTCAGTTCAAAGTGTCCCTGTGCGCCGGCAAATGCGATCGCGGCATCGTAACCCATCACCTGGGTTGCCACCATTGTCATGGCTTCGCACTGGGTGGGATTGACTTTTCCGGGCATGATGGACGATCCCGGTTCGTTGTCCGGCAGAATTAACTCACCAAAACCGCAGCGGGGCCCACAACCGAGAAAGCGAATGTCGTTGGCAATTTTGAGGAGTGAGCATGCCAGGGTTTTCAATGCGCCACTTACCATTACCAATGCATCATGGGCGGCGATAACCGCAAATTTATTGGGGGCAACGACGAAGGGTAATCCAGTCATGGCACTGATGTGGCTAGCGGTTAGTTCGGCAAAGC
Organism: uncultured bacterium; assembly: GCA_964524315.1. Lineage (GTDB taxonomy): Bacteria > Cyanobacteriota > Cyanobacteriia > Leptolyngbyales > Leptolyngbyaceae > CAZGDE01. The sequence continues at coordinate 1,548 of CAZGDE010000482.1, forward strand.
CCGGTTTGGCATTTAACCCGGTACCAACGGCGGTACCGCCGATCGCCAATTCGTACAGGTCTGGCAGTAACATTTCTAGCCGTTTCAGGTTGGCGTCTAATTGGGCGACGTACCCGGAAAATTCCTGTCCCAGGCTGAGGGGAACGGCATCCTGGAGATGGGTACGCCCGATTTTGATAATGTCCATCCAATGGGTGGCTTTTGCGTGCAGGGCATCGCGCATTTCCCGAATGGTGGGGATCAGTTTTTGCTGGAGGGTCAGGGCAACGGCGACGTACATGGCTGCTGGGAAGACGTCATTGGAGGACTGGGACATGTTGACGTGATCGTTGGGATGGATGGGGTGTTTGCTACCCATAACGCCACCGGCCAGGGCGATCGCGCGGTTGGAGATGACTTCGTTGACGTTCATGTTGGTCTGGGTGCCGCTGCCGGTTTGCCAGACGCGCAGGGGGAAGTGATCATCTAATTGACCGTCGATAATTTCATCAGCAGCTTGCACCATTAGTTGGGCGAGTTCGGGGGGTAACTTGCCTAATTCTTGGTTCGCCAGAGCAGCAGCTTTTTTGATGGTTGCCAGGGCGCGGATCATTTCTGGGGGGATGCGATCGTGGCCGATGGAGAAGTGGAGGAGGGAGCGCTGGGTTTGGGCACCCCAGTAGCGATCGGCTGGAACTTCGATCGCGCCCATGCTGTCTGTTTCGGTGCGGGTTGGGATGGTTGGTGGTGTGTCTGACATGGTTTTGACGGTTTCTCTGTTTTTCTGGCAAAAATTGTTAACTGTTGGCTTTTGAGATTGGTGAAGGGTGGAAGCGGAGATTGGGGGGCGGCGGAGCCGCAATTTCGGGGGCTGCTGCCCCCGTACCCCCGTGCTGGGGGACGGAAGCGTCCCCCAGACCCCCTCCTAAAGGTTGAACTAGGTGGAGTTGCGATCGCCCGAAAGGTTATCGGTTCAAAGTTATGAGCGGGTGTAAGTGAAAGATAAGCGGTTAAGCGTTTTAGAAATGGTGGTTTACAAAGATAGTGGTTTGAAAATTGGCGAGCTGTGCTAAAACGTCCCTCGTGGGTTGAGGTGATCAATCTTAATCACGCTTTAGGTACGTGGCTCATACGTTTCTATCTGCTTCTAATCGTCAGCCCACCGATTTTAACTGGTCAGTTGTCCCCTTCTTCTGCCAACTTAACTATGTTTCGAGATTATCTGTTTTCTGGTTCTGTCTGGTGCGGTGCCGCATTGATGATGGTGGCGGGATCGGTAATGCCACATGCCGCGATCGCGCAAACTGCCGTTCCCTCGTCGTTACCCCGTACTCCGGATCTGATAGAGGATTGCGAAATTTTGGTTGCAGGGGGTGGATTAGCCGGGGTTGCCACAGCCTATGAAGCATTGCGCTTGGGGCGAACCATCTGCATGACGGAAATTACTGATTGGGTGGGCGGACAACTGACTTCGCAGGGAACGTCAGCGTTGGATGAAGCGAAGGAGCAGCGGCGGCGGTTGTTTTACTCGCGGGGTTATCTCGACTTTCGGAAACGGATTCAAGCGAAGTACGGCAGGCTCAATCCCGGTGAGTGTTGGGTAAGTGTGTCCTGTTTTCTACCCCGTGATGCCAAGGCGATTCTGATGGATATGCTGAATGAGGCGGCAAAGGAGGGCAAGGGGACGCTGAAGTGGTTTCCGACGACGGTGGTGAAAGATCTGGAATATAGTGCGGATGGCTCATTGATCACGGGGGCGATCGCGCTGCAACATAGTCCGGCTGCGGGTGCGCCACCACTCAACACGTTTCCCCTGTCCCAGGTGATTGAGGATGCCTATCGGTATGAAAATTCTGATCGGTTGGTTAAAAAGGTGATTCGGTTTGTGCCGCGCTGTCGGGGCACTGCGGGTGAGTGTGAGGGGAGGGGCGATCGCAACCAGCCAACCACTGCACCAGCTAACAGTCAGTCTCCCTGGATCGTGATTGATGCGACGGAGACAGGTGAACTGATTGCCCTGGCGGATGTACCGTATCGGGTGGGGTTGGATCCGCAGACGTACCTCAATCCCTCTTCACCAACGCCAACGGGTGATCCCTACTGTGTGCAGGGGCATACTTACACATTTGCGATGGAGCGGACTGGCGCACCGCAACCCCAGTCCATGCCAGCGTTCTATCCGCAATATGAACCCTACTACGGCTATGATCCCGATCCGAAAAAAGCGGATTTTGAGTTTGTTTTTACCTATCGCCGGATCTGGAATCCACCCACTACTAAAAAAGAGCAGGCAGGCCCCTTTAATCTGGCGGCTTCGTCGCCCGGTTCGATTTCGATGCAGAACTGGGTTTGGGGCAATGATTACCGTCCGGGTACGGCTCAGGACAATCTGATCTATAACCACGATCAACTGCAACAAACGGGCCAGTTGGTACCGGGGGGCTGGATGGGTGGTTTACGGACAGATGCCCTGCGCCAGGGAGAGGAGATTGCCCTCGGTTTCTATTACTGGCTGGTGGCGGGTACGACTGATTCGCAACTACAACCCAGTAAGAAACAGCCCCAGCCGAACCATCGCCTGTTGACTGGGTTGGAGTCACCTATGGGGACGTTACATGGGCTTTCCAAATATCCCTACATTCGGGAAGCAAGGCGAATTATTGGTCGTCCTACCTATGGTTATGCACAGGGTTTCACCATTTCGGAAGCTGATTTCTCAATGGCAGATTTTCGGACGGACTACTATAAAAATCTGCCAGACTCCATGTATCGCAGTCTATGGACGGCGTTGTCTGGGACGAAAGCAGCCCAGGTGATTCGCGAAAACATTCCCCCTGAAGCAGTTGAGCGCCGGACTCGTTCTCGTATTTATCCAGACTCGGTGGGGATATCGCAATATGCGATCGATTTTCATCCCTGCATGTTAGAGTCGCCGCCTGAAAAACCGGGCAATGTGGAACGTCCCGGCGTGCGGCAAGCCCATGGTCAGTCATACCCTGCCCAGATTCCCCTCCGGGCAATGATTCCCCAAAAGATTGATAACCTGCTGGTTGCTGGCAAGGGCATTGCTACCAGTTACAGTGCAGCGGCAGCCTATCGGGTACATTCCTTTGAGTGGTCGGTCGGCGCAGCAGCGGGGACAACCGCAGCCTATGTAATGGACAGGGAACTGTTGCCCTACCAACTGGTCGATCGCCTGTTAGAAGGAGAACCCCAATTAGAAGAATTGCGCCGAATGTTAGAGAATAATAACAATCCGACCGCCTTTCCCAACACATCGATTACCAATCTGAACTGGCAGAACTGGACGGTCTGGTGACATTAGGAGCAGTTTAAACGGGGATCGGTGAGCGTAACCCCGATGCTGTCGTTCGTCCAAATGCCCCAGCTATCGACGTTAGAATAGTTAGATTCCCTTTAACGGAGTCTGCTGTTGTGGTTGCAGTGCCCACCCATCCCTACGAAGAAAACACCCAGGCGATCGCCCGTCAGCTATTAGCCGCCACCCGTGAAAATCGTTCCTTTTTTGCCCAGATGCGCGATCAGATG
>CAZGDE010000483.1:0-5069 GCA_964524315.1 uncultured bacterium
CCATCGTAAGAGTGGCTGGTTAGTAGGTAAGTTACAGTGTTTGAGCCGAAAAAACCTTACTTAAACAACAAGTAAGAAACAAGTCAGGAACACTACTGGGTTGCAAACTAATTTATCTCTGCGTAGTTGCACTGAATGGGGCAGGATTAAGCATATCGACCCAGCTTTAAACACAGGTCTAAAAACACAGGTCTAACAAATCGGTATGACAGGTAGGGACACGACAACAATACTAGGCAAAAAACTCACTAAACAGAAACCCAGTTACGCCGAAACACGAACATCCGGTGCTGCTTCCAAGGATGCTGGCTCATTACTGGACGAGACCTCCGCTGCTTCGGTCGATTCGGTTGTAGCAGGGGATTCAACACTACCCTCTAGAGGGAGGATTTTCATTGACATACCTTCCCTTGCCATCACACTATTGGGAAATTCCTGCACAATCTGGGCACCAATTACATCTAAAAAGTCATCCGTATGTAATGGGTCATGGTGGAAGATGACCAGCGTTTTCACACCTGCTACCTTGGCCACTTTAATTGCTTCTTGCCAGGTTGAATGTCCCCAACCCTGTTTACTGGCTTTTTCAGAGTAGTACTCATCATCAGTGTACGTAGCGTCATAGATAAAAACGTCAGCATTTCGCGCTAGAGATAAGACGTTCTCGTCCATGCGATCAGCATAATGCTCTGTGTCAGTTACATAGGCAGCCGCATGCCCACGCCAATTGACCCGGTAACCTACTGCTTGACCGGGGTGGTTGAGCAAAGCGCTTTCAACCACAACACCATCACCAATCTCGATCGCCTTGCCAATTTCGACATTGTGAAAATGCAAGTCGGCCCCCATGATTTGTAAGGGCACCGGAAAGTTGGGATGGCGCATCTGATCATTCAGGCGCTTTTCAATATCTGAGCCATCGGGAGCAATTGCCCCGTAGATATCAAATCGGTTCCCTCGAATGAAAGCAGGGACAAAGAAGGGAAAGCCCTGGATGTGATCCCAATGGGAATGGGTGAAGAAGATATGCCCTTTCACGGGCAGTTTGGATAACAGCGATTGCCCCAAGACACGAATCCCTGTCCCTCCGTCAAAAATCAGGCGTTCATGACCGACACACATTTCGACACAGGGGGTGTTGCCACCATAGCGAACGGTTTCCGAACCTGGACAAGCGATACTTCCCCGAACGCCCCAGAAGTTAACTGTGAACTGATTCTCCGGATTGGACATGGATGTTTCTTACAGGATGCTAGCGAGTCTCCAGGGTTGGCATCGCGTGTTAGAAAAGCCTAACCTGGCTGGATATGGTTCAACAATGCTAAAAAATGCCCCCTATGGCAGCTTTACGGAAATCATTGCTTTTGTCAGTGACTACGATCGCCTTTACGGGTGATCTAAAGCACTTAAGCAACTCCCTGATTATTCAAACTGTACTTCGTTTTCGGACTTCTGGAGGATTTTTATCGCTGCTTTGCTTTAAAGTACCCCTTTAATAAGTTATGCAAACACTTTCGCAACATTTTGCTATGGCATTCCTGAATTATTTGTGACCGCAGAGGGCTTTGGACGAGGGGCTATCAACGGTAGCCCCTGACAACATCCAAATCGGAGCGTTATCGCTCTCTGACCCATCGTTCATGACTTGTGCCCGTTATTTAATTTCATGGCAAGCCCCCTGCTCACTGGCCATGACCAGCTTGTCTTTACCATCCCAGACTGAGATTGTACCCTTGGAGGCTTGTGATGCCCGTTGCGGAGGTCAAATTGTACTGGAGTGGTGTGACCGTAATGTAGTTGTCACGAATGGATTGAACATCGGTTGGAGCCTGTTCGGCAAGCACACTCGGTTGTTCCACATCCTCCAACACTTCGCCGGCCAGCCAGTAGTAGGTTTTACCGCGCGGGTCAATCCGTTTTTCAAACAAATCAATATAGCGACGGATACCCTGTCGGGCGATGGTGACACCGGCGATCGCAGCCATTTCAACGGCGGGCACATTCACGTTGAGGAGCAGTAGTTCGGGCAGGGGATGCTTAGCGAGCTGCGCCACTAACGATTCGGCAAACATGGCAGCTGGTTGAAAGTCCTGAGATGTAAAGCTACACAGGCTAAAGGCAATACTGGGAATGCCTTCAATCACCCCCTCCATTGCCGCCGACACCGTACCGGAATACAACACATCTGTACCAAGATTGGAGCCATGATTAATCCCAGACAGTACCAGATCCGGAGGGCCATCCAGCAGTGCCCAGAGTGCCAGTTTGACACAATCCGCAGGCGTGCCTGAACAGGCCCAGGCGGTTACGGCCGGATGGAATACGGATGTCACATTTTCGGCGCGAATGGGCTGGTGCAGCGTGAGCCCGTGCCCCGTTGCCGATCGCTCCCGATCTGGGCAAACGACCGTCACCTCATGACCTGCCTCTGCCAGGCGGTTTGCCAGTGTCCGCACACCCAACGCAAAAATACCATCGTCGTTACTAATTAGTAGTTTCATGCCGTATCGTTCGTCGTCTGCAACCCTATTCTTACCCATCCCAGGAAACCAGCAACGTTGCCGATTTTGGCCGTGACCTGATGCCGAATCAAAGAAGTGTCCAGCCTGCGACACCACGGATTCAACTTTATCCCGCTACCTTTAAACTGGTAGGATGGGTCTGTTTTGTGAATGCCTATCCCCTCTTCCCTTGACCTGTATGACTGTTCAGCTAAAAGAACTTGAAGCCCAACTTGAAGCCATTCGGCAAGAAGCACAGCAGGCGCTGGCTGCGACGGACTCGCTGGAGCAACTGGAGCAACTGCGCGTGAAGTATCTGGGTAAAAAAGGGCCAATTCCGCAAGTATTGGGTGGAATGGGGAAACTGGATGCGGGCGATCGCCCTCGTGTGGGTGCCCTGGCAAACGAGATTAAGGATGCCATCCAGGCTGATTTGGAGCGGCGAAAGACTGCCCTCCAGGCGGCCCAAATTCAGGCACAGTTGGAAGCAGAAACGCTGGATGTAACCATGCCTGGGGTTTACAAACCGCAGGGGCGGGTACATCCCATCAATGGTATGACTGATCGGGTCATTGATATTTTTGTTGGCCTTGGCTATACGGTTGCCGAAGGGCCAGAAATGGAAACCGATTATTACAACTTTGAGGCGCTTAATTTTCCGCCCGATCACCCCGCGCGCGATATGCAGGATACCCTGTTCCTGCCCGATGGTAATCTGCTGCGAACCCATACCTCATCGGTGCAAATCCGCTATATGGAGCACAACGACCCCCCCGTGCGGATTGTGATGCCGGGGCGTTGTTACCGCCGTGATACGGTCGATGCCAGCCATACCGCAGTGTTTCACCAGATCGAGTTTTTGGCGATCGATGAAGGGCTAACCTTCACGGATCTGAAAGGCACAATTAAAGTTTTTCTGGAGCAAATGTTTGGTGAAGTCCCCATCCGGATGCGGCCCAGCTTCTTTCCCTTCACAGAACCTTCAGCAGAAGTTGATCTCCAATGGAAGGGCCGTTGGTTAGAAATTATGGGCTGTGGCATGGTCGATCCAAACGTGCTTAAAGCCGTTGGCTACGACCCTGAGGTTTACACTGGCTTTGCGGGTGGTATGGGGGTAGAGCGATTGGCTGCGGTTCTCCATCAAATTGATGACATCCGTCGCCTTTACAACAGCGATCTGCGCTTCCTCCAGCAGTTTTAGAAAAATCGTCTGAGAAATGGGAATTCAATAAGTTCGAGTTTTCGTAGGGGCGGGTTTTGCGGTCAAATTCATGCTCCATGCAGATTGGCCTGCTAAACCCACCCTAACAGTTTGCGAATTTACTAAATCCACACTCTTGAAAAACTGTAGAGCAGAAACTAAAATCGGCGGGTTTGGTGGTGCCAAACCCCTACCTATTATGGCTACTGATACCCGTTAATCTAACTGGCGGCGTTGCGGCGTACCTGCCGTCGTTCTGCCATTGCCTGTAATCGTTCAAGGGGATACTCTGCGACAAAACTATCCCAACGTTTAGACTGTCCGGCGGGGTTATAAACATATAACACGCCATTGATGGTGCGACTGGAAACAATCAGGTCAAGTGCCCTGGCTAAGTTAAGGCACTGAGTCAGCTCATTGGGAGTCATAGTGGGATATCAAAACGAGGCCGTTTATAGTGACAAGGATTTAGTCAAAGTCTTTAGCAATAATCCTAATCCCATGTGTTCGCAAGTACACAGCCCTTACTCAACTAATGACATGAAATTTATTAATTGAAGGCGGTTCAGACCATGCTAAATTTCAAAATTCAATCCTTGAGCTTTTAATTGGCGGTATTTTTGCTCATCAAATTGGTAAAGTCGGGCAGCCCGGTGGGCAACTCCCTGTTCTGTTTCATCCAATTCAATTAATAGCCCCATACTCAGAATTTTCTTCCTGAAATTGCGTTTATCCAGAGGGTATTCCAGGATTGTTTCGTAAAGCCTTTGTAATTGGGAGAGAGTAAACTTTTTAGGCAATAATTCAAAGCCGATTGGTTCGTACCGCACCTTACCCTTTAAGCGCGTTAGCGCCATTGCCAGAATGGCATTATGGTCAAAAGCCAGTGCCGGTATTTCTCCCAAAGGAAACCAGCGGGCCTGACGGGCATCAGTAGTTGCCTGTAGCTGGTGTTCATTCAGGTTAATCAACGCATAATAGGCGATCGTTATTACGCGCCCCCGTGGATCGCGATCAACCGCCCCAAAGGTATAGAGCTGCTCTAAAAAGATTTTTTCTACCCCTGTTTCTTCGCGCAGTTCGCGCATTGCCGCCGCTGCCACCGATTCATCGGGTTGGACGAAGCCACCCGGTAAGGCCCATTCCCCCTTAAAGGGAACGGCACCTCTTTGAATTAACAAAATTTTTAGTTCCGCGTCATCCAGGCCAAACACCACACAATCAACGGTTACACTAAGGCGAGGTGGCTGATAGTCTTTCGACATGGGGCAGCATCACGAAATGGGTAATACAGTGTAAAACTTACACCAAAGTGAATTCTTTTTTTGCGTTAATCTGGAATTGCTTCATTTCTCCAGGATAGGAAC
>CAZGDE010000484.1:0-5058 GCA_964524315.1 uncultured bacterium
ACCCAGTGCTGACAAAACCGTTCGTCCACCAGCAAAATCGGTCACCCTGGAATCACCCCTGAAGGAATGGCTAGTAGCGTTGGGACAGGATACTGGAGAAGTGACAGCATCCGGCCTGGAGAGTTTGCAAACGGCCCTGAAAAATTGGACGGCACCCTTACAACAGCGGGGGTTTGAGCAAACTCAGTTTCGGACTTGCCTGTATCTGCATCCACCCCAATCGGGGCAGATGAACTGGCGACTGGAGTATTTTCTCCAGGCGGCAGACAATTCTGGCTTTCTGGTCAGTGCCACGACGATCTGGAATAACCCCGTCGATCGCCTGGTTTTTCAGGGACGCACCATTCCCCATCCCCAGGAAACCTTTCTGATGGGTTTGGGACTGGCATCCCGCTTATATGCCCAACTGGAACCGAGTTTACAGGAACCACGCCCCCAGTTTTGTACCCTCGATCCACTCCAGGCATATGATTTCTTGCGATCAACGGCATGGCGTTTACAGGACAGTGGTTTAGGGGTTGTCTTGCCACCCAGTCTGGCAAATCAGGGCGGTTGGGCCAATCGCCTTGGTCTTAAAATTCAGGCTCAGACGGGCAAAGCCAAGAAGGGCGATCGCCTGGGGTTGCAAAGCTTGCTTAACTTCCGGTGGGAACTGTCGATTGGGGGACAAACTCTGTCGAAGGAAGAGTTCGATCGCCTGGTTGCCCTCAATACGCCATTAGTCGAGATTAATGGTGAGTGGGTAGAACTGCGACCTCAGGACATTCGCGCGGCCCAATCCTTCTTTGCCAACCGGAAAGATCAAACCTCTCTGTCACTGGAAGATGCTCTCCGCATCAGTACGGGTGATACCCAGATGATTGAAAAGCTACCCGTCGTCAGCTTTGAAGCATCAGGTTCGTTACAGAATCTAATCAATACCATTACAGGCAAACGCACATTAGAACCTGTTGCTGAACCAGAAGGATTTCGGGGGGAATTGCGCCCCTATCAAGCACGGGGCGTTGGCTGGCTGGCCTTTTTGGAGCAGTGGAGCCTGGGAGCCTGCCTTGCAGATGATATGGGTCTGGGGAAAACGATCCAGTTCATTGCGTTTATGCTGCATTTGAAACAGCAAAATGCCCTGGATGCACCTACGTTACTGGTTTGTCCCACCTCTGTGTTGGGTAACTGGGAACGGGAGGTGAAGAAGTTTGGGCCCAGTTTAACAGTCATGTTGCATCATGGCGATGGTCGCCCCAAGGGAAAAGCCTTCACCAAAGCTGTTGCCGACAAGGATCTGGTGATTACCAGTTATGCCCTTATCCACCGCGACTTAAAGGATTTACAAACGGTATCCTGGCGGGGCGTGGTTCTGGACGAAGCACAGAACATCAAAAATGCGGACGCAAAGCAGTCCCAGGCAGTTCGCCAACTCGAAACCCAGTTCCGCATCGCCTTGACGGGTACACCCGTGGAAAACCGTCTGACAGAATTGTGGTCGATTATGGATTTTCTCAATCCTGCCTATTTGGGACCAAAAAATTTCTTTCAGCGCCGGTTTGCCACGCCGATCGAACGGTACGGGGATACGGATTCACTCAAGACACTGCGATCGCTCGTCCAACCCTTCATTCTGCGTCGTCTGAAAACCGATCGCGACATTATTCAAGACCTGCCTGATAAACAGGAAATGACTGTTTTCTGCGGTTTGACGGCTGAGCAAGCTGCCATTTACCAGAATTTGGTGGAAAAATCCCTGGCCGATATCGAAGCAGCAGATGGGATTCAACGCAAGGGAATCATTCTGGCGCTGTTAGTGAAGCTGAAACAAATTTGCAACCATCCAGAATTGTTCTTGAAAGAATCAACCAGTGAGACGAAGGAATCGGCATTAACCACTGGGAACTTCCAGAAAAACGGGTTTCCCTCCCGTTCCGGGAAATTGCAACGGCTAGATGAAATGCTGGAAGAGGTTGTTTTAGAAGGCGATCGCGCCCTCATCTTTACCCAGTTTGCCGAGTGGGGCAAATTACTCAAAGCCCATCTGGAACGACAAATGGGACAACAGGTCTTCTTCTTATATGGCAGTACTCCGAAAAAACAACGGGAAGAAATGGTCGATCGCTTCCAGCATGATCCCCAGGGGCCACGAATTTTTATCCTTTCCTTAAAGGCGGGTGGTGTGGGCTTGAACCTGACCCGCGCCAACCATGTCTTTCACTTCGATCGCTGGTGGAATCCAGCCGTCGAAAACCAGGCGACCGACCGGGTCTTTCGCATCGGGCAGACCCGCAACGTGCAGGTACACAAATTTGTCTGCAATGGCACTCTAGAAGAAAAAATTCATGACCTGATCGAAAGTAAAAAAGCTCTGGCAGAGAATGTCGTTGGTGCGGGCGAAAACTGGCTCACCGAATTGGATACGGACAGTTTGCGGAACCTGTTATTGCTCGATCGCAATGCCATCATTGGTGCAGAATAGTCTGTCTCCCGTAGGAGCGTTCGGCTGAACGCCCCATGCCACCGCTCGTGGTGGGACATTCGTTTCTACTCCTTAGGATCATGGATTAAATAATTTCCGCTATATTCCTCGATGCCTGTACGGACGTAGCATACCCTTCGGGAAGCGAGCTACGGCAACCATTCTGGGCGTGTTACCAAGGCTTCTGCCCGAATGCTACGCCCCTACCAAATCTCGAACTTATTTAATTCTCATTCCTTAACTATTCGCCATCGCTAAAATTTTTTCGGCTACTTCGGCTGGCACGGGCATGACCGACAAACGGTTGCCCTGTTTAACGACGAGTAGTTCCTCAGCACTGAAGGTTTGCCGCAACACGTCCAGGGGGATCAGTTTAGGAAAAGCTGCGACAAATTCTACTTCTACTGTGCGCCAGCGGGGATTCGCCTCTGGTGACTTGGCATCGTAGTATTTGCTCTTTTGGTCAAACTGGGATGGATCAACAATGTCCGGTTTCGCGATTTGCATGAGTCCCGCAATACCCGGTGGCTCGGCATTGGAATGGTAGAAAAATGCCCGATCGCCCACCTGCATCGATCGCAAAAAATTACGTGCCTGATAGTTACGTACCCCGTCCCAGATTGTCGTGCGATCGCGTTTGAGGTCGGTAATGCTATAAACCGACGGTTCCGACTTCATTAACCAGTAATTCATGCTGCTCCCCACACCGAAGCGATACCTCACCAATTCGGAGCGATTTTATCATCCCAGATAAAGATTAATAACGAATGCGCGGGTCAACATAGGCATTTAAGAGGTCAATCAAGATGCTAACCAGTGCCACGATCGCCGCGAAAAATACAACAATTCCCTGAACAGTAGGATAATCTCGCTGAGCGATCGCCCGATATAAACGATTTGCCAGACCGGGCCAGGAAAAGGTTACTTCAGTCAAAATCGCCCCACCTAACAATGCCGCAAAAGTCAGTCCCAGAATCGTAATCACCGGAATCAGGGCATTTTTCAAGGCATGGTTCATTAGAATTTGCCGCTCTGGAATGCCCCGCGCTCGCGCCGCTTCCACGTAATCGGATTCCAGCGTTTGCTTTAAATTAACTCGCACAATCCGCTCAAAAATGCCGCTAATCAAAACACCCAACGTTAAGCAAGGCAGGGTCAAATAGTAGAGCGATGTCAAAAACTGGGGCAAATTCCCCTGTAGCAAACTATCTAGCGTGTACAGGCCGGTTGGGCCAACAGGTGCCGGAATGGTCACAGGGAAACGGGTTCCCAGCGGAAACCAACCCAGTTGCACCGCAAACACCAGTTGCAACAACATCCCAAACCAGAACAATGGCACTGAGTATGTCAGGATGCCAAATAACCGCCCCCCTGCATCTAATGGGGTATTGGGACGAGAGGCAGACACCATACCGACGGTGATGCCAACGACGAGGGCGATCGCCATGCTAAAAATGGCCAGTTCCACCGTTGCCGGAAAAAACTTTTGAATGATTTCCCATACCGTTTGGCCCTGACTGGTCAATGACTTGCCTAGATCGAACCGCAGCAAGGCCCCCATATAATCCACGTATTGCAGCAGTAATGGTTTGCCTAACCCTAACTGCTCCCGGAGGGCATCCTTCGCTTCCTGCGGGGCCCGTGGCCCTAACAGCGCATCCACTGGGTCACCTGGAGTTGCCCGTAAAAGCAAAAACACAACCGTGGTAATGACCCACAACATCAAAGGTGCCAGCAATAACCGTGCCAGCATGTAGTAACGGAGAGAACGAGAACGGGACATAGCTCAGTCGCGACGGAATATAGATTAGGGTATCAGGGGTGGGGAATGATTCAGCACTACCCGTAATCATTTGGCAAAGAATTGTTTGAGCTAGTACAATTTAAGTTCAGATCGTTAAGAGCAACGGTTAAATTTGTGAATCAAGTTAGTGTTGAACCAGACCAGAATGAGACAGCCGCCCAAATAGCAGCCAAAGAACCATTTTTGGCCGTCTTGCGCGAGTTTGTGCGGGCATATCAAGCATTTTCTGCCTTTGATGAAGAACATATCCGTAAGTTAGGGTTGACTGTCCCCCAATACGATGTGATTGCCACCTTGGGTAATACACCCGGTATGATGATGGGTCAATTAGCTGAAAAAACGTTGGTGACAAAAGGAACATTGACAGGCATTGTCGATCGCCTGGAGCAGAAGGGGTTAGTCCGGCGCGAGGTACCACCAGATAATCGTCGTTGTTTCAAGATTGTCTTAACGCCTGAAGGTGAAGCTGTCTTTGAAACCGTCTTTCCAACTCATATCAATCGCTTGAAGGAACGGTTTAACCAGTTAAACGAAACAGAGTTGAACGAGATTAAAACTGCCTTGGAACGTTTGCGAGAGATCTTTTTAGTTTGAGTTTAACGGGTTTGATCATTTGGCAACAAATGACCAATAACTAATGACAGCCACAGTTATCCTCACAATAGATTTATGACGACTATACATCTAAAACAATGGAAAACCTGCGATCGCCCATTCGCGATCGCAGGAAACGTTGTGATAAGCGATTAACTGTCTGAACAATATAACGACACCCTTGGGACTTTGATGG
>CAZGDE010000485.1:0-5055 GCA_964524315.1 uncultured bacterium
GAGTGAGGGTAAGAGAGCGTGATTTTGTAGATCTCACTGTCTGTTGCCTCAATAAAATAATTCCTTATCGTTTCCTAAAAGGACTACCCAAGGTTTAAACAGGGGGAGTGAACGACGTATCAGATACCTATTGTCTTGAGGATTGCACCATTCATTTCACCCAGATGGATGACTGAGAAATCACCCTTACAAATAACACATGAGGGGGAGTTGATAGGTGACTGACAATAGGTATCTTATGAGCATACACATTCCTCAAGTACGAATGTTTCGACCTGGCGAGGGGGCTTGCCAGGTTATTTTTTTAGTTTTTATCTGTTGATTTATATACTGAGGGTTGCCAGTCCCAAGTAGCGAATCCCAGCAGGTGAAACATCAAATCGGCATGGCAAAATTTGCACGCCCATAGCGATCGCTTCGCGAAAAAGCTGCCCATAAAGCGGGTCAGCACTATCACCAGGAGCGAAGAAAGGACAATCACCCCGATTGATGAAATACAGCATTACGGCGTTGGCTGTGGGTAATATGGCCATTAATTCCCGTAAATGTTTTTGCCCACGCGTTGTCACCGTATCAGGGAACATTGCCAGATTATCCTTAACCCAGGTAGTATTTTTAACCTCTAAATAAATGGGTTTACCTGCCGAACTACCAGTTAGCAAAAAATCAATGCGACTTTTACGATCCTGCCCATAGGGAACTTCATAACGAATATCTTGATAGTCTCCTAATTCGGGTAATAACCGTTGCGCTAATACCTGCTGCATAACGCGATTAGGCAACCCCGTGTTCACACCGGCCCAGGTTGGCCCGTTATCATCCACCGCAATCATTTCCAGCGTATAGCGGAGTTTACGTGCCGGGTTGTCATTATAAGAGAGATAAACAGTACTCCCCGGCGCACAAACCCCCGTCATTGGCCCCGTATTGGGACAATGGGCAACCACGACTTCGCCAGTTGCCAGTTCAACATCAACAAAAAAACGTTTGTAGCGTTTCAGTAAAACCCCCGCATAAAGGGTGGGGTACTGATATATCAAAGACGTCACCTAAAAATATCCTTTCGCTTTTGCACCCAAAATGTTACCACCAGATAAATCAGGGTATGCAGTCCTAAAATGCCCCAATTGAGCCAGAGGTTACTCCAGGTAGGGTCATAGACCGCAGTGGGTTCAAACGGCAGGGGTACCGTATCACCATTAGGCAATTTCGTTGGTTCTGGTACCATCGCATTGACATCCACCAGGCTACCATAGGCACCCACTGACCAACGACTTAGCATCAGCCAGGACAGTTTACTGGCAAATCCCTCCATCTTAAACAACACACCCGAAAAAATAATCTGGGGGAGCAGTAGAAGCGGTAGGGCACTGTTGGCCTGGGAGCTATTGCGGACGATCGCCGAAATCATTAAGCCTAAGCTCATACAGGCGATCAGGGTCAGAAAGGTAGTAATCCCTAAACCAATCGACCAGGGCAACAATGCAGGCTTTGGATCTGCAAATCCGAGCAAAATCACGGCAACCATCAATAGGGTTTGCAACAAGGCTAGCCCCGCCAGCACCAACGATTTTGACCCCAAATAGGCAAACAACCCCAGATTAATCAAACGTTCCCGCGTATAAATTGCCATTTCTTTGACAATTTCTTGCAGGGAACTCGATAGCCCCACCCAGAGAGCCGCACAGGTAAACACAAACAATACCCGTAACGCCAGCGGGGCCAGGGTTTGATCAGGGGCATCCCCCAGTACCAAAGGTGCTTTGTCACGCACGGCCAGGGTGATCAGGCTAATCCCGATGGGGGCAGTCAATAACCCGAGAGCCAGGTTAACCGGATCCCGTAGAACCAATTGCAGGTACCGTTGGGTCAGTAAGGCCAGTTGCTTAAAAAAGGACGTTCCCTTACTGGGGGAGGACGGTAATGATTGTTTAGTCGTGCTACCCGGACTCAGATGTTCGGCGACGTAGTGCCAGTGATCAGCGGATTGGCGAAATTTCTCTGACCAGTGGCGAACTGCGGTTTCCCCCCGTTCCAGTTCATTGTAAATGTCTGCAAAATCGCCTGTGCCAACTTCAAAAAAGTCCAGTGCTTTACGGGGTGGCCCAAAATAGCACAACCGTCCACCCCTCCCCACAAAAACGATGCGATCGCACAGAGTAATGTTGGCCGTTGCGTGGGTAACCAAAATCACGGTTCGCCCCTGGTCGGCCAGTTTGCGTAACAGTTGCATCATCTTCTTGTCCAGGCCCGGATCCAGCCCAGACGTGGGTTCATCCAGAAAAAACAGTTTGGGGTCGGCCAGCAGTTCCACCCCAATGCTGACCCGTTTTCGTTGCCCACCACTGAGCTTACTGACCAGAACATCACGGCGATCGCCCATTTCGATCTGTTCAAGTGTCTGGTTCACAATCTCGGCAACATCCGTGTCACCCGGTAAACGCAGTTTAGCCGCATAGGACAATACTTCGGCAACGGTCAACTCGCGATGCACAATGTCATCCTGGGGGACGTAACCAATTTGGGATCGATAAATACCAAAGTTACTCCGCAGCGCATTGCCATTGAGATAAACGGTGCCCTCGTTAGTCGGTTCAATGCCCAGCAAGGTTCGCATCAAGGTAGACTTGCCAGCACCACTACCACCAACCAAAGCAACAAACTGACCCGGTTCGATCGCCAGCGAAATTTCATCCAGCAATCGGCGCACCCGGCGGCGTTTATCTTGCACCTCGCGTACCAGGTTCCAGGCATCCAAACGGATCTGGTTTCCCCGATCGATCACTTCCAGGGTATCTCCCCGCAGTACCAGGGTGAACGGGCCAATCTGTAAATCAGCACCATCAAACAGGAGCATGCTGCCATTGACCCGTTTCCCATTCACAAACACGCCATTCGTGCTGTAATCACGCAACTGGTAACGGCCCTGCCCATCCGGTTCAATCGTGGCATGGCGACGGGACACAATGGGGGCATCCAGTTGTAACGTCGCCTGGGGATCACGCCCTAATAGAACCGCGCGCTCCTTTAAATTGATGGATCGCTTATCTGGCATTTCTGCCGCTTCCGCCCCAAAGGGATTGCGATAGGTCAGCAGAATTTGGCTCCGGGGCATTTGCCCAATCCGCAGTTCCGTACCATGCTTGAGAGTGTAGCCCTTGGCCGGAGTAATCCGGGTGCGGTTGAGAAACAGCCCATTTGTACTGGGTTTCTCGCCGTCTCCATCATAAATGCAGTAATCTTCTCCATCCCGCCGCAGTAGGGCATGGCAACCCGAAATTACCTGCCAGTCACTCGGCAGAACCAGATCAGCTCGTTGGGGGTCACGCCCCAGAAGATGTTGCTCCTGGGTGAGAAATAACTGGACAATGTGCCCCTGGTTATTGAGTTCCAGGAATGGCTGGGTCAGAACAGTCTTTTGATCAATTCCTGGCATAGGTTAGGAGCGAAACTGCGGGGATAGGCGGGCAATTCCTTCGTCCAGCATACCCAGACAAGCCAGCTTCGGATAGGGTGATACCCTATCCGAATTACTGTCCCAGTTCCCGCGATCGCACACACGCCGCCCGTACCGCTTCAATGAAGGCTGACCGTACCGCTGCCAGTTCTAACTGAGCAACACCCGCAATGGTTGTACCACCGGGACTGGTTACCCGATCTTTCAATTCTCCCGGATGCATGCCCGTCTCTTGCAATAACTGAGCCGTTCCCTTAACAGTCTGGAGGGCGAGTTGACGCGCAATCGACCGGGGCAGACCAGATACTACCCCTCCGTCGGTCAATGCCTCAATCATCACTGCGACAAAACCAGGCCCAGAACCTGACAGGCCCGTCACCGCATCCATGAGCGACTCTGGCACTTCTACAACTTCACCCACGGCACTAAAAATCTGCGTTGCCGTTGTTACATCATCGGGTTGGGTATAGTTACCCGCCGCGATCGCAGTCATACCGGCACCAACCGTGGCGGGAGTATTAGGCATTGCCCGTACCACCCCCAATCCTGGAAATGCAGCTTCTAGACGGGCGATTGGAGTCCCAGCCAGAATCGAAATCAGCAATGGTGAAGTGGACTGATTGATCACTGCGGCTAAATTAGCTGCCACCACCTCAAACAGTTGCGGCTTAATCGCTAGCAGGATAACGTCCGTAGCGGCTGCGGCTACCTGGTTATCGGCAGTTACGGAAACGCCATGGGTGTCCGCTAAAAAGGAGCGACGCTCTAATAAAGGCTCGCTCACCATCACATCGGCAGGTAAATAAACCTGCTGCGCAAGAAGGCGGGATAAAAGGGCTTCCCCCATTACCCCGCCACCAATAATCCCAAGTTTAACCATGTAAGTAGCAATTACCAATGAGTCCCAACTATTGGGCTACGCGCATTTGCTCAGTTCCCCACGTAGCGGCGGGAGCAGAGCGGCGAGGCATTTGCACTTGGGTTTGGGGAGGTACTTCATAGGCAGGGCCAGATTGGGTGCTGACCTGTACACAACTGGGGGTGAACAGGAAAATGCTTTCACCAATCCGTTCTTGGTGGCCATCAATTGCATAGGTACCACCAGCGACAAAATCAACCGCCCGTTGCGCCTGGTCAGGATCCATAATGGTCAAGTTCAGGACAACCGACTTCCGTTCCCGCAGCGCCTGAATCGCCTGGGGCATTTCTTCAAAGGAGCGGGGCTCCAGTACCATTACTTCAGAGATGCCATTTACTGCACCCGGCATACCAATCACGTTGCTCATGCCACCAGCCATAGGTGCCTCAGTTGCCATTGTGGCGCGATCGCGGAAGCGACTGCGACGTGCCCGCAAATCTTCCTGGGGTTGAGGAGTTGGCTGAGCATGCTCTTGCTGATAGAGATTTTGATAATCTTCTCCATCCATCTCGTCATACTCGTATTCGTAGTCCATGGGCTCATTAAAACCAACAAAGTCCCGAAGCTTGTTGAAAATATTGCTCACTGTTCACGCTCCATCACAATCAGGGGTTATTGAGAATCTACGAACTAGACTAGAAGTTTTTAGATCGCTTACTCTAGACCACTAATTCTAGAC
>CAZGDE010000486.1:0-5048 GCA_964524315.1 uncultured bacterium
GTACTGAAGATTCCATCTTATGGAATGTAGAAGCCGCAGAAACCCCCATTGAGATTGCTGTCGATCTGCCGATAATCGCAACAGAGCCAGAGCGGTTTGTCGTCAAAGGGCAAATTCGCGGTGCCGATGGCAATCCCCTGACAAGTGTGTTTGTCCGCACGTTCGATCGCGACCTGCGGCAAGAGCAAGCGTTAGGCAGTCGCAAAACCACCAGCCAGGACGGGCACTATGCAATCACCTACACTCGCGCTCAATTTTGTCGAGCAGAAAAAGGCAACGCCGATCTGATCGTGCGCGTGTATCGGGCAGGCGATCTCGTCATTGCGGAATCCCCCATTATTTTCAACGCCAAGCCTGTGGAGATTGTCAATCTCCAGGTTGCCGGAGAAGCCGTACCGCCCCTCTCAGAATATGAAAACCTGATTGCAGCACTATCTCCTTTACTAGAAGAAGTTCCCCTCGCAGACCTGACAGAAGCAGACATCACCTTTTTGTCGGGGGATACTGGCATCGCTCCCCAACGGATTCGTTACCTTGTTCAAACTGCACGGCTCACCCTATCCACCGAATTGCCAGCAGAAATTCTCTACGGCTTAGCTCGGCAAAACCTTCCCCTGACGCTGCCAGAACTCCTGACCCAAAGTCCAATCACCCTACGTCAAGCATTGGAAACAGCATTACGCGAAAATCTCATTCCGGTTCATTTGCAGAGCGAGCTAGATAACACCCTCCAACGACTCCAGGAACTTGCCATCGCTCACTCTTTGGAAGACCATCCAGATCTCAACAGAGTCTCCTTAGGAAAGTTATTGAACACCAGCCTGATTCCCATTCCCGACGAACAAAGACAAGCTTTTGCCAGGGCTTATCTTCAACATCAAGGCTCAATTTCAGACTTCTGGAAGGAATTGAGCCAAAAACCGGAATTCCAACAACAAGAGAGCTTAATCAATGACTTACAATTCACTGTGCAATTGGGCAATCTCACCCAGAATTACTTACCCTTGGTGCGGGCTCTGCAATCTCTGCGACAAACAGGCACCCTGCGATCGCCCCGCGATCTAGCCCAACTGAATCTCTCCGCCTGGACAAATCTGATCCAGCAGCATGGCTTTCCACCAGACACCCCTGGAAATGATCCCACTGAAAAAGCCCAGAACTATGCCCAAACAATCGCCCAAACTATTGAAGCAGCTTTCCCAACCGCTGTTGTTATCTATCGTATCCAGCAAACCAACCAACCAGAGGAAACGGATCTGGTTAATTTCTTTAGCAACTATCTGCAACATCCCAATCTACCGGAGTTTGATTTTGCAGCAACCCAGATCGATCGCTATTTAGATGATCATGGGGATACAGTGCTGGCGGGCGTGAGCGATCGCACCCATTTCACCCAACAACTCAAAACCTGGCAACGGCTATTCAAAATTACGCCGCACTATTCCACGATGCGAATGCTGCTGGTAGATGGCATCCATTCTGCCCAGAGCATTGTGCAACTGGGACCAAGTGCCTTCTTACAAAGATATCGCGATCGTTTGGGTGGGCAAACCGCTACCGAACAACTTTTTGACCAGGCAGAACAAATTTCTGGGATGGCGCTCACCCTAATCACAAAGTATGGTGCGGCATTCAACGGTGTGAGTCCATCTGTCATTCCATCCCCACCGTCACCGTCACCTGCCGCGATCAAGGAAATTCCAGATTGCCAAACCCTCTTTGGTTCCCTGGACTTTTGTACCTGTGAACATTGCCGCTCTGTGTACAGCCCTGCTGCCTATCTCGTAGATGTGTTGACGTTTCTGAAACGCTCCGCCAACCCCCAGGGCAAAACTGCGAAGGCAATCTTATTTGAGCGTCGACCCGACCTGGGTAACATTGAACTTTCCTGCGCCAACACAAATACTCCAGTCCCCTATATCGACTTGGTGAACGAAATTCTAGAGAATGTCGTTGCACCACCTCCAAGCGGTACACCCCAACCGCAAACGACAGGCACTTCTGAAGAACTCAGCACCAATCCAGAATATATCAATGCAGAAGCTTATAACATACTGCTGCAACAGGTTTATCCCTGGAATTTACCCTTTGATCGATGGGCAGTAGAATCCCAGGTGTATTTAGAAAACCTCGGTGCCCAACGCGATCAACTGCTGGAAGCAGCGTATCCGATTGCCGAACCGACTGCCCTCACCCGTGTTGCCATATTGACCGACCCAACGATCACCCGTGCTTACCTCGGCATGACCACTTTGGAATGGCAGATCGTCACAGGGACAGCAGGGAACCATCCGATCTCGGAATTCTGGGGCTATCCGGCAACTTCTACACCACCAACCAACTGGGTTGAAGTGGTGAGCCATGTTTCTACATTCTTGCAGCGATCGCAATTGAACTACCAGGAATTGTGCGAACTGCTAGCAACCCGGTGGATCACCCCCGATCCAGCCCATCCTATGCTCTGGATTCAACCCCTGGAAACTTGCCAGATTGATCAGATGCAACTATCTCCTCTCGCAAACCTGACACCACAAAGATTAAACAACGTGCAGTGCTTTGTGCGGTTACAGCGCCAACTTGGCTGGACAATACGCGAACTAGATCAGGCTATCACTGCCTTCCAACCTAAAGATGGAAATGGCCATCCAGCGGTTACGGCAACGTTTCTGATTCAACTATCCCATCTCCAACGGTTGCGGCAGAGCCTAAAGTTGCCCTTGGTGAAACTATTGAGCTTATGGGCAGAGATTGATACGGCAGAGTACAGAATTGTGGGTATGCCCAACTCTGCCTCCCTGTATGCCCAACTGTTTCAAAACAAAACCATCTTTAATTCCGAAGCAGAACTGCAAGCCTTTGCTGTAACGCATTTGGGCACTGACCTGCTCGCCCAGCACAGATCCACACTACTGGCGGTTTTGAGCATTCGCGATGCCGATCTCACCGCCTTAGAAGAAGCAACCCATCTAGATGCCTCTAGCCCTTTAACGTTAGCCAATTTATCTATTCTCTATCGCTACACGCTATTGGCTAAAACCCTGAAACTATCCATCCCAGATTTCTTGGCTGTCAAAGCGTTGATTGGGCTAAATCCCTTTGATGCAACGCACACCGAAAACACGGTGTTGATACTTGAAAAAGTCAAACAGATTCGGGCATCGGGCTTTACTATTGCCCAACTGAACTATTTGTATACCTATTCCAATTACGCCTTCCAGTTAAAGCCGACCAGTACCAGTGCCCCTGCTCCGGCATTCAGTACAGTGAATGTGCTGGCGAAAACGCTCTTGAATGGGTTGAATCAGATCATTGATGGAACCACCGTCACAGTTATCAGTGCAGATCTGCTTCAACGCCAGTTGGCGACAATCTTGAACGATCAGTTGGCCAGTGCTGCGATCGCGTTTCTCAATCGCATTCCCACCGATATTAGCAACAATACCCCAACCAATACGCTAGAGAATCGCACCTTAATTCAGTTGTATTTTGGGCAGTTTCTCCCGCTCAACCCAGACACCTACACCACTCTCCTGATCGTCACTCTGCCGAATAGTGAGATTGAATTGATTCCCAAGAATGATACAGAAGTGCGCTACCACAATGGTGTCATAGCAAAAGAAACTGCGATCGCCCAATTCTATCAAGCCCGGTCAATTGCCTATCTGCTGGAGCATCTCCTACCCTACTTGCGGAATATCCTCAGCCACGCCCTGGTCAAACAAACGCTGAGCCATGCTCTCAAGCTGGATAAGGACATTACCGAACAACTCCTGGAACAGATTCTAAAATCGAGACGTAACCCCGGCGAACCAGCGATCGCGGACTTTCTAGCCTTGGTTGATGCGGGATTGACCGGCGAATACTTTAACACTGCCGATCTCACCGGAACACCCGTGCACCGGATCGACCCAACGCTCAACTTTAGTTGGGGAACAGTTCCCCCAATGCCTGCGATAACAGCCCATTTTTTCAGCGTCCGTTGGACGGGATTTCTTCGACCCCAATCTAGTGGTGAGGCTTACACCCTTCATCTGCGTAGCAATAGTGGTATCAAACTGTGGGTGGATGATGAACTGCTGCTCGACCAGTGGGCTAATGCCGAACTCAACGAATTTAGCAGTGCTGTACCCCATAGCCTTGACCCGATGGGTATGAGCATGGTTAAAGTCGAATACACCAATAATGCCAAGACGGCGATCGTGCAACTTAGTTGGAGCAGCCCTTCAACTCCGAAAGCGATCGTGCCCCAAAGCCAACTGAATGTTTCCACTCCTCCTTTCTACAGCTATTCCTACCATTCCTATCATTACTTCACCTGGTCTTACAATCAGTTGCACAAGGTAGCATTACTGATTAATGGCTTGAAGTTGACGGTGAAAGAAGTCAATTACCTCGCTAACCACGGAGAAGATTTTGCTGGGATTAATCCAACGGAGCCAGCCAATCAGAACAAATTTGTACCCTTAGATTTTAATGCGCTGGCTAGAGTTGGAAATGAGGCGATGCCCGCGTTCTTTAATCAATGGGAACGCCTCTATGCTTTCGTCACTTTGCGAAAAAGCTTGCCCCCTACGGAAGAGGTCAGCTTAATCGATGTGTTTGCAGCATCTGGGATCGAAGCAACCCAGAAATTGGCGATTGCAACAGGTTGGGATACTGCTGAACTTGACGTTCTTTCTGCCAAACCAACCCTCAAGTTTCATGCTAAAGGGATGCCTGTGATTGAGCTACAGTATCGGCTCAATGCAGCAGGCGCTCAGCCTGTATTGAAGGTTAATGGCAGCTTTGGGACATTAACCCGTCAAGCCGTGATCACTTTCCAGCAGACCCACCACCTCACTGCCGATGGTGTAGTTGGTCCTAAAACCTGGAGAGTTCTCACTCTCAACGATTTCAAACAAGAACGTCATCTGGTGCGTTTGCAAGCCTGCTTTACCCTCTGTGAGAAGTTAGGCATTACGACACGCCAGTTCTTAGAGTGGAGCCAGCATGAACCAAACTCATTGCAGGCACAGGCAATTAAAAGCGTCCTCAAAGCCAGATATGAG